>JBBDWN010000095.1:0-21775 GCA_040902855.1 Acidimicrobiia bacterium | reverse complement strand
TGGCGGGATCTCCAGGTTGTCCGACTGGCGGGCGAGCGTTTCGAGATCAAAGCCCTCGAAACGGACCCGGAGGTCGAAATACACCGCAACGGCGACGGCTGCGAGAAACGGCACCGTGACGATGCTTGCCACGGAACTGGCGAGGACCGATGCGCTGTAGACACCGCCGTCGAGGGTTCCTGTCTCGGCCGCCGCCATCGCCGCAGGCACGACCGCGACGACGTCGATCACGAGAACCAGGAACTGGACGACGACCTGGGAGATGAGCCAGGCGAGGGCGCCGACACCGAGCACCGGCCAGAAGCGCTGCTTGACCAGTTGGAACGACCGGCCGAGGGCTGCCATCGGACCTGTGCCTTCGACGAGTAGGGCCGGTATCGCCACGTACCACGACGTCCACAACCAGATGCCCGGCGCCAGAAAGAAGATCAGTCCGATTCCGCTGCCGAGCGCGGCCATGATCGCCGTGCCGAGGATCAACAGCGACTTGTCGATTCCGAACCGTACGGAGTCCTGCCAGGACTGTTCGATGCCCTGAAACGCTCCGGCAAAGAGCTTGATCGCGGCGCCCTGCACGAAGAGGGTTCCGATGAGCGAGATCAGCGACAGTGCCAACGTCCCCCCGAGGAACGAGATGAATCCGGCGGGGAGTTCGCCGCTCGCCAGTGCCTCGGGATCGAACAGATCGATGGTGTCGATCCCCGAGCCCGCCGCGACGAACAATTGGATCATCCCGATCGGGATGAACACCACCGCGGCGATGATCAGCAGCTTGCGAATGTGCGACGTGTACAGCTTGAAGGCCAGGTCGAGGATCTCCCCGACGGTGCGGGGACGCAGTTCCATCGGTCGCATCGCCGGAAACCTAGCGGCAGGCGTGGCCGTCACTGTGTCGGCGATACTTGAGAGCCATGGATGTAGCCGAACTCCGCCGGCGGGCGGAACTGTTGACGATTGCCGATCGGCGTCGGATCGAAGCGCGGATCCGGGGTGCGGCGCGCATCGGCGTGAGATCGAAACGATCCGCGGCGTTCGCAGCCATCGAGTCTGACCTGGTCGAGTCCGAGGCACGGATGACGGCGCGTCGAGCGGCGCTGCCGTCGAAGATCGCCTATCCCGAAGAACTTCCCATCACCGATCGGCGTGACGAACTCCTCGAGACGATCCGGGACAATCAGATCGTGATCGTGGCCGGTGAGACCGGGTCCGGGAAGAGCACCCAGCTTCCCAAGCTCTGCCTCGAACTCGGCAGGGGCGTCGCGGGGTTCATCGGCCAGACTCAGCCACGTCGGATCGCCGCCCGGACCATCGCCGAGCGGGTCGCATCAGAGCTTGGCGAGGGTGCCCCGGTCGGATATGCAATGCGGTTCGACGACACCGTGGCCGTCGACACGCTCGTCAAGGTGATGACGGATGGGCTGCTGCTCGCCGAAATCCAGAGTGACCGGCGTCTGTTGGCCTACGACACGATCATCATCGACGAGGCGCACGAGCGGAGTCTCAACATCGACTTCCTCCTCGGTTACCTCAAGCGGCTGTGTGTCGAGCGGCCCGATCTCAAGGTCATCGTCACGTCGGCCACGATCGACACGGCGCGATTTTCGGCCCACTTCGACGACGCTCCCGTCGTGCAGGTTTCAGGCCGGACCTATCCGGTGGAGATTCGCTACGCCGAACCCGTCGACTCGGACGGCAATCCTCTCGAACAGCCCGATGCGATCTGTGACGCCGTCCGCCAGCTCACCAAGGTCGGCCACGGCGACATCCTCGTGTTCTGCTCAGGTGAGCGCGAAATCCGTGACGCAGCCGAGGCGTTGGGGGAGATGCGGCTGCCGAACACCGAGATCCTCCCGCTGTATGCCCGGCTGTCCTCGTCCGAGCAGCACCGGGTGTTCGCCCCGCATCAGGGTCGCAGGATCGTGTTGGCCACGAACGTCGCCGAGACCTCGTTGACCGTTCCCGGAATTCGCTACGTGGTCGATCCGGGCACGGCGAGGATCTCCCGATACAGCCGCCGCACCAAGATTCAGCGACTCCCGATCGAGCCGATCAGCCGGGCGTCGGCCGACCAGCGGGCGGGACGGTGCGGGCGGCTGGGTCCGGGGGTCTGCATCAGGCTGTACTCGGAAGACGACTTCGGTTCCCGTCCGGATTTCACCGAACCGGAGATCCTGCGAACGAACCTGGCGTCGGTCATGTTGCAGATGGCCGCGGCGGGTCTGGGCGACATCGAGTCGTTTCCGTTCCTCGAACCGCCGGATTCCCGCGCGATCCGTGACGGGAGGCTTCTCCTCGAGGAGTTGGGAGCGGTCGAAGGTGAGTCGACGCAGCTGCGGATCACCTCGACCGGCCGCACCCTCGCCCGCCTCCCGGTCGATCCGCGCATCGGCCGAATGCTGCAGACGGCTGCACAGACGGGCTGTCTGTCCGAGGTTCTCGTCATTGCGGCGGCGCTCTCCATCGTCGATCCGCGCGAGCGTCCGACCGGCGAGGAGGCGAAGGCCGACACGCTCCACGCCCGGTTCAGCACTCCGGGATCGGATCTCTTGGCTTGGCTGCAACTCTGGAAGTACCTCGGCTCGAAGCGTCGGTCCCTTACATCGAATCAGTTCCGCAGGCTGTGCCGGGACGAGTTCCTCAACCACCGCAGGGTGCGGGAGTGGCAAGACGTTCACAGCCAGTTGCGGAGGGTCTGTGCCGAAGTCGGGTTGCGGGGCGCGGGGCGGGATTCGGATGCAGACATGATTCATCGGGCGGTGCTCTCCGGTCTTCTCTCCCAGGTGGGTCGCAAGGATCCGGACGGCTTCGAGTACCGGGGCGCCCGCGGGGCACGTTTCGCGATCGCACCCGGCTCGGTCCTCTTCAAACAGGCTCCCGAATGGGTGATGGCATCCGACATCGTCGAGACGACTCGGGTGTGGGCCCGCGGCGTCGCCAAGATCGAACCGGAGTGGATCGAGGCGATGGCCGGACATCTCATCACCCGGTCGTATTCGGAGCCGTGGTGGGAGATGGAGCGCGGTGCGGCGATGGCCCACGAAACAGTGAGCCTCTACGGGATACCGCTCGTGTCGGATCGTCCGGTGCAGTTCGGCGGCATCGATCCGGCGGCAGCCAGGGCGTTGTTCATCCGGCACGCCCTGATCCACGGCGAGTGGGAGAGTCCCCATCCGTTCGTCCGCCGAAATTCGGACATCTTCGAAGAGGTCGAAGAGCTGGAGGCGCGGTTCCGGGCTGATCTGAGGGCGGAGGACGACCAGATCTTCGCGTTCTTCGACCCGCTGATCCCCGCCGATGTCACCTCGGCCCGGCATTTCGACGCCTGGTGGCGGAAGGTCGTCGGTCACGATCCCCATCGGCTCGACCTGTCGATCGACGATGTGGTGACTCCCGAGACGGGTGGCCTCGACTCGTCCGAGTTCCCTGACGCCTGGCATCACGGCGATCTGGTCGCCCCCATCCACTACACCTACCAACCGGGCAGCGAGATCGACGGGGTGATCATCGATGTTCCGGCGACCGGACTCGACCGCCTGGATCCGTCGGTGTTCGAATGGCACGTCCCGGGTCATCGCGAGGAGCTGGTCGTCTCGCTCATTCGCTCACTGCCGAAGTCCCTTCGCAAGAACTTCCTGCCGGTTGCCGAAACCGCCGCATCCGTCCTGGCTTCACCCCCGACCGGCGGCCTTCTCGACCACGTCCGTCGGGAACTCTCCCGAATGAGCGGCCTGTCCATCGTCGCCGACGACTTCGACCTCGACAGGCTCCCGTCACATCTGAAACCGACCTTCCGCATCGTCGACGACGGTGGAAGTGTGCTGGCGGTCGGCGACGACCTGGCCGAGATCCGGGCGACGCTGCAATCCGACCTTCGAGATGTTGTCTCCCGACACTCGCACCCGATCGAGCGGTCGGGGTTGAAGCGGTGGGACTTCGGCGACCTGCCCCGCACGATTCGCCTTCCCGGACCGCTCAATGCCGTGACCGCCTTCCCCGCTCTGATCGATGACGGGGATTCGGTGTCGATCCGAGTGCTGGCGACAAGGGACGAACAGACCGAGGCGATGTGGTTCGGGACTCGCCGTCTGCTCGCCCTGGGGGCGAAACGAGCGTCCGCGTTGCTCGATCCGCTCCTGACCCCCCAGGCGAAGTCGGACTTGGGACTCGGGCCGTACGGCGACAGGTCGGACTGGGTGGTCGACTGCGTCGAATGCGCCGCCGATGCCGTGTTGGCGGACCTGGGCGGCCCGGTCTGGACTCAAGCTGAATCCGAGCGGCTGACGGAGCGTGCGAGTGGTGCGCTCGGGGATCGAATCGTCGAAGTCGGTGGGCGGTCGCTCGACTTGTTCGCGGCGTTGCGGGACCTCCAGATCGCCGTCAACGCCGCCGTCGGGCCGAGATTCGAGACGGCGACTTCGGATATCCGGAGTCAGGTGGCTCGACTCGTATACCCAGGATTCCTGGCGGCGATCGGACCGAGGCGGGTGGCAGATGTCGAGCGGTACCTGCGGGCGATGGCGTTGAGGCTCGAGCGGCTGCCGGAGCGTCCCGCTCGCGACTCCGAATACATGGAGGTGGTGCACCGACTCGAATCCGAGCATCTCCGTCTGATGGAGTCGGTTCGGGTCACTCCCAACCTGATCGAAGTGGGCTGGATGCTGCAGGAACTCCGGGTGTCGTACTTCGCACAACAATTGGGGACGAAGGGCACGGTGAGCGCCAAACGGATCGCCGCTGCCCTGCGCCATGCCGAGCTGGTGGTGTAGGCGATGCAGATCGACGTTGTCTGCCGGCCGTATCATCCTTTCGGTCGTGCCGGAACTCCCCGAGGTCGAAACCACTCGTCGTGCCATTGCCCCCGCGCTCGAAGGGCGTCGTCTCCACCGGGTGGAGGTGCGACGCGACCGCATGGCACGCCGCAATCACCGGCCGGGGGATGTGTCAGAACGACTCACCGGCCGTCGGGTCGGACACGTCGGTCGGATCGGGAAGTTCATCATCGCCGAGGTGGAGGGCGACCTTCGTTGGATCATGCATCTGGGCATGTCAGGTCGAATGCAGCTGGCGCGCACAGACACACCGACCGATCCACACACGAACTTCGTGGCGGTCACCGACGCCGACGTCGAGCTGCGTTTCGTGGACCCGAGAACTTTCGGGTTCGTCGCCGTGTACACGCCCGACGAGTGGGAATCCTCGCCGATGGTTTCGCTCGGGCGGGATGCGTACGAGGATCTGCCGCCCGGGCCGGAACTGGCGGATCGACTGGCTGGTCGCAACGCCGCCATCAAGGCATTGCTCCTCGATCAACGGATCCTCGCCGGCATCGGCAACATCTATGCCGACGAGATCCTGCACCGGGCCGGGATCGACCCGCGGCGGCCTGCCGGGTCGCTCGAGAGGTCAGAGGTCTTCGCATTGCGCAGGGCGGTCCGTCCGATCCTGGAAGACGGCTTGGCGCACGGCGGCACCAGTCTCGACGACCTCGCCTACCTCCTCCCCGACGGTCGCGCCGGGACGTACACCGAGCGCCTGGCCGTCTACGGACGAACGGGAGAGGCGTGCCGGAGGTGCGGTGCCCAGATCGAACGAGCCGTGATCGCCCAGCGCTCGACGCACTTCTGCCCGTCGTGTCAGCGATGAAGGCCGTCCACGCATTCGTGTCGGGCCGGGTCCAGGGCGTCTATTACCGACAGATGACCCGTCAGGAGGCGCGACGGGTGGGACTGTGGGGGTGGGTGCGGAATCTTCCGGACGGTCGAGTGGAAGTGTGGGCGCAGGGCGAAGAAGAGGCCGTGGAGCGCTTCGTCGACTGGCTGTGGGAGGGACCGCCCCGTTCGGCTGTCACCGGGGTCGAATCCGCCGCCGTCCCCCTCGACCCCTCCGTCCAAGACTTCCTCGTCGTGAATTAGCTTTTTAGCGGGGCAGCGGTTCATTAATGAACCGCGACGCAGAGCAGAAGGGCTCAGCGCCGCGGATATGGTGTCACCGATGTCCGCCCATGCTCGTCTTCGCTGGGTGCTCTTCGCAGCGGTCGGCGCCATGAGCACCGGGTACCTCGCCGCTGTCACCGTGTCGACCTTGGCGGCCCGCCAGATCACCGGTTCGTCGCTTCTCGTCGGCGTCCCTGCCGCGGTCGGCACGATCTCGACTGCCGTGGGGACGGCAATGCTCGGACGCCTCGTCGTGCGAGCCGGACGACGCCGGTCACTCCTCGTCGGCATGGGAATCGCAACCGCCGGCGGGGTCGTGGCGTTCCTGGGCGTCCTGTCGGGGATCTTCGTCGTGCTCGTCGCAGGAATGGGCGTCATCGGCTTCGGAAACGCCGCCGCCCACCTCGCCCGCTACAGCGCGGCGGAGCTGGTGGAACCGCATCGACGGGGGAGCGCCGTCAGCATGATCGTCTGGGCCAGCACCATCGGGGCGGTCGTCGGTCCCCGGCTTCTCGACCCGGGAGGCCGGGTAGCCATCGAGTTGGGCGCAGTCGAATACGCAGGTGGGTATCTGGCCACTGCCGTGTTCATGGGGATCGCCACCGTGCTGTGCCTGGCGGCGCTGAGACCGGACCCGTCAACCCTTGCCATCGTCGACGAGTCGGTCGTCGCAGCCATCCCCGAGACGCGCACGCCGTTCGCCCGACCGGGTGTCCAGATGGCGGTCGCCGCCATGGTCATCGGCCACTTCGTGATGGTGCTGATCATGACGGCCACCCCGATCCACGTGGAGAATGGTGGATTCGGTCTGGGGACGGTGGGCAACATCATCAGCGCTCACACGCTGGGAATGTTCGCCTTCGCCCCGCTCGTCGGTCGCGTGACCGACCGTGTCGGAGCGATTCCGATGATGTGGGCGGGTGCGATGGTCCTTGTCGCAGCGGGGGTGATCGCAGCCCTCGCACCTCACGACGCCACGATTCTCCTCGGATGGGGCCTCTTCCTGCTCGGCATCGGATGGAACCTGGGGTTTGTCGCCGGGAGCACCCTCCTGACCGTGGCGGTGGAGCCGGGGTTGCGTCCGGTCGTCCAGGGCAAGGTGGACTCGATGGTGTGGGGCGTCGGCGCGATCGCGACGATCAGTTCCGGAATCCTGCTCGAGGGTCCTGGCTACGCCTCGACGGCGTGGATCGGTATCGCCCTGGTGGGTGGACTCGTGTGGGTGCTCGTCACCCGCCGGCCGCAGGTCGTGGTTCCCGTTTGACGGTCCTGGGCGAAGCTGTCGGAAGGCTCGCTTCCTGCGGGTCACGCCCACTAACCTCAATTGAATCACACTGATGTAAGTTCACCCGGTCCGGAAACCCGTCGTGACGGACCGGTCCCCAGAGGAATGGCATGTATCTCAAGTCCCTGAAGTTGACTGGATTCAAATCCTTCGCCGATCGGACCCGCATGGAGTTTCGGCCCGGTGTGACCGTCGTCGTCGGTCCGAACGGCTCCGGGAAGTCCAACGTCGTCGACGCGATTGCCTGGGTGATGGGAACCCAGTCCCCGAAGGCGCTGCGGACGGCCAAGATGGACGACGTCATCTTCGCCGGCACCGCCACTCGACCGGGTCTCGGTCGGGCAGAAGTGACCCTGGTCTTCGACAACTCGTCCGGGATGCTTCCGCTCGATCTGGCGGAAGTGAGTGTGACTCGACGCCTCTATCGGGACGGATCCAGCGACTACGAGATCAACGGCGTCGGCTGCCGCCTGCTCGACATCCAGGAGTTGCTGAGCGACTCAGGGGTCGGCCGCCACCAACACGTCATCATCGGCCAGGGCCAGATCACCTCGATCCTCAACGCCACTCCCGACCAGCACAGGGCAGTCGTCGAAGAGGCGGCGGGGATCCTCAAGCACCGTGTCCGCAAGGACAAGGCGCTGCGTCGCCTCGAACGGACCGATGCCGACGTCATCCGCCTGCGTGACCTCCTCGGCGAGATAGGCAAACGGATGCGTCCCCTCAAGCGTCAGGCGTCGGCTGCCCTGCGTCACGCGGAAGTCGCCGAGGCGGTGCAGGCACTCCGTTTGGCGGTGGGCGCCGAGGATCTGAGGGCGATCGACCGCCGAGCGTCCGAAATCGCTGCCACCGCCGCGGCCGACGAACGCACCGTCGTCGAATCCGAGCAGACGCGTCTGGAAGTTGCCTCGAAACTGGCCGGTCTCCGGTCCGATGCCGGGGACCTGGGTGAGGCATTGGATCGCGATTCGGCGGCGGCAGCCAAGGCTGAGACGGTGCTCGAGCGCCTTCGACGGATCGGCCAGGTCGCGCATGAGCGTCATCGTTCCGGTATCGCTCGCTTGGCAGGTGCAGACGAGCGACGTCGCGACTTGGAGGTCGAATCCGGGGACATCGAAGTGCAGACGCGCGAGGCCGAGACCGCCGTAGAGAGACTGGACGCTCTGGCCGTCGACGCCGAGCGCGTGTTCCGTCAGCTCGAGGATGAGGAGCGGTCTCTCACGGAACAGGAGGAGATGTCGACGGAAGGAGCGATCGCCGTCGTGCGAGGCGACCTGCGTTCCCTCGACATGGCCGACGAGCGCGACCGGCGGGAACTGCAGGCGGTGCAGACCAGTCTGACGACACTTCGGGAGCGCATCGCCGGCGAGAAGGCCACTGCCGGTCGGGTCAACGACGAGATTCGCGATCTCGACGCCGTCGCTCTGCCCGCTCAGGAGCGGTACACGGCAGCCCAGGCGCAAAGGGTGACCGCCCAGGAGCGGTGGGAGCAGGCGGAGGCGGCCCACGGCGATGCGCGGATTGCGCTCGCAGGAGCAACCGCGAAGCGCGATGCCTTGATCGCCGCCGCCGAAGGGCTCTCCGACGAGCGGGCGCGAGCGATGGTGGAGGAGTCTGACGGGTTCGTCGGATCGGTGGCATCAGCCTTGGACGTGCCGGCTGATCTGGCCGCCGCGGTCGACGCAGCGCTCGGTGCCTGGGCCGATGGCGTCGTCTTCGGCGACGTGGCGTCACGCGAGAGCGCCGTCGCGGCGTTGAAGTCCGCCGGGCGCGGCGGCGTGTCCATCCTCAGCCCGGGGAGCGATCGACAGTTGCCGGTGGCCTTTGCGGGAGCAGAGCGTCTCATCGACCGGTTGGGATCGAAGGCAAACCACCGACTGGCCGCCGTCCTCCTCGGCGACGTCTACCTCGTCGAAGGCTGGCAGGCGGGTCATCGCATCGCCCTCGCCCATCCCGACATCCGGGTCGTCACGCCCGAAGGCGACCTGATCACCGCCAACGGCATGCGGGTGTCACATCCGGACGGCGCCTCTCCGGCGATGATCGAGGCAGCCGAAGTCGCACTCGAGCGGGCCGAAGTCGACCTCGCACGGGCGGAGAGTCTTCGTTCCCAGGCCAAGCGCGCATTCGACGACGCTCGCCAGACCGAGCGGGACACTCTCGAGACGCTCGAGTCGTTGGAAGCACGGATGGCCGGTTCGATCGAGGCGCTCGCCCGACTCGAACGTGAGGTCCAGGCTGGTATTCAAGAGGCCGAACGGCTCGGATCACGGGAGTCCTCGTTGCGGGCTGCAATCGACGGGCGGGTGGAACTCGCCACCGGATTGCGTGCCCGGCTCGCCGCCCTGGAAGGCGAGGAAGCGGAGCGCCAGGCAGCCTGGGAGTCACTTGTCGAACGACGCCGGGCAGTAGCGGACGACCGGGAGGCGGCTCGCAGTGCGTGGCAGGAGCACACGTCGTCTCTCCGGGCAGCCCAGCAGCAACTCGGGATGCTGCGGGCACGCCGGGTCGAGATCGACCGGCTCCTCGTCGCAGACATCCAGCTCACCGTCGACGAGGCGTCGCTCGCCCGGCTCGAAGCCATCTCGAGCGCCGCCCGTCAGGCCACGGACGCGCTACGCACCCATCTCGAGTCGTTGCGCTCACGTCAGGCCGAACTGCGCGCTCAGGCCGGTGAGGCCGGCGCCCGTCTTGCCGAGGCGCAGGAGGTCCATGACCTGCACGCCGGCCTGATGGCCGCCGCCAAGGAGCGCTTGGGATCCCTGGCAGTCGAACGTGCCGAACTTCGGGTCCGCCGGGAGCAGGTGGCCGAGCGTTTGCGTCGGGATGCCGATGCCGACGAGGAAGCCGCCTTGTCCGCTCCGATTCCCGACACCGAAGGTGACATCCGTGACGAGTTGGCGTCACGCGAAGCGGAGCTGCGGCGGATGGGTCCGGTGAACCCGCTGGCCGCCGCCGAGTATGTCGAACTGGAGGAGAGACATTCTTTCCTGACGGGTCAGCTCGACGATCTGGAAGGCTCCCGCAACGAGTTGCGGAAGGTGATTGCGGCACTCGACGACGAGATCCAGACCCAGTTCCTCTCCGCCTTCGAGGAGATCGCCCAGGCCTACGAGCGTCACTTCGAAGTGCTCTTCCCTGGGGGTCGAGGCAGGCTCCGTCTCACCGATCCGGATGATCTGGGGGCGACGGGCGTCGAGATCGAGGCTCAGCCGCTGGGCAAGAAAGTCACCGCCATGTCGCTGCTGTCCGGTGGGGAACGATCTCTCGCCGCGCTGGCGTTCCTGTTCGCCGTCTTCGACGCCCGCCCGAGTCCCTTCTACGTGTTGGACGAGGTGGAGGCCGCCCTCGACGACTCCAACCTCCATCGCTTCGTGCGGCTTCTCGACGAATTCCGGCCCAAGGCGCAGATGCTGATCATCACGCACCAGCAGCAGACGATGGAGGCCGGTGACGTGTTGTATGGGGTGACGATGGAGCCGGGCGGTTCGTCGAAGGTGGTCGCCAAGTCGATGGCCCAAGCGAGCGCAGAGTTGGAGTCCACCTCCGGTCGGTAGTCTCCGGCCGGCATGGACACGCTCGAACTCCTCCTGGTCGTCACCGCACTCGTCGTGGTGCTTGGCGCGGGATTCGTCATGGTTCGTCGGCGGTCGACCGATGTGGACGCTCCGCCCTCAGTTGAAGGTCCCCCTTCGCTCACGTCCCGCCTCTCTCGTACCCGCCAGTCGCTGGGTACGTCGTTGCGGTCCGTCTTCGCCAGGGGTGAGCTGGATTCGATCTTCTGGGAGGAGATGGAGGAGGCGTTGATCGGTGCCGATGTCGGTGTGGAAGCCTCGCAGGCCATCGTGGCCGAGGTGCGAACCCGCGCCCCCGCCGATGTGGACGAGGCCCGGTCGATGCTGGATCGTGAAATCCGTCAGATCCTCGACGGCCGTGATCGCGAGCTGACTCTCACCGGGTCGCCGGCGGTCGTCCTCGTCGTCGGCGTCAACGGAACCGGAAAGACCACGTCGATCGCCAAGCTCGCCGCCCGTCTGCGGGAGCGGGGCCTCACTCCGATTCTGGGGGCGGCGGACACGTTCCGCGCTGCCGCGGACACCCAGCTTCGAACCTGGGCGGACCGGGTGGGCGTTGAGATCGTCAGCGGTCAGCAAGGCTCGGACCCCGCCTCCGTCGCGTTCGACACGCTTGCCGCAGCCAAGGCGAGAGGGCGCGATGTAGTCGTGATCGACACGGCGGGACGACTGCACAACAAGAAGAACCTGATGGCCGAGCTTGGGAAGATCACGAGAGTCCTGGAGAGGGAAGGTGATCCGATCGGCGAAGTGCTGTTGGTGCTCGACGCAACTACGGGACAAAACGGACTGTCCCAGGCGCGCCTGTTCACCGAGACGGCCGGGGTGACCGGCATCGTGTTGTCCAAGTTGGATGGAACTGCTCGCGGCGGCATCGTGGTCGCGGTGGAACAGGAGCTTGGGATCCCGGTCAAGTTCATCGGAGTGGGAGAGGGGGTCGACGATCTGATCCCGTTCGACCCGGATGCCTTCGTCGACGCGTTGTTGGCCGATGCTTGACCGCGACGAGCTCGTCGCCGCTGCTCGGGAGGCGGCCCTCGGGGCCTACGTGCCTTATTCGAATTTCCGGGTAGGTGCGGCGGTGCAGGCCGAAGACGGGACGGTGATCACCAGCGCCAACGTGGAGAATGCCGCCTTCCCGGTGAGCCAGTGCGCCGAAGCGAATGCAGTGAACTACGCCGTGACCCAGGGGCATCGTCGGCTGCCGGTGGTGGCGGTGGCGTGCATCGATGCTGAGTCGGTCGATTCGGCGTATCCGTGCGGCCGCTGTCGGCAGATCATGTCCGAGTTCGGTGTCGAGACGATCCACGTCGCCACCAACGACGGCACCGTCAACACCCACACGATGGACGAATTGCTTCCGCACCGCTTCACGCTCTGAACCGCGGGACGAGATCTCCACGAACTCGTGCGCAAAAACCACCGTATAGGTGGTGCTGAACCCTGGGTACGGGGCGTTGTGCGGATCAGCCCTTGTTCAGTTCTTCTGCCAGTTTGGGGAGGACGTTGTTGACGTCGCCGATGATGCCCAGGTCGGCCACCGAGAAGATGGGGGCTTCGGGGTCCTTGTTGATGGCGATGATCGTCTTGGAGTCCTTCATGCCCACCAGATGCTGCATGGCCCCGGAGATGCCGGCGGCGATGTAGACGTCGGGTTTGACGGTCTTACCCGTCTGGCCCACCTGTTTGGCGTAGGGCACCCAGCCGGCGTCGACGATGGCCCGGGTGGCGCCGGTGGCCGCTCCCAGCGGCTTGGCGATTGCCTCGATCATGGCGTACTTCTCGGCCGAGCCCAGGCCACGGCCCCCGGCGACGATGATTGCCGCCTCCTCGAGCTGCGGTCCTTCCTTTTCTTCGACGTGGCTGCCAGTCACCCGAGCGGCGGACGAACCGACGTCGGGGAGGTCGACGGTCGTGACTCCCGGCGTGCCTCCGCCGGAGGGCGCCGCTTCGAAGGACTTGGGTCGCACGACGACGAGATAGGGCCGCTCACCCGTGATCGTCGAGGTGGCCAGCTGGCTGCCGCCGAAGATCTCGTGGGTAGCCTCGACGGTGTCGCCCAGCGTCACGTCGACGGCGTTGGAGAGCACGGTTCGTCCGATCCGCGCCGCCAGACGCCCGGCGACATCCCGGTCGTCGTATGCCTGGCCGAACAGGATGATGTCGGGGTTGTGAGTCCCCGCAAGGTCGGCGAGGGCGGACGCCACGGGAGCGGAGACGAGCGCATCGCCCGGCGCGAGGTGGAATACCGCCGACGCTCCATGGTCGCCGACGCTGGCGAACGCTTCATCGGACCCGGCGCCGACGTAGATCGCGGTGACGTCTCCGAGGGTGCGCGCCTTGGTGATGAGTTCGAGTCCGATCGTGGACGGTCCGCCGTCCTGTTCCCTGACGAAGACCCATACGTTCGCCATTCAGATCACCTTCAATTCGCGCAGCTTGGCCACGATGGCGAGATGGCCTTCGCCGTCGTCTTCGATGATGGTTCCTGCCGACCTCTCCGGGGCGGGAGAGACGGCCGTCACCTTCTGTTCGACTTCTGCACTCACGCCGAGATCGTTCACGGTGACGGTGTCGACCGGCTTCTTCTTGGCGTCCATGATCCCTTTGAACGTCGGATATCGGGGCTCGACGACGCCTGCGGTCACCGTGACAAGCGCGGGAAGGGATGCCTCGACGGTGTCGTAACCGGAGGTCGCCTGGCGATGGATGGTGACGCCGTCGCCGATCTCGATCTTCGTGGCATAGGTGAGGGCGGGGACATCGAGGAACTCGGCGACCATCTGCGGTACGACACCGGAGTAGCCGTCGGTGGATTCGGTGCCGGCGATGACGAGGTCGAAACCTTCCCGCGTGATGGCGGCAGCCAGCACCCGAGCGGTGGTGAGCGCGTCGGACCCGCGCAGGTCGGCGTCGTCGACGACGACCGCCTTGTCCGCACCCATGGCGAGGGCTTGGCGGATGCCCTGCATGTTGCCGGTCGGACCCATGCTGACCAGGGTCACACTCCCGTCTTCGCTCGCCTGCGCGAGCTGAAGGCCCATTTCGACTCCGTAGCGGTCCGTGTCGTCGAGCACCTGTTCTGAGGGTCTGACGAGCCAATGGCTGTCGGGCTCCAGGGTGTACTCGCTGGCCGGATCGGGAATCTGCTTGACGCAGACAACCACCTTCATCGGCTGTCTCCTTGGTCGTAGTGCGGCGACAATACCGACCGCTCGGTCGGTAACCCGAATCGTCAGGCTTCGGCGGCGACCCGATCGATGATCAGCGGGCCGACGTCTGCCGTCTCGCCGATGTCGAATGCCCCGTCGAGGACTCGCAGTGCCTCCTGCAGGCGCGCCGGATGGCGGTAATGCAGGGTGGCCAGCGGCTGGCCCGACTGGATCTCGTCACCGGGCTTGGCGTGGAGAGTGATGCCAACCCCCGGATCGATGGTGTCTTCCTTGCGCTCCCGGCCCGCCCCGAGCCGCATCGCCGCCACCCCGATCTTGCGGGCGTGACAGACGGTCAGCACCCCACCCCGCTCCGCAGTCACATCATGCGAGCGGTCCGAAGTGGCCAAGAGCGACCCGTCTTCGATGACTCGCGGGTCGCCGCCTTGGGCCTCGATGACCTCACTGAACAGCTCCATCGCCCGTCCGGATCCCACGGAGTCGGCCAGTCGCCTTCTGGCGTCGGCGTCATCGCTCGAGATCCCTGCGGCGCGGAGCATCTCGGCGCCGAGTGCCATCGTGACCTCTACGAGGTCGTCGGGGCCGTTGCCCCGGAGCACGTCTAGGGACTCGCGTATCTCGGAAGCGTTCCCCACCTCCATGCCGAGCGGCGCATCCATCGAGGTGAGCATTGCGACGGTCTCGACTCCATGTCTCGTGCCGATGCCCACCATCGTCTCGGCCAGCCTGCGGGCATCACGGAGCTCCTGCATGAACGCGCCCAAACCGACTTTCACGTCGAGTACCAGGGCGTCGAGGCCTTCGGCCAACTTCTTCGACATGATCGAGCTTGCGATGAGAGGGATCGAGGCGACGGTGCCTGTGGCATCGCGCAAGGCGTAGAGCTTGCGGTCGGCGGGGACGAGAGTTTCAGATTGACCGGCGAGCACCAGACCATGTCTCTCGAGCACGCCCTTGAACTCAGCCGGGGAGAGTTGGGTGCGGAACCCTGGGATCGATTCGAGCTTGTCGAGTGTTCCCCCCGTGTGCCCGAGGCCACGTCCCGACATCATCGGTATGGCGACTCCGCACGCTGCAACGATGGGGGCGAGGGGAATCGAGACCTTGTCTCCGACGCCCCCCGTCGAGTGTTTGTCGACCTTGGGGGCCGGGATGTGGTCGAAGTCCAGGATCTCGCCGGAGTGCATCATCGCCGTCGTCCACGCCGCCAGCTCTTCGGGTCCGAGACCCCGGATGAACACTGCCATCGCCATCGCCGCCATCTGGTAGTCGGTGACCGTCCCGGCGGTGTAGGCCTTGATCAACCACGCGATCTCGTCGTCGGACAGCCGTCCGTCATCGCGTTTTGTCTCGATCAGGTCGACGACGTTCACCAGATCTCCTCCAGGAACGACACGCCGCGAGCAGGAGCCGGCAGGCCCATTCCTTCGGCGATGGTGGCGGCGATGTCGCAGTACTGATCCCGGTCACCCAGATCGACCCCTGCCGTCTTCATACCCGCCACCAGCAGCGGGACGTATTCCCTGGTGTGGTCGGTGGAGCCGTCGGTGGGGTCGTTGCCGTGGTCGGCCGTGATGAACAACAGGTCGTCTGCGCCGAGCCCGTCGACGAGGGACGGGAGAAACGAATCGATCAGCCGCAGACCTTCGTGATAGCCCTCCGGGTTTTCCCGATGTCCGTAGGTCATGTCGAGGTCCACCAGATTGGTGAAGATGATCCCCGGCTGGGTCCGTTCCTGCAGGGCGGCCACGGTGTGTTCCAATCCGTCCCGGTCGCCTTCGGTGTGCGCCGCGTCGGTGAGACCCTGGCCGGCGAACAGGTCTTCGATCTTGCCGATGCCGTACACCTCCAGCCCCGCAGCCTTGGCGTGGTCCAACAGCGTGGGGGAGTGTGGCGGCATGGCGAAGTCCTGGCGGTCATAGGTGCGGCGGAACGAGCCGGGCTCACCGACGAACGGCCGGGCGATGACTCGGCCGATCTGCCAGTGGTTGCAGTGGACTCGGGCGATCCGGCAGATCTCGTAGAGGCGTTCGAGGGGGATCACGTCGTTGTGGGCGGCGATCTGGAACACCGAGTCGGCGCTGGTGTAGAGGATCGGCTTGCCCGTCTCCATGTGTTCGGGGCCGAGTTCTTCGATGATGTCTGTGCCGGAGGCGGCGACGTTGCCGATGAACTCGACTCCCGCCTCGGTTTCGACTGCCGAGACCAACTCGGCGGGAAAACCGTCCCCGGTGAAGGTCGCATGTCCTGTTTTCGTGACGATCCCTGCGATCTCCCAATGTCCGGTCGTCGAGTCCTTGCCTTCGGAGGCTTCGGCCAGGCGGCCGAACGCCATGGTCGGAGAGTCGACTGGTGGGACCCCGAGGATCGAGCCGTGGAGGTTGCCCAAACCGGCGGCAGTCAGGTGCGGCAGATCGAGGCCCCCGACCGCTGTTGCGGTGTGTCCCAGGGTGTCGGAGCCTTCGTCGCCGTAGACGGCGGCGTCCGGCGCCTCACCGGCCCCGCACGAATCCATCACCACGATCACTGCCCGTCGAATCTTCATGTTCCGAGTATGGCTTTTCCGTTGCGGACCGCGATCCCTTCGGATGCCAGAAGCTTGGCCTGACGGTCGGCATCCGGGGCGCGAAGCCGACCATCCCACCCCACCACCCGCCACCAGGGGCACTCCTCGACTGTCGTGCGCAGCAGGGTGCCTACGGCTCGAGCGGCCCGTGGGGAGCCGGCTTCATCGGCGACCTCGCCGTACGACATGACGTGTCCGGGCGGGATCGATCGGACCACCTCGAGTGCCCTTGCTTCGAAGTCGGCGATCACGTCCCGAAGAGACGGTCGCCCATGTCGCCGAGCCCAGGACGGATGTAGAACTGGTCGCTGAGATCGCGATCGAGGGCGGCGGCGACGATCCGGACGTCTGGGTGAGTCCGCTCCATGTACTCGACACCTTCGGGGGCGGCCACCACGCACACGGCAGTGATGTCGGTGGCGCCGTGCTCTTTGACCTTGTTCACGGCCCACGCCAGCGATCCGCCGGTGGCGAGCATCGGCTCGAGAATCAGGACCCGGGCGTTCTCCATGGGTGGGAACTTGGCGTAGTACTCCATGGGTTCTGCCGTCTCCTCGTTGCGCTGCACCCCGGCGTAGCCGATCAGCGCTTCGGGGAGCATGTCCAGGGCAGCGTCGAGCAGCCCGAGACCGGCGCGGAACACGGCCACGGCGACGACGGGTCGAGCGAGTCGACCGCTCTTGGTCCGCTCCAACGGCGTGTCGACTTCGACATCCACAAGTCCGAGATCGGCGGTCGCCTCGGCCACGAGCAGATAGGAGAGCCTGCGGGCGGAAGCTCGGAAACGCGGCGTGTCGGTGTCTTTGGACCGGAGATCGGTCAGGTAATGCTGGGCGAGAGGATGGGCAACAACGGTGAACACGGCCCGGAGGGTACCGAACCGAACTCAACCTCGATTGCGTGTGGCTCGTTCTCGGTTGTGACGTGCTGTGCTGGCGGCCCCCCTCTGCCTCGCCTGCGGCTCGGCTGTCTCCCCCCAGACGGCCTGCGGTCGAGGGGGGAGAGACGTTGGTCACCTTTCCCACAGCAGGGTGTCGGGGTGGAATTGGCTCCAGGCGAACCAAAAGGCTTGGTGGGATGCGATGGGGTCGCCTTCGAAGTTGGCACGAAGGCCGCCGCCGTCGAGGACAAGGTCGGCGCCGGCCAGGGACACCGAATCACCCGCAGCCAGCACCTCGCGGGCAGCCTCGGCCGGGAAGGCGATCGGCGTGCCGTCGTCGAGGATGACACCGAGTACCTGTTCCTGGGTGGGGAGTCGCAGGTCGCGGTCGCCGATGGGGAAGATCGGACCGTTGTCGTCGCGACCTCCCAGCGGGTCGAGGTCGTAGGTGCGTCCGATCCCGCCGTCCTCGGCGATGATCGTTGTCTCCGGATGCGCCGCCTTCCACTCACGCCAGGTGGTGGTGATGACGCTGGCCTGCTGCAGCACCACTCCGGCCTCCAGCATCGGGCCTGTGACGGCAGCCCCGGTGAAGGTGTCGAATACCGACTCTGACACCAAGTCGTACATCACCTTGTTCGATCGGGACAACAGCCCCGACGTCCGCAACACCGGAGTCTCGAAGCCGGCCACGTCGTCGGTGAAGAACACTTGGGCCGAAGCGCACAGCGTGCAGTAGGGCATCCCGAACCGGCGGCCGCCCAGGGTGTCGTTCACCATCTCATGGATCTCCATGATGTTCTTCGGATAGGCGCGTGCCTCCTCGCCGATGACGACACCGAAGACGATGGCGTCGTCCGGATACCAGTCGCCGCCTGCAGCGTCGGTCATCGCCAGGTCGTCCAATGCGGGGATACACCCGCGCGCACATGGATTCGGGTCTCCGAGCGGTCTGTCGTCGATCAGGACCCCACCCCAGGACAGGTAGCGCAGGTCGATTTCATTCGGTTCGCTGAACACGAATCCCCACCGTTCGTCGACTGCGGTGAAGAGTCGCCGCTTGTAGTCGAGATATCCGGGCGGGGCGGGCGTGTCCCAGGCGATGAGGTAGTCGGTCACTGACACCCAGGTCCCGATGCCGTTGAACTCGACGCCGGTGAGCGGGGTGAGCGCATCCGTCGACGCCCGCAGGATGTCGCCCGCACCGGCGAACCGGAGGAGGTCGGAGATGAGCCACGCCACCCGGGCGTCACCGGACTGTCCGAGCCGCCGAATGGCGTCGGCGTCGACGGTGTCGGGAATGGCTGCCCAGATGCCGTCGACGACTTTGAGGGTTGCCGGGTCGAGTGGTCCGATCCCGACGTCCGGGGCGGGAGGGAACGGCAGGCCGCGAGCCTCTGTGGTGGTCGTTGTGGTTGTGGGGTGTGTCGAACCGACGGTCGGTGGCGGAGTGGACGTCGAAGTCGAGGTCGTCCCGCATGCAGAAGCGAGGAGGACGACAACGAGGAGAGTCGATCGCTGCATCCTTCAATCGTGCCGTGCACTGCTCGCAATGTCAGCGTTCCGGCCCCCGAGTTCAGCCGGTGTTTCGCATTCCGGCCGCGATTCCGTTCACCGTGAGCAACAACGCCCGTTCCAGTTCCTCGTTCCCCTCGCCGGCCCGACTGCGTTCGAGGAGCGAGACCTGGAGGTAGTTGAGGGGGTCGAGGTAGTAGTCACGCACGGCGAGGGTCCGCTGGAGGATGGGGAGCCTGTCGAGCAGCGCGCTGCCTGTCAGTCGCGCGATCTCCTCGGATGTCCTGACGTACTCCTCGGTGATGACGTCGAACAGGTGATGGTGGCGGGGGTCGACGAGTTGGCGCACGTACCTGCTGGCGATGGCCAGGTCGGTCTTGGTGAGGGTCATTTCGACGTTCGACACGAACGTCTGCATGAACAGCCACTTCTCCTGCATCTCCTCGACCACGTCCCACGCCCCTGCCTGCCGGGCCGCCGCCAGCCCGGTGCCCACTCCGAACCACCCCGGCACGATCTGGCGTGATTGCGTCCAACCGAACACCCACGGGATCGCTCTCAGGTCGTCGAGGCCCATCCCTCCGCCTGGTCGACGGCTCGGTCGCGATCCGATGTTCATGTCCGCCAGTTCCTCGACCGGCGTCGACGAGAGGAAATATTCCACGAGACCCTCGGTGTCGACGAGGTTTCGGTAGGCGGTGAACGCGGATTGGGAGATCAGCTCCATCGTTTCGGTCCAGAGAGCGAGGACCTCCTTCGGCTGGCGGGACACGCGGTGGAGCAGCGAGGCTTCGAGAACCGAAGACAGGGCGAGTTCCAGGTTGCGGCTGGCGAGGCCGGGCAACCCGTACTTGTCCGAGATCACCTCGCCCTGTTCGGTGACCTTGATGCCGCCGTCGATCGTGCTGAAAGGCTGGGCGAGAATCGCCTGATGGGTGGGGCCGCCGCCCCGGCCGATCGTTCCCCCGCGACCATGGAACAGGAGCAGTGTCACGCCGTGGTCGGCGGCGGTGTTCCGCAACAGCCTCTGGGCCTTGTAGATCTCCCACTGTGACGTCGTGATGCCGCCGAACTTGTTGGAGTCGGAGTACCCGAGCATGACCTCCTGGGTGTTGCCTCGTAGCTCCACGATCTTGCGATACGAAGGCGTCGACAGCATCTCGTCGAGGAGTTCGCCGGCTCGCCGCAGCTCCTCGATCGTCTCGAACAGGGGAACGATGTCGACGGCCGCATGTTCGGAATGGAGGTCGATCAGTCCGGCGTCGCGTGCCAGCACGGCCGCCGCCAGCACGTCGTCGACGCCCTGGGTCATGGAGATGATGTAGGACTGGATGACTTCTGGCCCGAACCGCTCGTGGGCGCGACGGATGGCGCTGAAGGTGTCGAAGGTGACGGCTGCCCGCCCGTCGAGTGGCGTCACCGGTGAGGCGAGCGGTCGCCGGTTGCCGAGTTCCTCGGCGAGCAGTTCGAGCCGTTCGGGACGACTCAGACTGGAGTAGTCCGTTCCGATCCTGTCGTAGAGCTGGACGAGCACCTCGTGGTGTCGTTCGGCGTGTTCTCGGATGTCCATGGTCGCCAGGTGGAAGCCGAAGGTCTCGACGTTGCGGATGAGCCGCATGAGGGCGCCGGAGGCGATGAGTCCACCGGCGTTCTCCTGGAGGGACCGCTGCATCAGCCTCAGATCATCGAGAAGCTGGTCGGGCCTGAGGTAGTCCTTGCCCGGCACGTGGCGAGCGTCACCGGCGATTCGAAGCTGAGTGTTGCGAAGCCGTTGATGCGTGTAGGCGCACTTGAGCCGGTATGGCTCGTCGGCGTTCAGCACCTTGAACCTCTCCCACACCGCCGGGAGTGTTTCGCGGTCCTCCTCCAGGCTGTGGGCGAGTGCATCAGAAATCCCGTGAATTCGGGCGGACATCGACAACTCCTCTGCCGCCGCCTCGACATGTTCGATCAGCGCACGCACACCGTGTTCGTGCTGCATCTCGAGCACCTGCATGGTCAGCTCCGGTGTGATGTTCGGATTGCCGTCGCGATCGCCTGCCACCCATGTGCCGAAACGAATTGCCGGCCTCCGTTCAGCCACCTCGCCGAGTCGTGCGAGCTGCAGGTCGATCTCATCGCCGAGGTCTCCCATGACGTCGGATGCGATCTGGTCGAGGTAGAAGACGGCCGAACGCGCCTCGTCCATCGGTGTCGGCCTGTTCGCCCGGAGCTCGTCGGTCTGCCACACCTGATCGATCAGTTCGGCCACCCTCCGGTCGATCCGCTGCCGATCGGTGTCCGTTCGTCGGGGATCGGATCGATCGCCGAGCAGTTCGGCGATCCTTCGAATCTTGGTGAGGAGGGTGCGGCGGGCGGCCTCGGTGGGGTGGGCGGTGAAGACCGGTCGGAGTTCCAGGCGTCCGAGGACATCCCGCACGAGTTCGGGGTCCACGTTCGCTTCCAGGATCCGGTCGACAGTGGCGGCGATGGTCCGGTTCGTGTCGGTCATGGCGAGGTCGCCGACGCGATGGCTCTGCTCGGCCACGTTGGCGAGATAGAAATACGCCGAGAACGCCCGAACCAGGTTGATGGCGTCGGGGATCGCGAGTGACCCGAGTGCCTCTTCCAACTGGTTTCCGGCCGACTCGTCACCTGTGAGTCGCACCGATTTGGTCAGGGCTCGCACCCGCTCCACCAACTCGAGCAGTTCAGGCCCGTGCTGGCGTGTCAGGGCGTTGCCCAGTTCGGCGCCGAGCCGGCGGATGTCGGCGCGGAGCTCCTCGTCCCGTGGGTCGTCGATCGCGTCTGAGAGATCAGCTGCAGTCACGTCCGAGAGCCTACCGAGATGCGGGTCGCTGCTTTCGGC
>JBBDWN010000094.1:11539-22570 GCA_040902855.1 Acidimicrobiia bacterium | reverse complement strand
AGGTCGGTGTACGCCGAGCGACGGGCACGGGTGGCGGCCGCCGTGAGGGACGCCGGTCTCGACGTGATGGCAGTGACCGTTCCCGAGCACATCTATTGGCTGATCGGTCTCGACCACTTCGGCTATTTCGCATTCCATCTGCTGGTGGTCCCGGCGGAAGGCGAGCCTGTGCTTGTTGCCCGGAAGATGGAACACGTCACGATCGGACGCGACGTCCCCGACCTCGACTTTGCCGGATACGGCGACCATGACGATGTCACCCAACACTGCGTCGACGTCATCCGGTCATTGGTTCCGTCAGCGAAACGGATAGGACTGGAGGAGTCGAGCCTCTACCTGCTTGCGTCGGTGGCGCACGGCGTACGCAACGCCTTCCCGTCGAGCGAGATCGTCGACGCCTCCGACCTGGTGGCATCACGTCGGCTCGTCCAGTCGCCCGCCGAACTGGACGTGACCCGGCGGACAGCCCGTATCAGTGACGCGATGACAACGGCCGCGATCGCCGCCGCGGGTGCTGGTGTCACCGAACGAGAAGTCGCCACCGCCGCGGTGGAAGCGATGATGAAGGCGGGCGGCGAGCCTCCGGCGTTCTGGCCGTTCGTCCGCGCCACGAATCGTTTCAACGAGGATCACACGACGTGGACCGACTATCCGCTGCGCTCGGGCGACGGCCTCTTCATCGAGCTCGCCGGCTCGATCGGCCGATACCACGCACCGATGGGTCGGCTCATCTTCGTGGGCGAAGCCCCTACCGGATCGGAGTTCGTATCCGGTGTCGCGATCGAGGCGTTCGACGCGGCGATGGCCGCGGCCCGGCACCTCACGCCAGCCGGAGAGGTCTATCGCGCCTGGCAGACGGTGGTCGACGAAGCCGGGCTGGCTCACTACCGGCGTCATCACTGCGGCTACGCCACCGGGATCGGCTTTCCTCCGAGTTGGAGCGGCGGGGGCGTGCCCCGGGCGCTGCGACCCGAGTCGACAACGCCGATCGCGACCGGGATGGTGTTCCACATGATGTCGTGGATGCTCGAGACGGGCGCAGGCGACTACTTCGTGTCCGACACCGTGGCGGTGGGCGATACCGGTGCTGAACGGCTGACGACGAGCCGGCGGACGCTCACCGTCGTCTGACTCGTTTCAGATAGCGCTGGAAGACCTCACCAAAGTCGTCACTCGTCACTGCCTGGATGAGTCGGGTGGCATCCTCGTCGCCGGTCCGGATGATGGCGGCGGCGGCGTTGGCTTGCTGTTTCGTCAATCGCAATGGGCCGGCGGGGACGGCCAACAACTCTGCGACGAGACGGTCGACCTCGGTGTCGAGTTCGTCTGCGCCGGCCAGCCGGGTGAGCAGCCCGCGGCGGTACGCCTCGTCGGCACCCATGTCGCGTCCGGTCATCACCAGATCCTTCGCCGCGGACGGTCCCATCTCCGCAACAAGAAGCGGCATCGCCCCCCACCCAAGTGGGATGCCGAGCGGCACCTCGGGAATCCTGATCGTCACCGTCGGATCTCCCACCCGCAGGTCACAGGCGGCCGCCAACGCTGCCCCACCGCCGACAACCCAGCCGTGAAGTCGGGCCACGGTCACCGCGCCGAGGTCGAGGAGCGCCCTGATGGCTTCAGACCCGGCAACCGCCCCGTCGGCTGTGTTCCCGGTCTCGATCTCGTCCAGGTCGAATCCGACGGAGAAGTTGGGACCGCTCCCTTCGAGGACGACGACATCTACAGCGGACGCCTCTATCTCGATACAGGCGGCGGTAATCGCCCGCAACATGTCCGAAGTGATGGCGTTGTGCCTATCGGGACGCTGCAGCTCTATCGTCGCCAATCTGGCGTGAACCGACCACGCGACGTTCTCCATGCGCTGCGACGGTAGCGAGCGGTCATTCTTCGTAGCGGAGCACCACCAACGCATCCGGCGCTGGGCCGTGTACCAGACCCTCCCATCCCCGGCGCTCACCCCGGTGAGTCGCCGTTGGATACGGGGGACGTCAGACGAAGATGACCTGGGCCCCGTCTGAGAGTTCAATGAAGTCGGCAGCGGAAATGATGCCCTCGACCCGGTCATAGAGTTGCTCTTCGCCGATATGCATCATGTCAGCCGACATCCGACAGGCCCACAGATGACCGCCGCCATCGGTGATCATCTCCAGGAACTCGGGAACGTCAGGAACGTCGATTCCTTCGATCTGCTTCTTCATCATGTGGGTGGCGAACGCGGTCATGCCGGGAAGTCCCATCAGTGACGGCGGCATGTGCGTTGCCGGGTTGCCGACTGGGGTGAACTTGAGGTGCCCCATCGTCTCCTTGTTGATGATGTCGAACCCCCAGAACGTGAAGAACAGATGGGTTTCGATCCCCTCGCCGAGGGCGGCATTCGCCAGCACGAGGCCCGGGTAGGCCATGTCGAGAGAGCCCTTCGAACAGATGATGCATAGTTTGCGAGCCGTGTCGACCTCGTCGTCGAAGGCGGGCACCGGGGCGGATTCCGTGGTCAGGGTCATGAGTGCTCCTTCACACGCAACCGACGGGCTTGGGCAGGCCGGCGACGTAGGACATCTTCTTGGCGGGCTTCTTCGGGAACAGAGCGAACATCTCTTTGGTCGACACACCACCCGCGGTGGCCATGCGCCGCAGCGTGGGGGTCTCACCGGTGGCTTCGTGATCCTGTCTGGCGAACCGGATGGCCGCCAGGTGGGCTTCGGTCAGTTCGAGTCCGATGTTGGAGGCCAGCACCCTGGCCAGTTCCTCGTCCCATTCTCGGGGCTCGGTGAGAAACCCCTCGGAGTCCACATGGATCTCTCGATCTCCGATCATGGCGACCGTCATACTTTCGTCTCCTCTCTCACAGGCCGGGCCTTGCCGGCCATGGACATGGCATTCGGGACGGGGAGCGGCCGACCGGGAAGCAGCATGTGCCAGTACACCTTCTCGAAGGCCAGCTTCGCCCAGTGGTTCAGTCGCGTCTCCCGCAGCAGTTGCAGGGGGCCGAATCCGGGAACCGGATAGGTGCCGGGAAGCGGCTCGGTGTCGTAGTTGAAGTCGATAAGCAGGGCCTTTCCGGCCCCCGACTCCACGAAACAGTTCGCATGGCCGTCGAACGAATGGGCCATCGGTCGACCGGCGATGTGCTCGATGAAGTTCTCGACGAACACCTCGACAGCGAAATGAGCCGTTGATCCCGCTTTCGAGATGGGAAGGGCGGCGGCGTCACCGATCGCAAATACGTTCTCGTGGCCGACCGCCAAGAACGTGTGGGGGTCCACCTTCACGTGATCGAGTTCGTCACCGAGACCGGACTTCCCGACGAACTCCGCACCCATGTTGACGGGGACCGTCACCAGCAGATCGAAGGCCACGCGCCGCTCGTCGTATGAGACCAGTTCGTCGTCCTCGACCGATTCGATCATGAAGTCCGTCTCCACGTCGATTCCCCGGCTCTCCAGCATTCCTGCGAGCTTCTCGGAAGCGATCGGCTTCGTGAACGCTCCCGAGAGCGGAGTGACGTAGGAGATGTCGACCAGGTCCCGCATCTGGCGCTTCTTGAAGAAGTCATCGGCGAGAAAGGCGAACTCGAGTGGCGCAACCGGGCATTTGATCGGCATCTCCGATATGTGCACGACCAAGCGACCGCCGGCGAACCGGTCAAGTGCATCTCGCAGGGCTGTTGCACCGGCAAGGGTGTAGAAGTCGTGGCGGGTCTCGCGCCATCCGGCGTCGGTGAGCCCCGGCGTCATATCAGGCCTGAGTCGCGTTCCGGTCGCGATGACCAACTGGTCGTACTGAACGGCCCTTCCGTCATCGAGCCACACTTGACGCGCGCCCGTGTCGACCCGGTCGACTTCGGCGCGAGTGAGCGTCACCGACTCCGGCAACAACCCTTCGATCGGCTTGATCAACGACGCCGGGTCAGTGTCGCCGAAAGGCACAAACAGCAGCCCGGGTTGGTAGAGGTGGGTCCAGGCAGGATCCACCATCTCGATCTCCCAACCCGACGGCAACCGTCGCGACAGGGAATTGGCGATCATGGTGCCGGCGGTCCCGGCTCCGAGGATGACGAGTCGTTTCACGGGGCTCCTCTCGTACTCGCCCAAACGTACGGAGAGATGGCCACTGTCACCCAGGGCTGAATGGCCCGTTACGAACGGACCAACGGCGACATCACAGGTCGATGCGGCCGATGGGGTACTTCGGCCCTGGGGAAGTTGACCCTTGGGACGACCGCCGACCGAATGGAGTCGCGATGATCTCACTACGCGACAGAGGAGAGCCATGCGAGTGAGCGAATTGATCGGCGGTCCGGTCTACTCATGCGAAGAGGACACTGACGTACGCGACGCCGCCCGCCAGATGTTGGCCGACGACATCGGATCGTTGGCGGTGCTGAGAGACGGCACCCTGGTGGGAATTGTCACCGAGCGCGACCTCGTCCGCGAGTTCGCCGAGGAATATCGCACTCGACGGACAGTCGGCGAGGCGATGACGCCAAACCCCGACTCGCTCGCCCCCGACATCGACGTCGATGACGCCGCCGATTGGATGATGGGCGCCGGATACCGACATCTGCCGGTCTTGGACGGCGGCGAACTGGTCGGAATGGTCAGCATCAAGGATGTCCTCTGGGCGTTGACTGACCCGACCTGACTTCGCCCGACCGGGACCGATGGCCCGCACACGAGGGCCTTCGGCCCCTGTGTGCGGACGACCGACACGCTTAGGTTGTGATGAATGGACCCCACACCTGTCCTTCCACGTGCTCAGACCGAGACGGAGATGCTCGACGGCAACGAGGCGGCCGCCCGGATCGCGTACGCCGCCAGCGAAGTCATCGCGATCTATCCGATCACGCCTGCCTCCCCCATGGGCGAGTATTCCGACGCGTGGTCGATGGCTCGCCGGCCCAATCTCTGGGGGGTCGTGCCAGAGGTGATGTCGATGCAGAGCGAGGGCGGCGCAGCCGGAGCCGCCCATGGCGCACTGCAAGCGGGCGCCCTCACCACCACATTCACCGCCTCCCAGGGCTTGCTGCTGATGCTGCCCAACATGTTCAAGATCGCCGGCGAACTGACGCCGATGGTGATCCATGTGGCTGCCAGGACGATCGCCACTCACGCGCTGTCGATCTTTGGTGATCACTCCGATGTGATGGCGGCCCGCCAGACCGGGTTCGCGATGCTCGCATCGAACTCGCCGCAGGAAGCCCATGACATGGCGCTCGTCAGCCACGCGGCGACTCTGCAGGCTCGGGTGCCGTTCCTGCACTTCTTCGATGGGTTCCGGACCTCGCATGAGATCGGGGACGTGACGGTGGTGACCGAGGAGATCATGCGGTCGATGCTGCCGGAAGACCTCATCATCGGCCACCGCCTCCGGTCGCTCAACCCGCGTCGGCCGGTGATCCGCGGCACTGCCCAGAACCCGGATGTGTTCTTTCAGGCGCGCGAGGCCTCGAACCCGTACCACAACGACGTGGCACGCATCGTTGCCGAGGAAATGGACAGGTTCGCCGAGCTGACTGGACGGGCCTATTCCCCGTTCGAGTACGTCGGCGACCCGAATGCAGAGCGCGTGATCGTGGTCATGGGTTCCGGTGCAGGCGCAGTCAGCGAGTTCGTGACGGCCGCCAGCAGTCACGGCGACAGTGTCGGGGCGCTCATCGTCCGGCTGTACCGCCCGTTCGACACCGCCGGCTTCAGCCAGGCTCTCCCCGAGAGCGTCCGATCGGTGGCTGTCCTGGACCGGACGAAGGAGCCTGGCGCGGTCGGCGAGCCGCTGTATCTCGATGTCGTGGCAGCACTCGTCGAGGAGGGTCGGGCCGCCGACATCGAAGTCAGCGGCGGTCGCTACGGCCTTTCGTCGAAGGAATTCACGCCGGCGATGGTGGCCGGTGTCTTTGCGGACCGCCGACCACCCTCCCGCCATTTCACCGTGGGGATCGTCGACGACGTGACCCACACGAGCATCGAATACGACCGGGACTCGTGGCACGAGCCAACCGACGTCATCAGAGCCGTGTTCTACGGACTCGGTTCGGACGGCACGGTTGGCGCCAACAAGAACTCGGTGCGGATCGTGGGCAATCACACCCCGCTGCATGCCCAGGGGTATTTCGTCTACGACTCGAAGAAGTCCGGGTCCCAGACCGTCTCGCATCTTCGATTCTCGCCCCGACCGATCAACTCGACCTACCTGATCGACGAGCCGACCTTCATCGCCTGCCATCAGTTCGGCATGCTGGATCGGGCGGACCTCCTCGACCGAACGGTGCCGGGATCGACTCTCCTGCTGAACAGCCCTTTCGACGCATCGGAAGTGTGGGACCACCTCTCCCCGCGGGCACGCAAGACCATCGTCGATAGGAAACTCCGGTTCTTCGTGGTCGACGCCGAGCGGATCAGTCAGGAGGAGGGTCTCGGCAAGCGGGTCAACACCGTTCTCCAGGCCTGCTTCTTCGCCCTCACCGATGTGCTCCCGATCGACGAGGCGGTCGAGGCGATGAAGACCGAGATCGCCCGCACGTACGGAAAGCGGGGCGAAACCGTCGTCCGCCGGAATCACGCAGTGATCGATCGGGCACTGGAGTCTCTCGCGGAGGTGGCGGTCCCGGCAACGGCACCCGAACCCCCCGCGCCGTTCAAGGCGTTCGCCGACGCACCCGAGTTCATCCAGAGGATCACGGCCAGACTCATGGCGGGCGAAGGCGACCTCCTCCCCGTGTCTGCGCTTCCCGTCGACGGGACGTTCCCGACCGGGACGACGAAATACGAAAAGCGCACCCTGGCGGCCGAGATCCCCATCTGGGATGCCGAGATCTGCATCGACTGTGCCCGGTGCGCGCTGGTGTGCCCACACGCGGCCATCCGCCTGAAGGCGTTCCTCCCTGAAGCCCTGGTCCATGCACCCGAAGGTTTCGTCTCCAAGGAGGCATCCGGTCGGGAACTGGCCGGCCGTCACCTGACGATCCAGGTGGCCCCCGACGATTGCACCGGTTGTGGAATATGCGTCGAGGTCTGTCCGGCCACTTCGAAGGAGGTGGCATCGCACAAGGCGATCAACATGACTCCGATCGACGACCACCTGGCGCGAGAGCGTGAGAACTTCGAGTTCTTCCTTTCGCTGCCCTCGGCCCACAGAAGGGACGTCAATCTCCTCTCGGTGAAGGGCACTCAGCTGATCGACCCGCTGTTCGAGTTCTCGGGTGCATGCGCCGGATGCGGCGAGACGCCATATCTCAAGCTGATGTCGCAGATGTTCGGCGACCGGGTGATGATCGCCAACGCCACCGGCTGCTCCTCGATCTACGGAGGGAACCTCCCGACGACTCCCTGGGCGACTGATGCGGATGGACGTGGGCCTGCATGGGCAAACTCCCTCTTCGAGGACAACGCAGAGTTCGGTCTCGGGATGCGTCTCGCCATCGACCAGATGGAAAAGGATGCCCGATTGCTGGTGACAGCGCTCGTGCCCGAACTCGGATCCCTCGCCGTGGACCTCCTCGGTGCCACCCAGGAAACCGAGGCGGACGTCGCCGCCCAACGCGACAGGGTGGCCGAACTGCGTACGTTGCTTGCGCCTATGGACAGCCTGCTCGCCCGGCGGCTCGACTCGGTGGCCGACGGACTCGTGAGAACGGGAGTTTGGATCGTCGGGGGTGACGGATGGGCATATGACATCGGTTTTGGCGGCCTCGACCACGTTCTCGCTTCGGGTCGCGACGTGAACATCCTCGTGCTCGACACCGAGGTCTATTCGAACACCGGAGGTCAGGCCTCGAAGGCAACACCGCGCGCCGCAGTCGCCAAGTTCGCCGCCGGCGGGAAGAGCACCGGAAAGAAGGACCTGGGACAGATCGCGATGAGCTACGGCAACGTATTCGTCGCCCAGGTGGCGATGGGGGCCAACATGACTCAGACCGTGAGGGCTTTCGCGGAGGCCGAGCGACACCACGGGGTTTCGCTGATCCTGGCCTACAGCCCGTGCATCGCCCATGGCATCGACATGGCGAAACAAATGTCCCACCAGGGCGCTGCGGCGGAATCCGGCTACTGGCCCCTTTACCGATATGACCCGGCGCGCGAAGCGGACGGCAAGCCCGGACTCCGTCTGGACAGTCGCACCCCGACCATCCCATTCTCCGAATTCGCCCGCACCGAGGGCCGTTTCGCGATGCTTCGCGCCGTCAACCCGGAAAGAGCAGACGACCTCATGAGGAGAGCGCAGCAGGACATCGACGATCGATGGCACCTGTATGAGCAGATGGTGGAGATCCATCGCACTGCCGAATATGGAGAGGTGACGGAATGACCACGCCGGACCTCACCACCGAATACCTCGGGCTGCAACTCGCCCATCCGGTCGTTCCGTCGTCATCTCCGCTGACAGGCGACATCGACACACTCCATCAACTCGTCGAAGCGGGTGCGCCGGCGGTCGTTCTCCCCTCCCTGTTCGAAGAGCAGATCGAGTTGCAGACCATGGCCTATCACTTCGGACTCGAGTTCGGCGCGGGGTCGAACCCGGAAGCAGCGACCGGCTACTTGCCGGAGCTCGGCGAGTACAACACCGGACCACACGAGTACCTGCAGTTGGTGGGTCAGGCGGCGACGACGCTGGGCATCCCGGTCATCGCCAGTCTCAACGGAGCATCACCCGGCGGATGGACGCGCTACGCCCGGATGCTCGAAGACGCGGGGGCTGCCGCGATCGAGCTCAACCTCTATTTCATGGCAGCCGACCCGGAGGAATCCGCTGCCGAAGTGGAAGCCAGATGTGTGACGTTGGTGGAGTCGGTGAAGTGGGTCGTAGGGATTCCGGTGGCGGTGAAGCTCAGTCCCTACTTCTCGTCGATGGCTTCGATGGCCATGCGTCTGGAATCTGCGGGCGCAGATGCTCTCGTGCTCTTCAACCGCTTCTACCAGCCCGACATCGACCTCGAAACCATGCAGGTCAGCCCTCGACTGGTGCTCTCGTCCCCCGAGGAGTCTCGGCTCGCCCTGCGCTGGATCGCCATCCTTTCCGACCTGCTCGAAACGGATCTCGCCGCCACCAGCGGCGTGCACTCGTGGACCGAGGTGACGAAACTGATCCTCGCGGGCGCCGACGTCACGATGATGGCCTCCGCGCTCCTGCGTCGGGGGCCGATCGCACTCACCGAGGCGGTCGACGGCCTGCGGACGTGGCTGACCGAGAACGAGTATGAATCGGTCTCCCAAGCGAAAGGGAGTCTCAGTCGAGCCTCGGCTCCTGACCCTGACCAATACGAGCGCGCCAACTACATGCACACCCTCGTCTCGTACTCGAGTGACTGGCGGCGGGGGCGGGAGTCGCCGAAGCCCTGACCGTCACGCAAAGAACCAAGCCGCTGTCGCGTGGCGGCCGGGATCGAGAGTCCGGACATCGCGACACGCCTCGTCGAGGTCGACGGGCATGATCTCGTCACCGCGCAACGCCACCATGACCCCCGACAGCCCCTCCAGGGCGGCTTCGGCCGCCGCAACACCGAGGCGGGTGGCGAGAACTCGATCGAACGCGGTCGGTGTGCCGCCGCGTTGCAGGTGGCCGAGGACCATCGTTCGACACTCGAACCCGGTCCGGGCTTCTAGCGCGTCTGCCACGGCCTCGCCAACGCCGCCCAGGCGTTCGAACCCGAACGCATCGACCCCTTTCGTGAGTGACTCACCCCCAGGAGCGCGAGCCCCTTCCGCGACCACGACGATCGAGTAGTTGTGGCGGGCCCCGTGTCGCGCAGCCAGGCGTGCTGCCAAGTCCTCGATGTCGTAGTCGCGTTCAGGAACGAGAATCGCCTCGGCACCCCCGGCCATGCCGGCATACGTCGCGATCCACCCGGTCGTCCTTCCCATCACTTCGACGACCATCACCCGGTTGTGGGCTTCGGCGGTGGTAGTCAGCCGATCGATCGCATCGGTGACTATCTGGACGGCGGTGTGGAACCCGAAGCTGACGTCGGTGCCGCCGATGTCATTGTCGATCGTCTTCGGCACGCCCACCACACCGAGTCCTTTGGCATGCAACCTGGCGGCCGTTCGCAACGTGCCGTCTCCCCCGATGACCACCAGGCGATCAACTCCCGTGTCGGTCAGCGCCGCAAGCACGGATGCATACCCTTCGCCGTGGACATACGGGTCGACCCGGGATGTTCCGAGGATGGTCCCACCCTGCACGATGATGCCCCGAACGTCGTCGCGATCGAGCAGCCGATACCTGCCCTCCATCAGACCCTGCCACCCGTTCTCGAAGCCAATCGTCTCGACCCCGCCTGCCGCTGCTCGCGTCACCACACCCCGAATCGCGGCGTTGAGACCTGGACAGTCACCCCCGGCCGTCATCACTCCGATCCGCACTTCCGCCTCCCGAGTTCGTGTCTCCCCGATTGTGGCTCGTCCCGCCGGCACGGAGAGGGCCGAAGAGCCCTACCGAGAACAGCCGCGGAGCGCGACCCTGTGTTGAACCGGAAAAAGGATCACAACAATGAGCATCATCGCAGCCGTCGACGGTTCCCCTGTCGGGCGAAATGTTCTTTCGAAGGCAGTTGAGCAGGCGCGCCTGACGAACACGAAACTCCACGTCGTACACGTGTTCCAGCCGCCGACCGTGGTCTATGGGATGGCAGGCACCTACATCTTCGATGAGCAGGCCCTCGCCGAATCCGAACAGAAGGCGGTGTGGGAGGCCGTCGGTCCACAACTCGCGGAAACCGGCGTGGAATGGGTTCGCGCCGACCTCAGTGGCTACCCGCCCACAGCGATCACCGAGTACGCCAAGGACGTCGACGCCACCCTCATCGTGATCGGCACACGCGGACACGGCGAGTTCAGGTCGCTGGTACTGGGATCAACGAGCCACGGGGTCATCCACGACAGCCCGTGCGACGTCCTCGTCGTCAAGCAGCCCGAGGAGTAGGTCTGAGAGGTCACGGAGCAGAGGGTTCTACGAGCACCCTCCAAGGCCAATCGGCTCTCTGTTCCGGTGAGGGGGTGTTCTCGACCAGGTCGGGAACACCCCCATCATCGT
>JBBDWN010000094.1:0-11439 GCA_040902855.1 Acidimicrobiia bacterium | reverse complement strand
CGAGGAATGGGTGGCCGATACCCAACTTGGGAACCGGGATCGAACTCAGTCGACGTCGACCTCGTCGAGAGTTCCTGAGGTCACGTCGTACACGAATCCGCGGATGTGGTCCTTGTGTGGAACGAACGGCGTCATACGGAGACGTCTCATCGATTGGGCGACGTCCAGGTGCGGGTCCTGGAACGACTCCAGCGCCCACCAGGGCTTGATGCCTACTTCGGCCTCGAGCTCCGCCTTGAACTCGGCCTCGTCCACCTTCTGAAGCCCGCAGTCCGTGTGGTGGAGGAGGACGACCTCGCGGGTGCCAAGGAGACGCTGTGAGAGACAGAGAGACCGGATCACGTCGTCCGTGATGACCCCGCCGGCGTTGCGGATGATGTGCGCCTCGCCATTGCCCAAACCGAGTATTTGGAAGATGTCCATCCGCGAGTCCATGCACGCGACGACTGCGAGTTGCCGGCGAGGAGGCACCTGCAGATCGGCGTCGTGAAACCGGGCCGCGTATTCGACGTTGTGGGCGAGTAGGTCGTCGGCGTTCGGATGAAATGGCATGGGTCTGTCCGGCCTCGGGAAACGTGTACAACCCGACGGTATCGCACGCCAGCGTGACACTGTCAGAATCCGACGGGGCGATCAAAGCCGGACATCCGGTTCTGCACCGCCGAGGTTCACTCCGCTTCGGTGCCCAGCAACCGTTTGACCTCGGCGTCCGTTGTCTGGGCGAAGTCTGAGTAGAAGGCGCCGATCGCGTGGAACGGGTCGGGAGTGCGCGCCAGCACCACTTCGTCTGCGGGCGGCGCCAATCGTTCGATGGCGTCGGCCGGACCGACAGGAGCCGCGATCACGACTCTGGCCGCTCCGGCCAGTCGAGCGACCATCGCAGCCGCCCGGGCCGTCGAACCCGTCGCGATGCCGTCGTCGACGATGAGGGCCGTCTTGTTCCGGATGTCGATGCCCGGTCGAGTCCCGCGATACAGACGTATTCGCCGATCCAACTCCGCTCTCTCTGCCCGTTCGACGGCTTCCAATTCGTCCCTCCGGACACCAGCGACCGCAACCATTCGCTCGTCGACGATCTGCACGCCGTTCTCGCCGATGGCACCCATCGCCAGTTCCGGCTGGGATGGCACTCCGAGCTTGCGCACGACGATCACATCGAGCGGAGCGCCGAGATGGCGGGAAACTTCGTATCCGACCGGGACGCCCCCGCGGGGAAGGGCGAGCACCACGGTGTCAGGGTCTCGGAGGTGTTCGAGCCTGGTCGCGAGGACACGACCGGCCTCGGTGCGATCCCGGAATCGGCTGGCTCGGCCACGTCTGCTCTCCATCCCCATAGCAAACCAGGAATCCCTACGCTCCGCCTGATGCTGCTCTCGGCCGGAACCGCGACATTCGACGTCGACGGTGTGGTGTTCGACAAGGACGGCACCCTGATCTCGCTCGAGTCGTACTGGCTGGCGCCCTCCCGGCTGTGGATCGCGGTGGCCGCCGGAGATTCGACCGATCTCGAGCGTGCGCTCAACCGAACGCTGGGTTTCGAGCCAGAACGTTTGGTCCCGGATGGTCCGCTGGCAACCGCCACTCTCGACGATCTCGTCGAATTGACTGCACGCGTGCTCACGGGCGAGGGTGTCGAGTCCGCTGTCGCCGACCGCACCGCATGCGAAGCGAGAGACCGGGCCGTCGCGCTGACCGCCACCCTCACCCCCGCCCCCATCGGTGACGTCTGTGGCACATTCCAACGGCTCGCCGCGGCAGGTCTCCGTCTGGCGATCGCAACGACCGACGACTCCGCACCAACCGTCGGTGCGCTCCATGTGCTCGGCATCGAGAACCTTGTCGACGTCGTCGTCGCTGCCGACGGCGAGGTGCCGCCAAAGCCGCATTCCGAGGTACTGGGGTCGATTGCGCGAACTTTCGAGATGACGCCGGACCGGCTGCTCATGGTCGGCGACTCCCAGCGCGACGCCGACACGGCACGCGCAGGCGGGGCGGCGGGATTCGTCCTCGTGTCCCAGGAACGGCTTCCCCGGATCACGGCCGATGCGATGATCGCCTCGGTCGAGGATCTCCGCTTCCCCCACTCGTAGGATCGTCTCGATTTACACATCCGGAGGACCGCGCCTTGCGACATGTCGATATCCCGCCGATCGTCGAAGAGGAGAACGTGTGGATCCCGCTCGCAGACGGGACCAGGCTCGCAGCCCGAGTCTGGCGACCGGTCGACCCCACGCCCGTTCCCGCCATCTTCGAATACGTGCCGTACCGCAAGCGCTACGGCACGGTCGCCCGGGACACCATCACGTATCCGTACCTCGTCGCCCACGGGTACGCCGGTGTGAGAGTCGACATTCGCGGCAGCGGGGAGTCGGACGGAGTTCTGACCGACGAGTATCTCCAGTCCGAACTCGACGATGGGGTGGCGGCCATCGAGTGGATCGCATCCCAGCCCTGGTGTGACGGGAACGTCGGAATGATGGGGATCTCCTGGGGGGGCTTCAACGGTCTTCAGATCGCCGCCCTGGCACCGGAGCCGCTCAAAGCGATCATGACGATCTGCTCCACCGACGACCGCTACGCCGACGACGTCCACCACATGGGCGGATGTCTGCTCGCTGACAACCTGTCGTGGGCGTCGGTCATGTTCGCCCTCAACACAATGCCTCCCGATCCTGCGATCGTCGGTGATCGCTGGCGCGACATGTGGTTCGAGCGCCTGGAAGGAAGCGGCCTGTGGCTCGACACCTGGCTGCGACATCAGCGACGAGACGACTTCTGGCGTCACGGGTCGGTGTGTGAGGACTACTCGGCCATCCGCTGTCCGGTGTACGCAGTGAGCGGCTGGGCGGACGGGTACTCGAACGCAGTGTTCCGTCTCCTCGACAATCTCGACGTGCCCCGAAAAGGGCTCATTGGTCCGTGGAGCCACGCCTATCCCCACATCGCCGAGCCCGGTCCGGCGATCGGGTTCCTCCAGGAACTCGTCCGATGGTGGGACCATTGGCTGAAAGGCATCGACACAGGGATCATGGACGAACCGATGCTCCGGACCTGGATGCAGGAAGCAGTTACCCCGGCACCCTCCTACCCGAGCCGACCTGGCCGCTGGGTGGCGGAGGAGCAGTGGCCTTCGACTCGCGTCACGCCCACGGCGATGCATCTCGACCCGGGTGGCCACCTCGTCGACAGGCTCGCCGGCCCTACCGGTGTGGTCTCGGTGAGATCTCCCCTGTGGGTTGGCCGTCAGGCGGGCAAGTGGTGTTCGTATGCCGATGGACCCGACCAGCCAGGCGACCAGCAGACCGACGACGCCGGGTCGGTCGTCTTCGACACCGAGCCCCTCGAATCCGCCGTCGAGATCCTGGGAGCACCCATCGTCGAACTCGACCTCTCCTCAGATCAGCCGGTGGCGCAAGTCGCGGTGCGTCTGTGCTCTGTCGATGAGCGAGGACGTTCGACCCGGGTGACCTACGGCGTCCTCAACCTGACTCATCGCGACGGTCACGCCGAGCCGAGGCCACTCGACCCGGGCGAACTGACACGCGTCACGATTCGGATGAACGAAGTCGCCCAGAACTTCCCGGTAGGCCATCGAATCCGCCTTGCGATCTCGAGTTCGTACTGGCCGCTGATCTGGCCTGCACCAGCTCCGACGACACTCGAGATCGACTGTTCGACCAGCCGGTTGGTACTCCCCGTCCGCCCGCCTGGCGAGGATGACGCCGCCCTCGCACCTTTCGGCGATCCCGAGGGGGCGGAACCGGCTCCGGTGACGCGCCTGCGCCCGAGCCGAGTGCGGTGGACACTGGAACACGACCTCGGTGCCGACGTTCATTCGTTGGAAGTGATCGACGACTCGGGTATCCGCCATCTGGACGAGATCGGTCTTGCTTTCGAAGTCGCAGCGGTGGAGCGCTATTCGGTGGTCGGGGATGACTCGAATTCGGCTCGCGGCGAGGTCACGACCCGTCGCACCATGGCTCGCGAGGATTGGAGTATCGGGAGCCACACCTCGACCGTCCTCACTTCCACGCCCACCCACTTCGTGATCGACGCCGAACTCGTCGCGTCTGAGGCCGGCAACGAGGTGTTCCGGCGCAAATGGCACGAAGAGATCTCGCGCGACCTCGTCTGAGTCGGTTTCCCTCTGGCAAGCGCCGTCACGGTCGACTGTCTAGTGTCCCACCGGGATCGGGGATGAAGGAGCGATGACGACGGTGTCCGAATCGTGTGGCTGAAAGGCGACTTCCACGCCCACTAGTCGTTGAGCGACGGCGTTCTGCCACCACGCCGATTCATCGAAGAGGCTGAGCGCGAACACCTGGACTTCTTCGCCATCACGGATCACAACACGTGGTCATATCCACATTTCAGCGACTCCGACCAAGTGCTGGTGATCGCCGGAGTCGAGGTCACGATGCCGTACGGGCACTTCAACGTGTTCAGCGTCGACGGCGACGAGCCGGACTGGGTCGCCGACCTGCCGGAACCCACGTTCGTCGAGCGCGACGAGGCACAGCGGGGTCAGGCGACTGCTCTCGTCGAGAGGGTCGCTCGTGACGGCTTGCGCGCCTCGATCAATCACCCGCTGCTCTTTCCCTGGGAATGGACCGACACCGAGGTGCCTCTCGCCGGTTTCCGCTATCTCGAAGTGTGGAACGATCCGACCTGGCCCGAGAACCAGTTGGCGAACCCGGCGGCGCTCGACATGTGGACACAGTGGCTCAATGCCGGCATTCGGGTCACGGCAGTCGGAGGGTCGGACTTCCACAATCCGGAGAAGCTCCTCCGCGCCGACGGCGTCACCGTCGACGGACATCGAGTCGGAATCCCCCGCAGCTACGTCGATGCCGTCGCCCGCACTCCCGAATCGATTCTCGACGCCGTCGACCGCGGCCGGGTGTACGTCACGATGGGACCCACGATCGAGTTTGCGGTCGAAACCACCGGCGGCGTGGCCGGCATGGGTGACCGCCTCGCACGGCCGGACGATCCGATCTTGGTGTCCGCCCGGACCTGGGGTGACGGCGAACTCGAAGTCCGAGTCGTGTGCGACGGCACGACAGTTGCAACGTCGGAGGGCACCAATCCAGGCGTCGAGCACCGCCTCGACCTCGGTGATGTGTCACCCAGTTGGGTGCGCATCGACGTCGCAGGACCCGACGAGGTCGTGGCCTTCACCAACCCTGTGTACTTCGGGGGGGACACCGACCGATCCGACTTCGATTACGGATCGTTCACCGACCTTTCTGCCGCGTTCGCTATCCAGGAACGGTGGCAATCCCAACACGAAGCAACCGATCAGGAGGAACAGCCCCCATGGCGATGAAACGCCTCAGGCACATGACCGCCCTGCTCACCGTCCTCGCCATGCTGGTTGCAGCATGCGGCGACGGAGGAGCGGGTAGCGACGGCGACGCCGACGCCGACGCAGCCGAAACCACCACAACTGCCGGCGCGACCGACAGCACGACCGAGACCACCGCACCGGCAGAACCCGCCATGGGTGGGGAACTCGTGGTCGCTCTGTCGACTGAACCCAACTCCATCTATCTGCCGAACGCAGCCGAGAGGAATGCGACGAACCTCTCTACACAGATCTTCGAGGGTCCGGTGTGGATCAACGCCGAAAACGAGATCGAACCCGCTCTCGCGACAGAGTGGGAGATCTCCGAGGACGGGATCACCTACACGTTCACCCTGCGTGAGAACGTCGCGTTCCACAACGGCGAGATCATGGACGCAGACGACTGGGTCGCCAGCTGGCAGGCGGCGACGGACGAAGCCAACGTCTACGCATACCTCTACCAGAAGGCCACCTCGGTGACGACGATCGACCCGATGACCGTCCAGATGACCGTTGCCGAACCTGACGCCCTGTTCCTGCGCGAACTCGACGGATGGGCGATCCTCCCGGCGAGCCAGTTCGAAGCCGACGGTCTTGCCGGGATCGAAGCGAACCCGATCGGCACAGGGCCGTTCGCCTTCGTCAGTTGGGATCGAGGTGACCGCATCACCCTGGCGGCCCACGCCGACTACTGGAACGAAGGTCTGCCGCTGGTCGATTCCGTGGTCTTCCGTCCGATCCCGGACTCGTCGACACGGCTCGCTGCGGTACAAACCGGCGAAGTTCACATCGCCCAGCGCTTCAACTCAGAAGAGGCAGCGACGCTGGAGGGCGTCGCCAACGTCCAAGTCGTGACCTATCCGGTTGACCGCGTGTATTACATCGCCTTCAACAACATGACGACCGGAGTCGGAACACCGGTAGAGAGCCGGGAGGTGCGACTGGCCATGAACCACGCCGTCGACCGTCAGGCCATCATCGACTCGCTCTTTGACGGTCAGGCGGCACTGGCGACTGGTCTGGTCTCTACGTCCAGCCTGGGATACGACGACTCGCTGCAGCCCTACGCCTACGACCCGGAACTGGCGATGCAATTACTCGCCGACGCCGGCTATCCGGACGGATTCGAGATCGGATTCGCCTGCCCGACGGGGGCGTATGCGAACTTCGAAGAGGTCTGCCAAGCGATCGCCGGGTTCCTCGAAGCAGTCGGGATCACCCTCGACGGCGGAGAGATCCAGTTCATGGAGTCAGGGCAGTACTGGGATCTCGAATCCCAGAAACAACTCCCGCCACTCTTCGGCGACTCGTGGTCCAGCACTACCACCGAATCCATCGAACGGCTCCAGGGAGCCCTCGGGGGCGCAGACGCCGACTACTCGTCCTGGTCCGACCCGGTCCTCCTCGACCTCCTGGCGCGGATCCCCACGACGCTCGATGAGGAAGAGCGAGCGGGTCTCTACACCGAGTTGCAGCGGTACACGTACGAGGACCCGCCTTTCATCTATCTCTACGAGCCGTTTGCGTTCGAAGGGATCAATGTGGCGGTTCAGAACTACCAGCCCCGAGCGGCTGAGAACTACTTCCTCAAGGAAGTCTCGCTCGCTGGCTGAGCATTGATGGGGGGCCTCTCAACAGAGAGGCCCCCCATCACAAATCCGACATGAAGACCTACATCGTTCGCCGCACCATCCAGTCGATGCTGTTGTTCGTCGGTGTCGTTGTGATCGTCTTCTTCCTGGTGCGGCTCTCTGGGGACCCCGCGGCGTTGATGATGCCGAGGGAAGCCAGTCCCGCGCAGGTCCAGGCGTTTCGCGAGCTGATGGGCTTCGACCGCCCGGTCCTCATCCAGTTGGGCGACTACGTCACCAGCGTCGCCACCGGCGACTTCGGTGAGTCTCTCCGCTTCCAGACCCACTCGCTCGATCTGGTGATCCAACGCGTGCCGCTGACATTCACACTGGCGACCATCGCCATGGGTGTGGCCATCCTCATCGGGGTCCCACTCGGCATTGTCGGCGGGATGAACGCGGGGAAGTTCAGCGATCTCATGGCGAGGGGTCTCGGCCTCGGCGGCCAGGTCACCCCCGAGTTCTGGCTGGCCTTGATCCTCATCATCGTCTTCGCCGTCAATCTCGGATGGCTCCCGTCGTTTGGCATCGACGGTCCGGCGTCCTACGTGCTCCCGGCGTTCGCCCTCTCGGTCGGCGCCATGGGACGACTCGTGCGTCTCACCCGTTCGACGGTGCTAGAGGTCGTGGGGTCCGATTACGTACGGACGGCACGAAGCAAAGGGCTCTCGGGGTTCGAAGTGGCCGGCAGGCATATCTTCCGCAATACCGCCATCGCCCTCGTCAGTGTGATCAGCGTCCAGTACACCTACCTGCTGGGCGGCGCGGTCTACATCGAGTCGATATTCGCGCTCCCCGGACTGGGCAGCCTGCTCGACGAGGCAATCCGCGCTCGCGACTTCCCGCTCGTCCAGACGATCACGTTGTTCATCGCAGCCGCTGCCATCGGCCTCAGCCTCCTCGCCGATCTGCTCTATGCGTGGCTCGATCCCCGCATCAGGTTGGAGAACTGATGACGGAGGGGCCACAGACCGTCGAGTTCGGGACTCGCTCTCGCGGCTTTCGAAAGTTCCTTCGACTGATCCTGCGCGACCCGGCCGGCCTTATCGGACTGCTCCTCGTGGTGTCGCTGCTCCTTGTGGCGGTGTTCGCCCCCCAGCTCGCGCCGCACGACCCGCTCGCGCAGAGCCTCGCGAATTCCAAAGCGCCACCGATATTCTCCGCAGGAGGTACCTGGGAGTATCCGCTGGGGACCGACCGACTCGGCCGCGACGTCCTCAGCCGGATCATCTATGGCGCACGCGTCTCGGTGACCGTCGGGTTCTTCGGTGCTGCGATCGCGGTGACGATCGGAATGTTCGTCGGTCTCATCGCCGGATTCGTCGGCGGAAAACTCGACAAGGCACTGATGTCGCTGGTCGATCTCGTGCTGTCCGTGCCCTATCTGATCGTCGTGATCGTGGTGGCGTCGGTACTCGGCCGAAGTCTGTTCAACGTCGTCATGCTCTTCGGCGTCACTGCCTCGCCTCTCTTCGCGCGCACAACGCGTGGCGAGGTGCTCCGACTGCGAGAGGCGGGATTCGTCTCAGCCGCCCGGGCCACCGGCGCCAAGCTGCCTGGAATCCTCGTCCGCCACATCTTCCCCAACCTGGTCGGACCTCTGCTCACCCTCGCCACCTTCGAGATGTCGGCGATGATCTTCTACGAGGCCGGGCTCAGCTTCCTCGGTCTGAGCGTTCCGCCCAACATCCCCAGCTGGGGGAACATGCTGGACTCCGGACGGCGGTCTCTGTTCACCGGTCTGCCATGGCTCTCGATCTTCCCCGGCCTGGCCATCGCCATGACCGGATTGAGCATGAATCTCCTGGGGGACTGGCTGCGCGACATCCTCGATCCACGCATCAGGAGGGCGCGCGGATGATCACTCCTGTCACCCCCGCCCCCCGGACCAGCGAATTCCTGCTCGAAGTCGACGGGCTCAAAGTCAGTTTCGACTCGCCGGACGGAAAGGTGCACGCCGTCAACGGGGTGTCGTTCAGGCTGCGTCCGGGCGAGTCGCTCGGGGTTGTCGGCGAGTCAGGATCGGGAAAGTCGGTCACCATGATGGCGCTCGTCGGGCTGCTCCCCAGCCCGCCTGCGCAGATCGACGAAGGGACGGCGATGCTGCGCGTCGACGGCGCCGAACAAGACCTGTTGGCGGCAGGGAGAGCAGAGATCCGACGGGTGCGGGGCGGCAAAATCGGATTCGTCTTCCAGGACCCGCTGAGCGCGCTGAACCCGACGATGCGAATCGGCGAACAGATCGCAGAGTCGGTGCGCAAACACCGGGGACTCGCAGATGAGGCGGCGAAGGAGGTGGCGATCGAACTCCTCGCCTCCGTCGGCATCGCCGACCCCGCCAGGCGGTATCGCTCCTATCCGCACGAGTTCTCTGGGGGGATGCGCCAAAGGGTGATGATCGCCATCGCCATGGCGGGTGATCCACCGATCGTGATCTTCGACGAGCCGACCACGGCCCTGGACGTGACGGTTCAAGCCCAAATCGTCGAACTCGTCAAGACGAGACTCCAGGACGAGCGGGGCACGGCCATCGTCTGGATCACCCACGACCTGGCTGTCGTCGCCGGAATCGCTGATCGGGTGGCGGTCATGTACGGCGGCACAGTCGTCGAGTCGGGACCCATCGACGAGATCTACGAGAATCCGCAGCATCCGTACACGCGCGGTCTCCTGGCGGCGATCCCTTCCGCCGATTCGGATGGCAGCACCAGGCTGGCGAGCATCGAAGGAAGCCCGCCCGACCTGCTCGTCGAACCCAACTTCTGTCCCTTCCAGCCGCGGTGCAACTACGCCTTCGACCGCTGCATCGACGAGCGGCCGATTCTGCGAGACGTTGCCGAACGGCATCGGGTGGCCTGCCACTTCGACCTCGATCGAGGTGTGCCGATCACATGACGACCGCCACCCACGACTCGCGGAGTCCTGTCGATCCGGATGACATCCTCATCCGTGTCGATGCACTCAATAAGCACTACCCGATGCGCTCGATGAAGCTGTTCGGATCGGAAAAGTCGGCGATCAAGGCGGTGAACGGCGTCTCCTTCCAGATCTCGCGCGGAGAGACACTCGGCCTCGTCGGGGAGAGTGGATGCGGCAAGTCGACCACCGGGCGGGTGGTTCTCCGGCTCGAAGAGCCGACGTCCGGGGAGGTGTGGTTCGACGGGATCGACTTGGCGACACTCGATGCCGAGAGCCTGCGGATGATCCGCAAGCGGATGCAAGTCGTGTTCCAGGATTCGGCGGACTCGCTCAACCCCCGCATGAGCACCGGTCGGACGATCGCAGAGCCGCTCCGGATCTACGAGATGGGTACGGACGCCGAGATCAAGCAGAAGGTTGCCGACCTGATGGAGTTGGTCGGCCTCAACCCGGCCTGGGTCAGACGCTTTCCGCATGAGTTCTCCGGCGGGCAGCGCCAACGGATCAACATCGCCCGGGCGTTGGCCATCGACCCCGACTTCATCGTCCTGGACGAGCCGATTTCTGCCCTCGATGTCTCCATCCAGGCTCAGGTGGTCAACCTCCTGGCGGACCTCCAGGCACGTCTCGGGTTGACATATCTGTTCATCGCGCACGATCTGGCCATGGTGCGCCACATCTCGGACCGGATCGCCGTCATGTACCTGGGACGGATCGTCGAGACCGCCGATGCCAACGCCTTGTTCGAGGAGCCGCTCCACCCCTACACCCAGGCCCTCATCTCCGCCGTCCCGCTGGCCGATCCGAAAACCGAACGAACCCGCATTCCGATCGTGCTCGAAGGAGAAGTGCCCTCCCCCGGCAATCTCCCTGCCGGCTGCGTGTTCCATCCCCGCTGCCCGCAGGCTGTCGAACGCTGTCGCACCGAGGTGCCCGAGTTCCGCGAGTTCACACCCGGCCGTTTCGTCGCCTGCCACCTCGTCGATGAGGCCGGCAGCCACGTCGTCGAGCGCCGAGGTCTTTGACCACTCGCTCGACCTCGATACTCAGCCGGTGCGAGCGGGGATCGGGTGGAGTCGCATCCGCCCGTATCCGATGAACCCGAGCATCGCGACATTCACGACGTTGAGGGCGATCTGGACCGGTTCGCCCCGGCCGAGATGCCAGACGACCGCCCCGACCATCACGAGCGCCAGCCCGAAGGCGGCATAGGAGACGAGTTCAGGACGGATGCGCGTCACCGCCGGGAGTATCAGCCCCAGTCCGCCGAGGATCTCTGCGATGCCAGACACCGTGTGGAGCGTGTCGGACAGGTCGTACATCCACTCCATCTGGGCGGGGAGACCGTCGGGAACGACGAAGTGGGCCACGCCGACCCCGATGAAGTACAGCCCGAAGACAATTTGAAGCACCCAAAGCAACCTGTTCACAACCAACCTCTCACAACCAACCTCTCACAACCATCCTCGTATCGCCGGATCGTCCGCTCCGAACTTACACGCTCAGAATCGGCGAACACCCACGAAGTCGCAGCCGTCGGCG
>JBBDWN010000093.1:14480-22622 GCA_040902855.1 Acidimicrobiia bacterium | reverse complement strand
ATGATCTTCACTCCCCTGTTCGCCGTCATGCTTGCCGGCGCCGCAGTCGTCTATGCCACGACCGGATTCGGGGGCGCCTTCGACCGGGAACTGCTCGGTCTCTTCGACGCTCTCATGGTGGTGGTACTCGGACTCGTGCTGTACGGGATCTCGGCTCGGGACACGTCAGCGCCTCCTGGGTGGATGGATCGCATCCAACTGGTCGCAGTCGTGAGCGCCCTCGTGCTCGATGTCGTCGTCCTCGGGGCGATGATCGCCCGCATCGGCGAACTGGGGTTCACCCCGAACCGAACTGCGGCACTCGGACTCAACGTCCTGCTGCTCGTGAGCCTGGCGGAGACCGCCTGGCTGTCCGCCCGGTTCCTCACCGGGAGAGGCACTTTCCACCGGCTCGAGCGCTGGCAGACCTCCTACCTACCGGTCTTTGCCCTCTGGGCTGCCACGGTGGTGGTGGTCCTCCCCCCGTTGTTCGCCTTCACCTGATCGTCGGTTGTCCCAGGCCCAGGCCGTCGGTCCACACCCGCTCGCCGGTGAAGAGCTTCCGCTCCGGATCCCACGGAAAGAGGATCCCCACCCGAAACTCCACTCGCTCCCCCGATGGTTCGACGTCCAGCCACGGAGCGAGGTGGGTGCCGTGGACGTCTGCCATCTCGAACACGCCCTGGGGGCCGATGACGATGTCGGAAAGTTCGAACACGATGTCAGGGAACGCCCCGAGCAGCCCGGTGTAGAAGCGCGTCGCTCCCTCATGGCCTTCCCAGCGGTGGCCGCTCTGGACCAACTCGTAGACACAGTCGGAGGTGAGCGTCGCCAGCAGCCCGGGGATGTCCCTGGCGTCCTCGGCCTGGGAGTGAGCCTTCCACAGCTCCCTGACCTCCTCGTAGACCGAATCTGAGTAGGGCCGACGGAGCTGTTCGATCACTTTGTCATGTGCCATCGTCGAAGCGTACCAACCCGTCCCCTGAGGCACCGAGCGCAGACCGCGTCAGGCCGGGCGACGACGCAGGATCTGTCGCACCGCGACGATCACCGCCACCAGGGCAATCAACTGCCAGGGTTTGAGGGCCACCACCAGGTCGTCAGATCTTTCAGCCATCGGTCCAGGCTATCTGCCCCTCGACCTCCCGGCGTCAAAGTCGTCGCCGAGCCTGGGAAAAGGACCTACATATCGCCGTCCAAAACGTTGCCAGGTTGAGCCGGTCCGCCGGACAGACCGGTCTCCCGCTCGATGTTGGGTCTGTCGTCCTCGGGCGTGCTCGAACTCGCCTGCTGTATCCGTGGCACTTCCTCCTCGGCCCGCACCAGCCAGCGCTCCCAGCGCTGTCTCATGGGCACGATGCCTCCACCGCCCACCGCGATGATCATCGAACCACCGACAACCGCGAGCAAGAAGTAGAACAAGCCGTTGACGATCGTCGGGGCGATTGCGAGTTGGTCGAGAGCGGCGAAAATTCCCACAAGTAGCAGGGCCCAATAGGCGATGTTGGCGAGCATTCGCCCGTAGTCGAGGCCCCCGAGCGAGGCTCGCGCGATATCCCTCGCCGCCGCGGCCACGTACGCCGCAATCACAATGATCAGCAGAGCAACGAACACGTTCGGCAAGTACGCGATGAGACTGTCGAGCAGGTCGCTGATCGAGTTCTCGCCGAAGACCCCGAACGCCAACTGCAGCACCACCAGCATCAACCCATAGAAGAAGACCTTGGCGAGCAGGTCGCTGGCGTCGTACTCGCTCCGAGCGAGCGCCCGCTTGATCCCGCCTCTTTCGACCCAGCGGTCGAATCCGACCTTATCGAGCACGGCATCGAGAAGTCGCGCCAGTACTCGTGCCACGACCCAGCCGACGATCAGGATCACCAAGAACAATACGATTTGCGGGAAAACGTCCACAACGTTGTCGCGAACTCTGTCCAGATACTCCACGGGACCCCTCCTCGGGATAGCGATGACGTTCTCTATACCCCGAATGGGGATTTCTCAAACAAGTCGTTACCACTCGCCCCGAAACCACTTGCCCAGCATCAACGTGGACGCGAGGCGAGATGAACGGACCGGTTCAGGTTGAAAGGAACCGCCTGGCGAAGAGTTCGATGGTCGCGCGACCCCCCGATGGCCAGCCACACACGAGATATTCGAAGCCGACGTCTTCGAACTCCTCGACTGTCCGAGCCACCTCATCGAGGTCACCCTCTAGAGAGAGCGAGGATGACCTCATCAGTTCCGCCGGGTCGCGTCCTGCCTGGCGGGCGTGATCACTCATCCGCTGTGACTTCGCCCGCAGCGACTCGGGCGTGCCAAAGCAATGCCATACGTCGGCGTATCGGGCAGCGATCGGCATCATCCGCTGCTCGCCTTTGGCGCCGATCCAAATTGGAGGATGGGGACGCTGAACCGGCTTGGGATTGAGGGTCGCGTCGTCGACCGAAAAGTGCCGGCCATCAAACGAAAACCCGTCGGTCGTCAGAAGACCGCGCAGGATCTGCACAGCTTCCTCGAACGCATCCACGCGATCACCCAGTTCCGGGAACGGGATCCCCATTTCCCGGTGCTCCTTTTCGAACCAGGCTGCGCCATAGCTCAGTTCGAGCCGTCCGTTCGACGCATGATCGATCGTGATCGCCTCGGCGGCGTAGACCGCCGGATGGCGATAGGTCATCCCGGCCACCAGCAACCCGAGACGGATGTTCGAGGTAACGCCACTCCAGGCTGCAAGCGTGGTGCTCCCTTCGAAGCATTCTCCCGGCCCCTCGCCGTACATCGGCTGGAAGTGATCGAAACCCCAGACGCCATCGAAACCGAGTTCCTCGGCGAAGCGGACACGGGACACGTTTTCTGCCCAGGACATTCGTTGCTGGGCGACATCGAGACCAAAGCGCATCCGTCCTGTCTAACAGCGGACGGCACATCAGGCGTCTCTTACGGAACCCGCCAGCCCTCCCCAGATCGCCTTCCCGAGCCGGACGTCTCTGGACCCTGCTGCGCGAACACGGAACAGACCTGGAGCGCGGCCTGTCCCGACGCGAGCGGGAGGGTGTTCGAGCGGCAAGTCCTAGGCTCTCGCCGAGAATGGCCACCATGACCTCCCCGACGGTGCGCATGGGTGCGAGGCGGGTCCCACTCGTCCTGCCCGATAGACGCGACCCGCGACTGCACACGGCGGCGGTGATCATCTCGATCCATGTCATAGGCATCACCACCCTGGGATTCCGGGTGTCGGTTCCCCAGATTCTCTCGGCGATCGTCACCGCAGCAGCAGTGGACGTCGTGGCGACCCTCCGCAAGACCGGCAAACTGGTCTGGCCGGCGAGTGGGATGCTCACCGGGAGCGGTGTCGCTCTGATCCTGCGTCTGACCGATATGCCGGCCGGGGACTATTGGAGCTGGACCGGATGGCACTACTTCGCCGGGATCGCGGGCATCTCGGTCCTCACCAAGTATCTGATCCGCTTCCGGGGAGAACACCTGTTCAACCCGTCCAACCTTGGCCTTGTCGTCGCGTTCTTGGTGTTGGGCAGCGAACTCGTCGAGCCTCTCGACTTCTGGTGGGCTCCGCTCGACTTCTGGATGGTCCTCGCCTACGCAGTCATCATCGGGGGCGGGATCGCCATCACCGGACGTCTCAACCTTCTCGAGATGGCGCTCGTCTATTGGGTGGCGCTCGCCGCCGGTCTCGGGATTCTCGTCGCCTCGGGTCATTGCATGACCGCCGCCTGGTCTGTCGATCCCGTGTGCGGCACCCGATTCTGGACGGTTCTGGTCACGTCGCCGGAGATCCTCGTCTTTCTGCTTTTCATGATCACCGACCCGAAGACCGTCCCGAGAGGTCGTCTTGCCCGGTTCGTGTTCGCAGCGACGCTGGGGCTCGGGACGACTCTTCTCATGGCGCCACAGTCGGTCGAGTTCGGGGCGAAAGTCGCGTTACTGGCGAGTCTGGTGATCTGGAGCCCGGCCCGTAGCCTCTTCGACTGGCTTCTCCCCGATCGGGTCCCGGGACGGTCCGGTCTGGCTTCTTTGAACGACCTGGTCGCGGCGAGACGGAGAGGGCCTCGAGCCGGTTTCACCCAGGGTGCGCTCGCCAGTTCGTTTCTCGTGTTGGCCGCGGCGGGCATCATCGCCGCGGGAGGACCAGCGCGGGCACCGCTCCACTCGGTGGCGGCGGCCCAGGTGATCGAGGTGGACATCGACCCCGCCGCCCTCCCCCCCGTCGAGATCGATCCGGATGTGCATTCGCTGAACCTCGACGTCGACGATCGGTTCGCGTCAGAGCTGGCGGTGAATCTCGCTGAAAACCTGGCGATCGAGGCCGAAGCGGTCAGACGCGGGGACGACACTCTGCTTCCCGCCGTCAGCGGGGAGAGACGGCTCGCCGAGATGCAGGAGATCGTCGCCGGGGCGATCGCCGACGAGTCCCGGGTCGTGTCCTTCTACCACTTCGAGTCGCTGAACCTCCGAGTCCAAACCGAAGGGCAGAGTGGCGCCGCCCTTGCCTTCGAGGGGACCGGCACGGTCGAGCTGGTCACCTACAGCGCGACCGGCGAGGAACAGTCCAGGTCGGAGACCCGTTTCGCATCGACTTTCGTCATGCGGCTGCTCGACGCGGAGAGGTGGGTCACCGTGCACGTGTTCACCCCGTCGTCCGGCTGACCTCCGATGAGATCACGGACCCGTTCTCGACGCCTGATGCCGGCAGCTCAGGACACCAGGTCGCTCAGTCGGGTCGGATCGGCCACCGTCGACTCATCGGCTCGTCATGTCCGTCCGGAGCACACAACTGGGGGTCGATCGCAGGTTGGTCTTCATCAGGTTCACAGACAGTCCGGATCGTCTCCGCAAGCTGTTCTTGGTGGAGAGCCTCAATCCCAGCCGCCTGTCCCGCGACGAGATAAGGATAAGGATTGACGACCCTCGAGCCGAGGTGAAGCTCGAAGTGGGTGTGGGGCATTGTGCCTTCGGCGTTGCCGGAGTTGCCAACGAACGCGACGTGCTGACCGCCGGCAACTTGGAAACCCTCGTCGAGGCCTTCGGTCACCGTCAGCCCCCAAGACGACCGGCCGCGGTTCAGCCCAGGATCGTCGTTGTTGAGGTGCAAGTACCAACTCTGCCAACCCCCGGCGTGGTCGATGACCATGTACCGACCTGCCGTCGGGGACTGGGCGATGCGACTGATGATGCCGTCAGCGGCCGCATACACCGGAGAATGTTTCGGAGCCATCAGGTCGATACCCATATGAATCCGACCGTTCGGTCTGGCCGCTCCGAAAGTCGGGTCGAACCAGGTCTTGAGCGGATCTTGCGGGAAGACGATCTCGAAGGACGGTCGGCGCGACGAACCGAGGGCCGTGGCCGGAACCGGCAGTACGAGGGCAGCGGCGGAGAGTGTCAGCATCCGCAGGAACTGCCTACGGGCCACCGGCTCTCTTGGCATACGCACAAATCACCTCGTCGATCGCCGGAACACGCCCGAGGGCGACATGGGAACCTAGCTGCCAGAGCCGGGCGATCGCAACGCCGATCGGTCGTACTCGACGGGAAACGGCAGCCTGGGGTCGTGGCCATCGATCACAAGCGCAATGGATTGCTCAACCCGGGGCGGCCGTCAGCTCCGGGAGGGTTTCCGGGCCAGTGGCCGGGTCGACGTCGAACCCGATACCGGTCCGCAGCAACTCGGCGACTTCGTCGGGTGGCACGGGACGGCTGAAGTAGTAACCCTGGGCTTCGTCACACTGACGGGCGCGAAGAAACTCCAGCTGTTCCCGAGTCTCCACCCCCTCGGCGACAACCGTCAGACCGAGGCTGCGAGCCAACCCGATCACGGCAGTCACGATTCGGGTGTCACTCCCGGCCGACGTGACCTCACTGACGAACGACTGGTCGATTTTGAGGGTGTCGATCGGGAAATCGCGAAGATAGCTGAGGCTGGAATAGCCGGTACCGAAGTCATCCAACGCAATCTGGACTCCCAATCTTTTCAAGTCTTGCAGGAGGATCGCCGCCGAATGGGCATGCTCCATCAGCACACTCTCGGTGAGTTCCAACTCGAGGTACCGCGGGTCGATCCCCGTCTGGCCGAGGGTGGCGTTGAGGCGCTGCACATACGTCTCGTCCCGGAGTTCGGCGGCGGACACGTTGACCGCCATGACGATCGGGGGTAGGCCGGAGTCGACCCAAGATCGCGCCTGTCGACACGCCTCCTTGACCGCCCAGTCATCAATCGGGCGAATCAGACCGCTCTCTTCGGCGATCGGGATGAAATCGGCGGGAGATACCATTCCCCGACTGGGATGGATCCAACGGATGAGGGCCTCAACCCCGGTGATCTCCCCCGTCTTGAGATCGACCTTCGGCTGGTAGTGGAGAACGAACTCCTCCCGTTCCAAACCGCTCCGCAAGCTCTCCTCGATCGACTGACGTTCCACGGCTCGGTCATTCATCGCCTGCTTGAAGAATTGATACCTCTGGCGGCCGTTTGCCTTCGCCTGATACATCGCCGTGTCGGCGTTCTTGATCAGGGTCTCGGCGTCCTCACCATCGTCCGGGTACACGCTGATCCCGATGCTGGTGGAGACATGAAGGTCGTGGCTCTCGACGGAATGGGTCTCGGCCACGGCGATCAGCATCCTGTTGGCGACGACGGCAGCCTCCCCATCGTCGGTATCGGAGAGCAACACGACGAACTCGTCCCCGCCCTGACGGCTGACGGTGTCAGAGAGGCGGACACAGCCCAACAGTCGTTCAGCGATCAATTGCAACAGCATGTCCCCGACCGGATGGCCGAGAGAGTCGTTGATGTGCTTGAACCCGTCGAGGTCCAAGAACAACACCGCGACTTGCTTTCCTCGGCGTCGGGCAAGAGCGATGGCCTGACTGATCCGGTCGTTGAGGAGAATCCGATTGGGGAGCCCGGTGAGGAAATCGTGTTCGAAGGAGTGGGTCATCTCCAGCGCCATCTCCGCTGCATGCTCGTCGGCGGCTCTCCGCACGGTGATGTCCCGGACAGCAGCGGTGACCAAGATCCCGTCCGGGCTGGCCAAAGGGCTCAACATGATCTCGATCGGGAACTCCGTCCCATCCTTGCGGAGAGCCGTCAACTCGATCCCCGTCCCGATCTGTTGGGCCAGGGCCTCCTCGGCAGAGCGGAGATCGTCGGCGACCAAACGCTCGGCGAACCCCTGTGGGATCACATTGGTCACCGGCTGGCCGAGCAGCTCATCACGGTGATATCCGAACTGGTTCTCTGCCTGGGCGTTCAACAAGACGATCAGACCAGCCTCATCCACCACCACCATCGCATCCGGAGCCGCCTCCAACAGACCCCGATACCGGGCCTCGGACTGCGCCACATGCTCGTCGGCGGCTTTGCGCAAGGTGATGTCCCGGACAGCGGCGGTGACCAGGATTCCGTCCGGGCTGGCCAAAGGGCTCAACATGATCTCGATCGGGAACTCCGTCCCATCCTTGCGGAGAGCCGTCAACTCGATCCCCGTCCCGATCTGTTGGGCCAGGGCCTCCTCGGCAGAGCGGAGATCGTCGGCGACCAAACGCTCGGCGAACCCCTGTGGGATCACATTGGTCACCGGCTGGCCGAGCAGCTCATCACGGTGATATCCGAACTGGTTCTCTGCCTGGGCGTTCAACAAGACGATCAGACCAGCCTCATCCACCACCACCATCGCATCCGGAGCCGCCTCCAACAGACCCCGATACCGGGCCTCGGACTGCCTCCATTCGGCGACGCCCCAACTGTCCACTTGTCTATTCGAAGTCACGCGCACTCTTCCAGGTAGTTGCAGCGGTGGGCGTTTCCACAGAGTGGAACTCTTGTCGGGAGAGGTCCGTGACGAACGCAGGGGTGAACCGGATGAGAAGCTCTAGTAGTCGCCGTGGCACCAACGCGTATCTCCTGTCGAAAGGTCCGCGAGGTCCGGGCGGTCGACCCGTGGGTCGTCAATCAGCCTAGGCGCTCGCATCTTGTAACTGGACGCCCCGCTGACGTCTGAGTTTTACTTACCCCCGGTATATCGGACTGAAGTGGCGGACCTTGAGTTTTCACTCAACGGTCACCACCGACTCCGGTCACGGTCGAAAACCTGTTCGGGATCGACCGCCGATCGGTAAAGCGTGCCGCCACCGTGCCGATAACGA
>JBBDWN010000093.1:8737-14380 GCA_040902855.1 Acidimicrobiia bacterium | reverse complement strand
ACGACTACGTGGGAGTAGATGGACAGCCGCGGCAATTAGATGAATCTTCGTTCGCAGTCTGCTCCTCTACGCAAGATCTGAGGGGCGCAACACCGACACGGCTCACGGCACCGGCGCGCTCAACCGTGCACCGCGGAACTGAACGCTGCCACGCCCCTTCGAGGGCGTGACTCACGGCTGGCTGTCGGCAAGGCGCCGCTGCTCCATCAACATCAGCACGCCGAGCAGGCTGGCGCCCACCATCACTTTCGGTTGAAATCCCCGCTCCCCCAGGATCCCCGCCGCCGTCGATGCTCGGTGACCGGTGGCACATCCGATGTAGACCGGCCTGCTCGGATCGAGTGAGGGAGTGCTGCTGACGAGATCCGGCAGATAGCAGTGGATCGAGTCGGCGAGGTGGCCGTCGTTCCACTCACCCGGGGACCGCACGTCGAGGACCTGCATATCGGTTCCCGTGTCGAACTCCTCGAGGAAGCCGCGAGCGGTCAGGGTCTCGTGCGAGACGATGGGACGGGAGTCGTCACGCCATTGGTCGAGACCCCGCAACCACCCCCTGACGTCCTCGAAGCCAATCCGGCCCAGCGCCAGGCGCGCCTCCTCCAGATCTCGTTCCGAATCCAGGATCAGGACGAGCGGAGCGTTGAACGGGACCAGCCAGCCGACCCACGTGGCGAAGTCCTGGTTGGCCTCGATCCCGAACGAGCCGGGGATGTGACCGGCGGCGTATGCGTCCTTCGGTCGACCGTCGACAACCGTCACCGAATCGAGGATCTCGCCGAGAGCGGCCGGCCCGAGCTCTGGGATCTCTTCGTACTCCAGCGGGGTGGGGCCGTTCAGATTGATCGGACCCATCTGGGCGTAATACACCGGATACGGCTCCAACCCGGAGAGTTGGTCGTCAGCGAAGCTCTCCGCATCTGAATGTGCGAGCGCCGGATTGCTCTTCTGCTCCGCGCCGATGGTCGACGTGCTCGGCCCCGCCACCGCCGCCGTACAGAACGAACCCGCCCCGTGAGTCGGGTAGAGGCCAACCGACTCGGGCAGCGACGCCAACCGTCCGATCGATCCCCATTGGAGACGGGCCAGCTGTCTTGCTCTGGTGCGACCCAGCAGGTCCGTGCGTCCGGCCGACCCGACTAACAGGCTTCCGCCTGAGAACACCGCAACCGGATCGCCTTCGACAGTCACGAGATACGACACGTGCTCAGGGGTGTGACCGGGGGTGTGAAGTGGGCGGATCGAGATTCGGTCCGTGCCCAGCTCCTCACCGTGGAAGGCGGGCGTGTGTTCGAACGCGGCACCCGATCCTGCCGGCAGCACCAACTCGGATCCCGAACGCGCTGCCGCTTCTCGCCCGCCGGAGATGTAGTCGTTGTGGAGGTGGGTTTCGAGAACCCAGCGCAACTCGACGTCGCGGTCCTCGGCGGCAGAGAGGAACCGTTCGACGTCGCGCTGTGGGTCGACGAGCACCCCGAAGCCCTCGTGGACGAGCAGGTAGGTCATGTCGCCGAGTCCCGGCGTCGCGATCGCCAACACCTCCATCGAGAACCCCCATGCACGACACTGAATATGCGAATCCGAGCATACAGAACCGAACTGAGCGTCGACGGCCCGAGAAGCTCGGGAGCGCGACCGTCAGGAAGCGACTGCCCCCAGGCGCTCGGACATGACCTCACGTAGGAGATCCATCGCCTCGATGATCTTTGGCGAGGTGAGCGAGTAGTACGACCACTGGCCGTCTCTTCTCACCTCCACGAGGTCCTTGTCGCGCAGCACCGCAAGATGCTGTGACACGTTGGCTTGGGGCAATCCCAACATGTCGCAGAGTTGGGTGACCGACTGCTCACCGTCGCGTAGCGCGTTGATGATCAACAGGCGCTTCGGATCGGCCAAACCCTTGCAGACGCTGGCGTGCAACCGGTACAGCTCGCTGCGGATCGTGGACATATCCGAACTATGCCACAAGTGAAACAGGCCGCAATCGCTTGACAGACCGGGCTTCGGCACTGAAGATGCGTCGACTCGCATATGCCATGCGGGCCTCGACTCGAGGAGGTGGCCGAGGTGGGTGAAGCCGCAGCAGCGTTCGACACGGCCGGTATCGAAGAGAACGAGCCCGAACGGGAGAAGATGGTGCTGATCGCCGCCTCCGGTGATCTCGACAAGGCATGGCCCGTGTTCATCCTTGCCACCACGGGAGCGGCCTACGGGATGGAGGTCACCGTGTTCTTCACTTTCTGGGGCCTTGGCATCCTCAAGAAGCCCGAGGCGGGAATCACCGGGGCGGATTGGCGACAGAAGCTGATGTCGATCTTCAACCGTGGTACGACCGAGCACCTCCACCTGTCCAAGATGAACTTCGGCGGGTTGGGCGCGAAAATGATGAAAGACCTCGCAGACGAGAACAAGGTCGCCTCTGTCCAGGAGCTGCTCGAACTCGCCCAGGGCATGGGGGTGAAGCTGTGGCCCTGTCAGATGACGATGGACATGATGGGGCTGCGCCGCGAGGACCTGCTCGACGGGTTGGACGAGCCCGCAGGCGCAGGTTCGGCCATCAGCCTCATGAAGAAGGCGACCATCAGCCTCTTCATCTGATTAGGGAGGACCAATGGCGGATGTGACAGTCGACGCACGCGGGTTGCAATGCCCGATGCCGGTGATCAAGTTGAGCCAAGCCATCCTCGCCGCCGGGCGGGGACAGACCGTGGAGCTCGTCTCCACCGATCGAGGGTCCTGCTCCGACATCCCCGCCTGGGTCGCCGACATGGGCCACGAGCTGAAAGACCAGTCGGAATCCGACGGAGCCTTCCACTTCCTCATCATGAAGGCGTAAATCAACCTCACGGTCCCAAAGTCTCCGCCCCGGACCGCAGTGTTCGCCGGCGGCTTCCCCGGACGCCGGACTCGGCGACCAGCCTGGTCAGAGTTGAACGACGGGACAGGTGAGAGTGCGAGTCACTCCTTCGACAGCCTGAATCTTGGAGACGACGAGCCTCCCGAGCCCGTCGACGACGGCGACGGGGTGGACGAGGCGATACAGACCACCTGTTCCAAACCTTCAGTCGGGGACATGCCGGGCTGCACAATGCACATTCCTCCGGCTTGGGACTGGCCGTCTCCCGCCGTCTCGCCAGGGCGATGGGCGGCGACCTCACCTACAGCCGCGGCAACGGCCGCACCGTTTTCACCCTCACCCTGCCGGTGGCCTGACCCGGTTGCTGGCCGCTTTCACCTGTCGACCGCGCTCACCCGCCGAACCGGTCCGAACGGCCAGTGAGGGAACCCGGCCGAACCGCGTCGATCCCTGCCACTGGCCGCGTAGGTCAGCTTCCAGCCGGTCACGAACTCGCGGCCTTCGGACCCTGACAGTTGCAGTGAGGTGAAGGTTCAGCCCCTTCGGACCCTGACAGCGTGACGTATTCGGTGTTGACGATCCCGCGCCGGACATCGAAGATCCATCTGTGAGTCGCGACCTCCCGTCGGGAACTGTCACCTTCCTGTTCTCCGATGTGGAGGGGTCGACCGCGCTCCTCCACGAGCTCGGAACCGGGGCCTACGCCCACGAGCTCAGCCGCCATCGCAAGCTGGTGCGGGAGGTGATCGCATCCCACGGCGGAGTGGAGGTAGGCACGGAGGGCGACTCGTTCTTCGTCGCCTTTCCCACCGCGATCGGAGCGGTACAGGCGGCGGCCGACATCCAGCGTGCGTTGGAAGGTGGCCGGATCCGGCTTCGGATCGGAATCCACACCGGATCCCCTCTCATCGATGACGACGACTACGTGGGAGTAGATGTCCATCGGGCGGCTCGGGTCGCTGCCGCAGGCCATGGGGGGCAGGTTCTCATCTCGGCTCCCACCGCGGCTCTTGTCGAGCGAGACGATCTCGTCGACCTCGGGTTGCATCGGCTGAAGGATCTCACCGCGGCAGAGCGGATCTACCAGCTCGGCTCGGGGGAATTTCCGCGTTTGAGGACCCTCCATCAGACCAACCTTCCCGTTCCTACCACCCCTTTCGTGGGCAGAAGCCGGGAACTGGCGGAGATCGTCACCCTGCTCGAGCGGTCGGACGTGCGGGTACTGACGCTGACCGGTCCGGGTGGGACAGGCAAAACGCGGCTCGCTCTTCAGGCCGCAGGAGGGGTCGCAGACCGTTATCCGGACGGGGTGTGGTGGGTCGGGTTGGCGCCGGTGCGCGACCCAACTCTGGTTCCGTCTGCCATCGCCCAAGTGCTGGGAGCACAACGTGACCTGGCTACCCACATTGGGGAGCGACGCATGCTCTTGCTGTTGGACAACTTCGAACAGGTGGTCGCCGCGGCATCCGAGGTGGCGGCGCTGGTTGCCTCGTGTCCCAACCTCGGTGTCGTGGCCACCAGCCGCGAGCCTCTCCGCCTCCAGGGAGAGCACGAGTATCCGGTTCCGTCACTGGCTCCTGACGACAGCGGAGCGTTGTTCGTGGCGAGAGCGCGAGCGGTGGACCCCAGCTACCAGATCGACGGACTGGTCGGGGAGATCTGCGAGCGGCTCGACCACCTTCCCCTGGCTGTGGAGCTGGCCGCGGCGCGGGTGAGGATGCTCTCACCGGTCCAGATCCTCGAGCGGCTCGACGCTCGCCTGGAGTTGCTGACCGGCGGCGCTCGCGACGCACCAGAACGCCAGCGCACCCTGCGGGCGACGATCGAATGGTCATACGACCTGCTGAACGCGGACGAGCAACGCCTGTTCAGGCGGCTGGGGGTGTTCCGGGGCGGCTGCACGCTCTCGACCGCAGAGGAAGTAGCTGACACCGATGTCGACACGATCGGAGCACTGGTGCAAAAGAGCCTGGTTCGTTTCCGGGAGGGGCGGTTCTGGATGCTGGAGGCGATCAGGGAGTACGCAGAGGATCGGCTCGAGGAGGCAGGCGAAGCGGCCGAGACCCGACAGCGACACGCCACCCACTTCCTCACCCTCGCCGAAGAGGCATACCCACACCTGACGGGCAGCCCGAAGGAGTGGCTCGATCGGCTCGAGGCCGAACGGGACAACCTACGAGCGGCGCTCGAACAGCTTTCCTCGTCGGGCCAGGCCCCGGATCTCCTGCGTCTCGCAGGCGCCTTGTGGCGATTCTGGTATCAGCGGGTCCACCTCGCCGAGGGTCGCCGATGGCTCGAGACCGCCCTCGACATGGACCGGGCTCCCACCACGCTTCGCGCCCGGGCTCTCAACGGTGCCACCGGTCTCGCGATGAGCATGGGGGATCTGGAGACAGCCGAGGTTCGAGTGCGGGAGGCGCTGGACATCTACGGTGCCCTGGGGGATGCGTGGGGAATAGTCAACTCCCGTTATCTCCTCGGAGTCGTGCTGGCCGAGCGAGGTGAGTACGGATCAGCCGAGGGAATCTTCCGGGAGGCCGTCGAGGCGTTCGGTGACCTCGGGGACGACCACATGGGATTGATGGCGCTACGGGCGCTTGCCTGGATGCGTGAAGAGCTCGGCGATCTCGAAGGCTACCGAGCATTACGGATGGAGCATCTCCGCCTGGCCCGAGAGACCGGCAACGAGCGGGCGATCGCGTTGGGGTTACGGTTCATGGCTGGCGTGGCGAACGACGCGGGCCGGATCGGAGAAGCGGTCTCGCTGTTGAGAGAGGGCGCCGAGACCC
>JBBDWN010000093.1:1319-8637 GCA_040902855.1 Acidimicrobiia bacterium | reverse complement strand
GACGCGGGCCGGATCGGAGAAGCGGTCTCGCTGTTGAGAGAGGGCGCCGAGACCCACCTCCGTTTGGGAGAGGTGGTCGAGCTGGTCCACGACCTGATCCAGCTCGCCGAAATCCTCCTGGATGCCGAAGCCCCGGACCTCGCCGCCCAGGTCCTGGCTGCTTCCGAGAAGCTACGAAACCAGACGGGGTTCCCTCTCGAGTCATGGGCTGCGAAGGAGGAGGCGGGAGTCCGGGGCAAGGTTCTCGCAGCGATGGGTGACACCGCATTCTCGAAGGCATGGGAAGCGGGGAGTGAGCTTTCAGCGGAGGACGCTATCGCGATCGCTGCCCCGTTCGAAGGATCTGGCGAAGAAGGCTGATCAGAGCGGCTTGCCGCGCAGGTCTTCGGTCGCGCAGGGGCCGGGTGGCTTTGGGGCCGGGTCAGTCTTCCAGACCGAGATGTTCCCGGATCACCTCGGGACGCATCGACAGTTCGTTGCCGGGGTAGTTCTCGAAGGAGCGCAACAGCGCAATCAGGTCTTCTCTTCGGGTGGGGTCGGCGGCCGCCTGACGAGGTGTCATCCCGGCGAGCGCGGGGATCTCCTCTTCGAGCCAGCGGCGCTCCATTCGGCCACGGATCTCGGCGGCGAACTCTGGATCGAGGGAGGGCGGAGCTTGCGGCGGCGGTGATTCGGCCAGCATCTCCTGTATCTGCCGGGCACTGCCGATGGGTCGGGAGGTGGTGAAGACGACCTCGGCGACGCCGGCAAGCTCGTCGAGCACCCTGTCCAGGCGCGGCTCGGAGTTGACCTCGACCTCCAGCTCGTCGTCGTGGCGGCGGAGCACGGCACGTATCACACGCTCCTCGTCATCGATGGCCACAAACTCATGCCATACGTTCTCGTCGGTGTCAGTCCGTTCATAGTGTTCGTCCAGTGCAGCCACGAGCGTGTCCCATCCCGCCGTCGGGCGGAGGCGCGCTTCGCACAGGACGAGCGGCTCGCCTTCCCGGTTAGCCATCCGGGGAGGGGCGTGGAGCGACCCGTACCAGTCGGCCAGGATGTCGGCGTCGTGGTAGTGGTCGAGGATCTGCATCAGAGAAGCACGGTGCTGGGGCACCACCGGGACCATCACTCCCGAGAACCACATCTCGCCCCAAGCAGGCAAGAGCCGGGCCAGGACCTGGTCTCCGGGGCGGAACCGATTGGCGGTCGAGCGGTCGGTCACCGTCTCGACCTGACCCGTCTTGGTGTCGCGCAAGGTCACCACCGAGACGCCGTCTGTGGACTCCATCTCCCACAGTGCCAGGCCGCGGTTCTCCCACGAAGCCAGAATCTCTGCCTCGTCGTCGGGGACCAGCATCCCCCGGCGCTCGATGAACTCGGACAGCAGGCCGCCCTCGAAGACGGCCAACTCGACGATGAACTCGTCATGACTCATCCGGGCCAGGTCGACGATCTCGAAGTCGTCCCACATGGCGCTGGACGCCAGGCCGATCAGCCTGCTCCGCTGTTCGTCCCGGGTGGCGAACACGGTGAGCTTGGAGAGAAGCCAGGTGACTCGGTCCCGAGCAGAGATCTCGGGTCTGCCCCGGTGACACTGCTTGTACTTGCGGCCAGACCCACAGGGGCACGGTTCGTTGCGTCCGACTTCGTGCACTCGGGATCCAAGGGATTCATGGAAGGAGAGCCACCGATCGTCGTTATCCACTCCCGCTCGACGCAACAGGGATATCACCCGGGTGACGTCGCCACGGTCGGCGGAATACCAGGCCAATTCCGCCAGCGCCGGCCCGAAGTCGGGATCGGCCGCAATCGCCTCCTCCAGATCGGCCTCGGCGGCCAGCGTCTCCCCTGCGGCCTCGTAGTTGCGGGCACGCAACATAAGGGCTGGCGCAGAGTCACGACGGCCCGAGACCACCAGCGCAGTGACGAAGTCACGGACCGCCGCCGATCCCAGACTGCCGTAACGGTCTATCCACTCGCTGAACGCCTCGACCACGGATCCGTGGCGCAGAGCCCGATTGACACTCCTGGCGGGCAGGTCCCGTCCGGCGAGATGGGCGGTCCAAGCGTCCACCACCAGATCGAAGGCGTCGTCGCAGCAGGCGTTGAACCCGTACACCTGTCGAAGATGGGAACGGAAGGCCTCGGCGGCTGCCGCTGCCGGCGGCACCCACTCGGTATCGGTGGGGCCGACGAAAGTTCCCTGGATGGACAAGCCGGCGTCGACCAACAACTCCGAAACCGGACGAACCGGACTGCGGAAGAGCGCGCTGTCGGCAAGTACTGCCTGCCTGAGGAGATACTCGGGGTCTTCGCCGATGCCTTCGTCGTATCCGATCTCGAAAGCGTCGCGCAGTGCGGCAACCTCCGCTTCCCCGTCGCCCACCTCTGTCGGCGCCTCCACCACCACGTGGTCACCGACGCGACGGAACACGATGAGGTCTCCGGGCGTGAACCCGCTGAGCCAGCCATTCGGCCCTGCCCACGAGCCGTGCGCCGAGTACGGGGAGCGCTCCGTCCAGCCGAATTCGAGACGCAGCGGCCCGGCCGGAGTCGACAACTCCCCCGAGCCCAAGTCGAGGAGTGACAGGTCGGGAACCACGTCCAGCATGTCACCGGTCACCTCCTCGGTGCTGACTCGACGGGTGAAAACCAAGCCGTCGCCCAACTCGTCGAGTCGGATCACCTCGTCGTCGTCGGTGACCAGAATCCGAGCATCCTCCTCGAGAAGAAAGAACAGATACTCGTCGGGCGGTTCTCCCGCGGCGAGAGCTTCGGCTTCGAGATCGGTTCGCGCCAGGAGATGGTCGACAAGCTGGAAAAAGTCGTCGATACCCGATGAGACGGCAGCCAACGCCGCACTGACGATTGAAGGCCGAGACGTCATGAGGCGAGACCTTACCGAAGCTGGCATCCGCCAGCATCAGGGTCGAAATGACCCGACACGACACCCTGCCGAGGTCGCCCTGACGCTCCGATGAGACAGTTCGGGAATCGGCAAGCGTGGCTATAGATTTCGAAAGCGGAGGGACCGTACAGGCTCGAAGTCGGATCGGTCGCGGGTAGCCAGAGCGAGTTTGTGCTCGATGGCGGTGGCGGCGATCAGGGCGTCAGGAAGACGGATTCGGCTTTCTCGACGAATCCGCCCGGCACGCTCGGCCACCGCGCGATCAACTGAGATCTCCCGGAACGGCGCCAAAAGTGTGCTGACCAGGTCTGAAGCAGTGTTTCCTGCGAACAACTCAGCTCTGGTCACGACCGAATAGTGCAGCCGGTTCCTGCCGGGTGTGAGCTCCCTGGCGCCGCGCAAGTGGTCGATGAAGACGTCGGTGTCGACGAGGACGTCAGCCACGATTCCACTCGTCCCGGCTCGGCACCGTGGCATCCGGCGCTGCACCGAACGTCGCCATCAGCGTCGGCTCGGCGTCGAGCGTTGCATCCTCGAGGTAGAAGTCGAGAGCGCGCCGGACGATCTCTGCCATCGTCACACCTTGGGCTTCGGCGAGGGCGTCGATCCGCTGACGCTGTTCATCTGTGAAGTACACCTGTGTTCGAGTAGCCGACATACATCACAATATACAGCACGACGCTCAGGGCGAGTGCGAACGCCTCGCCGTCAGCTCACCAATGTCGATGTGGTCCCGATGATCGCCGGGCAGCTACATGCCAGCGGGCCATTCCTCAACGGCCAGCTCCGGCATCGGGAAGTGGCGAGGGTTGCCGGTGGCCAAAGTCGCGCTGACACCGACCGCTGCCGCCGCGATCAGACAGTCGGCCTGATGCAGCGTCACCCCCGTCTCAGCGTACCGACGCCGCCAGCCACCCGCCCTTACGCCCTCGGCAAGACCGAGCGGCGCCAGCCGCAATGCTCGGAGAAGACGTCCGGCCGCCTGTTCCTCGTGGGGGCGAATCCCTCGCCAGATCTCTTCGACCGATATCGCACAGATCCACGGCTCGTCGCCCGCTCTACGGAGCGACCGGACCCGCTCAGCCGCCGATCGGCCCCGAAGGGCATCGATGAGAACAGTGGAATCCAGCAGAATCCGCGCCATTCCGCTAGCCGACTCTCCGTGCGTCGCTCTCCCGCTGAGATCGCACCCAAGCCGCCGGATCCCCGTCCCAGTCGTGTCCCGTGTCAGCGATCGAACCGACCGCCGATTCGATCTCGTCCCATCGTTGCTCGTCTTCCAGCGCACGACGGATCAGTTGCGCGATGAACGCACTCCGTTGGCGTTTGCCGGCTCGTCGGTCCAACTCATCGACGAGTTCCTGGGCGATCGTGATGTGTAGACGCATGTGCCTAGTTAAGCACACAGATTCACACGGTGGACGACTCGACGGACACTCAGAGTTGAACGACGGGACAGGTGAGAGTGCGAACCACTCCTTCGACGGCCTGAATCTTGGAGACGACGAGCCTCCCGAGCCCGTCGACATCGGCTGCTTCGGCGCGCACGATCACGTCGTAGGGGCCGGAGAGAACATCAGCGGCGCTGACGCCGGAGATTTCGCTGAGAGCTGCGGCCACCCGTCCCATCTTCCCGATCTCTGTTTCGATCAGCACGTACGCTTCGACCACTGGGCTCTCCTCTATGGGTGTCCGCTCCGAACGGTACGCCTACTTGCGCTTGAACGGCACAGGACGCCGACAATGACCGCGGAAAATAAAAGACCTCCCTCACCCGAGACACGTATGCGCCCCGTCTCCCACCCGATTGGCCTCGACCGATCCTCGCGGTAGGCGATGCCACAATTGTCGAGGGTCGGACTCAGGCGGAGGTTTTCGCCTACCCCCAGGCGCGGGCGTGGGGCAGGTGGCGGTCGGCTGCGCGCTTAGGGAGCGGCCTGGTCTTCTGCGTAGGCGCCCAACAGTTGTCCCCGGAAAGCTCCGGCGTTACGGACAAACAGGACCGTGGGCAACCCTTCCATCAGCGCCTCCATCCTCCTGGCGTAGCTGGCCTCCTGGCCTGGCTCATTGCCTCGCAACCCGAGCAGCACCACGTCGGCGTCTCGAGAGTTCTCCCAGATCGTGTCCCGTACGCTCACATCGTCCGGCCTGCGGATCACATTGGTGGTGGCGTCGATGCGAGCACCCGCCGTCAGTTCGGAGAGCAGGCGTGTAGTCCGCTCACGGACCATCTCGCTGGTGGCGATGCTGTTGATGACGATCTCGCTGCCACGCCACTCCGGATTCTGTGACAGAAGATGGGCGAGCAGAACCAGCAGGTCTCCGTTCTGTTCGAGCCCACCCCACCAGACGTGGATCGTTCCGCGCTCCATGTTTGGACGCGGTTGCTTCACCGCGCCGATGACGGCCGACTTGCCGAGCAGTGCCAGTTTCTCGATTACACGGAGGACGTTCTCTTGCCGATCGGGCTTGTCGCTCCATCCGAACATGACCATGTTGGAGTCGATGCCGGCGATTCCGTTCGCCTGCGCGACAGAAACCACCCCGGCTACGAAGTCGTCGACGATGTCCACCTCTGGAAACCCGACGACTCCGAGCTGTTCGAGTTCGGTGATCAGCTCTGCCTTCACCCGATCCTTCGTCTTCGCCAATGTGCCGATGTCGCCCTCGATCAGCTTGGCCACCGTGAGGATCCCTCGGTCCTGCACCAGCCAGTCCGCATAACGCACCAGCCCGGCGCGTTTGTCGACGTCACCGGCGAACAAGAGAATGTTCGGTCGCCAGTTTCGGGGGTCACTGGGAAGGCGGCTGAGTTGAATCACCGTGGAACGAACCAGCGACATCAGGGCACCGCGCCGCAGGTCGCCCCATGGTGCTGTCATAGCCCGGCGCCTCATGAACACATAAAGGCCCAGTTCGAAGACGAGGGCGATCATCAGTGCCACAGCACTGATCAGGAACATGACGGAGAAGCACGCCACCGCTCCGATGATCGACACCCACCACGGGACCTTGAACGTCGGGCGGTAGGAGGGGTCGCCTCCGAGCGCTTCGATCCCCGCGACGAGGTTGACCGTTCCATAGGTGGTGAGGAAGAACATGGTGAGCACGGGGGCAATCGCGTCGAGATCGCCCAGCGCTACCGCGAGCATCGCCAGAGCCGTGGTGAGCAGGAGAGGGACTCCCGGTCCTTTGATGAACCGGGTCTGGGCATTGAGAACCGACGGCATGATCCGGTCGTCGATCATTGCTTCGAGTGTTCGGGGAGCAGCGAGGGCGCTCCCGACGGCCGAAGCGAAAATTCCTCCCCACAAGCCCCAGAGCACCAGGAGGGACAGCGGTCCGGCAATCTCGAACCAGATCAGATTGTTGGAGACCAGCTCTTCGGGCGTGGCAGAGACGGCGAGCAAGATCGGCACCAACAGATAGATGAAGAAGCCGACCAGGACTGCGACCAGCGTCCCTCGTGGTATCGAACGGTCGGGTTTCTCCAGATCACCCGACAGGCTGATTCCGGCCATGATCCCGGTGACCGCCGGGAAGAAGACCGCGAACACCGCCCAGAACTCCGCGCCACCGCCTTCCACGCCCTCGGTCAACGAAACCGGGATGGCCGCATCTCCCAGAGCGCCGATGGCGAGTGCGACCAGCGAGACGAATATGCCGACCATGATCGGCAGCTGGAGCCGGAGGGCGACACCGGCTCCCCGCGCAGCCAGCAATCCCACCAGCAGGACGGTGATCGCCGCCAGCGGCCGTTCGGGCGCCTCGGGCCAGACGATCGTGATGCTCTCTGCAAGTCCAAACGCATACAGGGCTACGGAGAAGGCCATGGCCAAGAAGAGGGGTATGCCCACGGCAGCACCAACCTCGATGCCGAGGCTTCGGGAGATGATGTAGTACGCGCCACCCTTCCCAACCTTCATGTTGGTGACCACCGCCGAGACGGAGAGCGCCGAGATCACGGTGACCATGTTGGCGATGAAGACGATGCCGAGGGCGGGCAACAGTCCGACCGAACCGACCATCCACCCGGTTCGGAGATACATGATCACGCCGAGGATCGTCAGTATCGAGGGTGTGAACACCCCGATGAACGCTCCTAGCTTCTTCTTGTGGTTCTGACGGCCGAACGCTGTGGCAGCGGCATCTTTCAGCCTCGACGTGACGGTCACAGCAGCACCCAAATCTCCCTGTCGGTGGTCGACCGACCGGACAGGGTAGAGACCGCTGCCGCATCGCACCGGATTCGCAAGCCAGCTGTGGCGGACGTCGGTTTCCCACCTGAGAGCGACCCGGCGATTCCAGTACCCCGAACCATCTCAACGCGCCCTTCCGCACATTCGCCACACAAGCCCCCGAGCCTGCGAGACCGAACGACGGGTGTGTTGCCATCCGTCCGCGATCTACCGCGATTGGGTTGAA
>JBBDWN010000093.1:0-1309 GCA_040902855.1 Acidimicrobiia bacterium | reverse complement strand
GCTCCGGGGCTACAGTGGTGTCAAATACAACCCAGTCCTCTCCATATCGGAGAATTACAGGTACAGAATGACACGTTCCATCCCTCCATCCCTCGCCGGGGTCGTCGAGCTGCTCGAACTGGATCGTCGCGTCACGATCACCACCGAGGAGCTGACAGCCCTGATCGCCCGCGCCGGTGCGGCCTCACCGGCCCGGGTGGTGATCAATCGTCTTGCTGAACGAGGATGGCTGCTGAAAACCGGAGTGCGCGGTGTGTGGGAGTTCGCACCCGGCGAACACGCAGGCCCGTACTCAAAGAGTGGCAGTTGGACAACACTGCGGGCTGCGCTGTCCAAAGACCCTGCCATGCCAGTGGGCGTCGCGCTCGGATCTGCGCTGTGGCTCATGGACCTTGCCGATCGCGCGCCAGACATACACGAACTGGCGTTGCCCCAGGCAATACACATTCCAGCAGCGCTCCAGCGCGCGTATCGAGTCGTGCGATTTGATGCGCACCTGCCACCCAACCAGATCCAGGGGCTCTTTGTCCATCGCCCGGCCACGGTGCTGGCCCACATCGCACATCGCCCGTCAGCGGTGCGAAGCTGGTCCTCTGTCATGGCGACTCTTGCGGAGTTGGTCAAAGCATCGAGCTTGGATGATCTGAAGACAGAATTGAGTGGCCGGCCACACTCGACTTCGGTGAGATTGGCCTACCTGACCCAAGGAGTCGCCCCGAACCTGGCGGAAGAGCTGAGGATCGTACCGGGACACAAGGTGTGGTTCGGACCCCGCGGCAGGTTGCGGCACCACGACGCCACCTGGAACGTTGCGGACACCGTGCTCCCGTATCACCCGGCTGAACTGGCCGATACGCAGTGACAGTCGGAGCAACAGCCAACCTGACCCTGGGGCACATCAAACGCCATGTGCCACCCAGCTCTGGGCTAGACGAAGGGATCGCGGTACTAGACATCGCTCAGGACTTCCTGCTCGCACACCTGCATCAGGTCGGGCTGTTTGAACTCGTCAGCTTCAAAGGGGGCACGGCGCTGCGAAAGCTGTTCGCTGGCTCAGCGGGTCGATTTTCGACAGACCTCGACTTCTCTTCCGCCGACATCCATGGCGACCGCACAGAGTTGGCGGCCCTCGTGGCTCAGATGGCCAATGTGTCCCTGGGGCCGTTCACGTTCAAACCCGCTGAGAACAGGGGTCGATGGCGGATAGGTGTCACAAGCGGTTTCGGAAACCCGGCAGTCTCGCTCAAGCTCGATGTGAGATATTCGCAAATGTTGTGGATGGGGTTCATGGTCAGGCTGCGACGTCCTC
>JBBDWN010000092.1:21770-22938 GCA_040902855.1 Acidimicrobiia bacterium | reverse complement strand
TTGGTGGAGGTGCGGGGAGTTGAACCCCGGTCCGCTGAATCTTCCACAACAGCATCTCCGAGCGCAGCCATCTGAAAGTTCTCGGTGAGTCGGACGCCGATGGCTCGTACCCGATCACCAAAGCCGGAATTGTCTTGAGCCACCGGTCCCGGCCCCCGGCGGCAGCGTCCCGCATTACGGCGCCTGGGTCCGGCGGGGCGGGCACCCTCCGGTCAGACGGGCTACTACTGAGTGTTACTCAGGCGGCCAGTGCGAAGTTGTCTTCGGCACTTGTTGGTTGGTTGGCAGATTGTTGACGGGGCTCCACCATCCCCGGCTCGCTTCCGTTGCTTCGACATCCAACGTCGAAACCAGTACACCCCCATGAGCGGGTAACAGCAGTCTACCTGCGAAGACTGGCCTACCGAAACACAGATATGTGTAACGACGGCCACTCAGAGTGGACATCCCTCACACAGAGTGGCCGCTACCCAAAAGGTCAAAGGAGCGCACATGAAGACCAGGATGATTTTCTTGATCACAGTGCTGGCAGTGATATTCGTCGGAACCTCGGCGATTGGACTCGCCCAAGAGGTCGAAGAGGAAACCACCCAGCCGGAGTCAAACACCGCCTTCGTGGCGACAGTCGACGACGAGACCGACTACATCAACTACTACGTCTGCACCCTCAACGAGGACGCAGATGATTACTGCGCCACAACACTCGATGACTTCGACGCAGCCACATTTGAAGACTGGACCGGCGAGATCGCGGTCACAGTGAACGAGGAAGGCGAGTTGAACCACGGTTCCTACGTCTCCGCATTCGCCGAGGGCTATGAGGGCGAGGGCAAGGGATGCATTCTCCGCTACATCGCCCAGTCCGACTGGGGTACCGACGAGTCCGTCGACGGAGCTGAGCTCTTGATCGAGGGCGAGACCTTCTGTGCCTTCAACTCGAACAAGCCGGACAGCAGCGAGCTCGAGGTCGAGGTCGAAGACGAAGATGAGGTCGCAGGCCAAGGCAAGCCCGAATGGGTTGGTCAGGGCAAGCCCGAAGGGGCCGGGAGCGGCGACGACGCCGAGACCGACGAAGACGCCGGTGGCCCGCCCGAGTGGGTCGGCGCACCCGGCAAGCCGAACTCCGACACCTGATCACCACTGAAGAGGGCGGGACCAAGAAGGTACC
>JBBDWN010000092.1:0-21760 GCA_040902855.1 Acidimicrobiia bacterium | reverse complement strand
CCCCCCCCCCTCTTCTCTATTCCGGGCGTCGTCTCCGGACGGCCCGGTCCATCTCCCTCTTCTGTTCCTTGTCCCGCAGGGTGTGGCGCTTGTCGACCGTCGACTTGCCTCGACCGAGACCCAGCTCCAGTTTCGCCTTGCCGTCCTTGAAATAGATCTTGATCGGCACCAGCGTCAGCCCCCGCTCGGCGAGCTTGCCGGCGATACGGTCGATCTCCCGGCGGTGCAACAGCAGCTTCCTGGTCCGTTCGGGAGCGTGGCCACCGTCACGCGAGAACCCGTGCGGACCGATATACAGGCCGACGAGGAACACTTCGCCGTCCTTGATGTGGGCGAACGAGTCCTTGATGGTGGCCTTGCCGTCACGCAGGCTCTTCACCTCTGAACCGTGCAGGACCATTCCCGCTTCGAAAGTGTCGAGGATCTCGTAGTTGTGCCGCGCCTTGCGATTCGAGGCGACGACCTTCAACCCGCCGGACTTCTTCTTGTCAACCATTGAGATACGGGAGAGGGTCCGTGTGATTGCCGTTGATGTGGACCTCGAAATGCAGGTGGTCGCCTGTGCAGAACCCGGTGCACCCGACGAAACCGACCCGCTCCCCCGCCGCCACCTGTTCGCCGACGGACACCGCGATGCGGGACTGGTGGGCGTAGAGGGTGGCCAAGCCGCCGCCATGGTCGATGACCACGGCATTGCCGTAGCCGCCTCGTACCCCGGCGATGATGACGCGGCCCGCCTCGGCGGCGTAGATGGGACTGCCCCCGGCCGCTGCCAGGTCGATGCCCGTGTGCATCCTGCGAGTTCCGAAGATCGGGTGAATCCGCCACCCGTAATACGAACTGATCCAGCCGTTGACCGGCATGCGCAGCACGCCAGGAGCTTCTCCCCCGGCCTCCTGGGCGGCGGCGATCTCGGCTTCTATGCGGGCCAGGTCCGCCTCGAGCCCGTCCTTGTGCTGTTCGGCGGCGGCGATGTCCGAACGGATACCGGCGAGGAGGTTCTGCACTTCGGCGAGCCGGGCAACGGCCTCGGCCCGCAACGCCTCCACCTCGGCCAACTCCACTTCGAGCGCGCCCCTCTCGGCGTCGAGTTCCAGCAGGATCGTCTCGGCTTCGGAACGACTCTCGGCGATCTGGATCCGCTGACGGTCCTCTTCGGCACGCAGGAATTCGAAGGTGTCCAGCAGATCTTCGGAATTGGCGGCGGCACCGTCTGCGTAGGTCCAGCCGACCGCCAGGTCGCTCATCGAATCGAACCCGAGCACCATCGTGCCGACCGGCATTGCTGCGTTCATGTACATCTCGACCGCTTGGAGCGCCAGCGTCTGGGACGTGCTGTCGATCGCCTGGCTCGTCTCGAGGAGTTGCAGTTCGATCGAACGGAGCTGTGCTTCGAGCTCGGCGACTCGCTCCTCCTGGATCGCGATCTCGGCTTGCTTGGCAGCCACGTTGGCTTCGGCGACGCCGAGCGTCCCATGGATCTCGTCGAGCCGGGCCTGTGCCGCGCCGAGATCCTGGCCGACCCGACTGCTCTCGGCGCGGGCGTCGTTGATCCGGCCAGTCAGCTCTTCGATCTCTTTCTGGACCTCGTCGAGTTCCGCGACCGAAGAGTGGGCAGAAGCGGGAACGACAAGCGCCAGCGCCAGGAGCGCGACGAGACCGGCCGTGAGTCGACGCCTCATGTCGATGCGGGCTTCGACTCCGCTTCCCGCAGGTACTTGCTCAGCCCCACGAAGGAACCGAGCACACCGGCAGCTGCCCCGAACAGGATGAGGAGGATCCCCCAGCGCAGGAAGAACGCATCCTCGATGTTGAATCGCAGGAGTTGGATCGAATCGCCGACACCGGCGAGGTTCTGCGAAGCGACCCAGACAGTCAGAACGGCGAGAGCTGCACCGAGCACCCCTTCGATGAGGCCCTCCAGCACGAACGGCACCCGGATGAACCAGTTGGAGGCCCCGACCAGCTTCATGATCGACACCTCGTCCCGGCGGGCGTAGATCGCCATGCGGATCGTGTTGGCGATGAGGATCACCGCCGAACCTCCCAGGACGAGCGCCAGTCCGAGACCGAGCACGTTCAACACGTTGCTCAGGCTCGAAAGCTGATCGATCTGCTCACCGAACGAGCGCACCTCACGCACAGCGGGAAGGGTACGGAGGTTGAACACGACATCGCGGTAGAGGTCGATGTCGGTCAACTCGATGCGATAGGAAGCAGGAAGTATCGAAGGGTCGATCGACTCGACGAAGTCGGGTCGATCCGAGAACAGGGTCTGGAACTCGACGAACGCTTCAGCCTTGTCGACGTAGCGGATCGACTCCACCTGTTCCCACTGCTCGATCTCCGACATCAAGGCCCGCTGACCTGACGGATCGAGCCCGCCCTCGTCGGCATCGTTCAGGAACGCGACAACGTGAGTCCCCTCCTGCCAGGCGAGGGTGTTGATCCGAAGCAACTCGTTGAGCACCAGGGCGCCGAAGGCCAACGTGAGTGAGATGAAGACGGCCAGGACTGCGCCGGTGACGACCAGCGCGTTCCGGCGCAGGTTGACGAAGGCTTCCCTGGCGAGAAAGGCGATACGACTCATTCTTCTGAGTCCTCTGCGACTTCGCGCGCTTCGACGACATCCGCCAGCTCCTGGTATTCGGCCTGGACATCGAGACCCTCGACGACGGGCAGCTCGGTGGTCGCCCGCATCGCCGACTCGTAGCGTCCCGACCGGTCGTCACGGATGACCTGGCCCCGCTCGATGGCCACGACTCGGCGCTGCATGGCATCGACGATGGCGTGGTCGTGGGTGGCCATGACGATGGTGGTGCCGGTGCGATTGATCCGGTCTAAAAGCTTCATGATCCCGACCGATGTTGCAGGGTCGAGGTTCCCGGTCGGTTCGTCGGCGAGCAGGATCGGCGGCCGGTTGACGAACGCCCTCGCCACCGAAACACGCTGTTGCTCCCCGCCGGACAGCTGGCGGGGATACCGGTCGGTCTTGTCGGCCAGACCGACGAGGTCGAGAACCTGGTCGACCTGGGGTCGGATCACCGATCGGGGACGTCCCAGCACCTCGAGGGTGAATGCGACATTCTCGGCAACCGTCTTGTTGGGCAGGAGCTTGAAATCCTGGAAGACGGTGCCGATCGAACGGCGCAGGAACGGGATCTTCCAACGGGGCAGGGTCGTGATGTCTTTGCCGGCAACCCAGATCGTCCCGCGGGTGACCGGCTCCTGACGGAGCATCAACCGGATGAGGGTGGATTTGCCGGAACCGGAGGGTCCGACGAGAAACACGAACTCACCACGCTGGATGTCGAGATCGACATCGTGTGCGGCGACCGTGCCACCTTCGTAGACCTTGGTGACGTTCTGGAGTCGAATCACGGGGCAGTCCTTCGCGCGCAGAAAAAGCACGTATCGGATGGGGGAAACCTGTCCTGGAAGGCTACCAGCGGTCCCGAGTTTTCCCGATCTTGCGGATCAACCGGCAGCCGATGTCCGCTTCTCGTGCTCGGCTCGCCGCCAGCGGAGGTAGCCCTCGACCAGCGGATCGATGGCGCCGTCGAGAATGGCGTCGACGTTGCCGAGCTCGACGTCTGTGCGAAGGTCCTTGACCATCTGATACGGCTGGAGGACGTACGACCGGATCTGGCGTCCCCACCCGGCTTCGACGTTCTCGCCCCGAATCTCGTCCAACTGGGCGGCCTGTTCCTGTTCGGCGAGGACCAACAGCTTGGCTTTGAGCATCTGCATCGCCCGCTCGCGGTTCTGGAGCTGGGAGCGTTCGTTCTGACACGACGCGACGAGGCCCGTCGGAAGATGGGTGATCCGGACGGCCGAATCCGTCGTGTTGACGTGCTGGCCCCCCGCACCCTGTGACCGGAAAGTGTCGATGCGCAAGTCGTCCGAGTTGATCTCGATCTCGATGTCGGCGTCACCCATGTCCGGGATCACGTCGACCCCGGCGAAGGCCGTATGGCGCCGGGCCTGGGAGTCGAAGGGGCTGATCCGCACGAGACGGTGAGTGCCACGCTCGCCTTCCAGGTTGCCGTACGCCCGGTCGCCCCGCACGGTCATCGTCGCCGACTTGATGCCTGCCTCTTCGCCTTCGGTGAAGTCGTTGCGAACCACCGAGTAGCCCTTCTCGGTCAGATATCGCTCGTACATGCGGAACAGCATTTCTGCCCAGTCCTGGGCGTCTACGCCGCCTGCGCCGGCGTAGACGGTCAGGATCGCCGGGTACTCGTCGTGTTCACCGAAGTAGAGGGACTCGAGTTCCAGCCGATCGAGCTCCTTGGCGACCTTGGCCAGCGACTCGGAGGCTTCCCGCCTCGAGTCCTCGTCGCCGAACTCGAAGAGCAGTTCGGCGTCTTCGAGAGAATGCTCCAACTCCGCGACGAGACCGAAGATGGACTCGTAGCGATTGAGCTTCTGGGACACGGACCGAGCCTCGTCCGGATTGTTCCAGAACTCGGGTTCTGCGACCCGTTCCCTCAGATCCTCCAGCTCGGCGGTCTTCTGTTCCAGGTCAAAGAAACCCCCTGGCTTCGAGCAGGCGGTCCCGCAGAGCGGCGATGTCGTGGGAATCTGACATGGAGAAAGGCAGGCTAACGGCCGTCGCGAGGCGTCAGGTCGAGGCCCCGTGGCACCGCTTGTACTTCTTGCCGCTCCCGCAAGGGCACGGCTCGTTGCGGCCGATCTTGTCCCCGGTGGTGACCGGCTTCATCGGTCCGCGCGCCTGCTGGGCAACGGGAGCACCCTGCTTCGGCTGCTGCGGTTGGGCGAGTTGGACACGGAACAGGTAACGAACGGCGTCTCGCTTCACGGACTCGACGACCTCGGTGAACATCTCGAAGCCCTCGCGCTGATACTCGCTGAGAGGGTCTCGCTGGCCCATCGCACGCAGACCGATACCCGCACGGAGGTAGTCCATCTCTGCGAGATGCTCCCGCCACTTGTTGTCGATGAGCTGCAGCATCACCGAACGCTCGACCTGGCGGAGGACGTCGGAACCGAGTTCCTTCTCGCGACCGGCGTAGATCTCCCTGGCGTCGTCGAGGACCAGGTCCACGACCTTGTCGACAGACATCGACCCTTCGAACCGGTGCTTGCCGATGTCGAAGTCCTCGTGGAAGATCGCCAACTCGGTCCCGAGCGCCTCCCAATCCCAGGCCGACGGCGACGTGCCCTCACCCAAGACCCCGATGACCGTGTCGGCGAGGACGGTCTCGGTCCACTCGTTCACCAGGTCGTCGGTCAGCTCGCCGTGCAGGATCCCGGAGCGCCAGCCGTAGATGACCTCGCGTTGGCGGTTCATCACCTCGTCGTACTTCAGGACGTTCTTGCGGATCTCGAAGTTCTGGGACTCCACCTGACGCTGGGCCCGTTCCACGGCCTTGTTGACCATGTTCGCCTCGATCGGCTGATCGTCAGGAATGTTCAGACGTTCCATGATCGACGCCACCTGCTCGCCACGGAAACGACGCATCAGATCGTCTTCGAGGGACAGGAAGAACCGGGACTCGCCCGGATCACCCTGGCGGCCGGACCGACCACGCAGCTGGTTGTCGATGCGGCGGGATTCGTGGCGTTCGGTTCCGACCACGTAGAGGCCGCCTGCCTCCTTGACCTTGTCCTTGAGGGGCTGGAGTTCAGAGGCGTGTTTGGCGGTGAGCTCCTCCAGCTTCCCCTCGTAGGAGGGGTCGTCTGGTGCAATTCCCGCCCGTTTGAGATCGATGATCGCCGACCCTTCGGGATTTCCGCCGAGCTTGATGTCGACACCACGCCCGGCCATGTTCGTCGCAACCGTCACCGCACTCACCCGGCCGGCCTGGGCGATGATGTCGGCCTCCCTGGCATGCGCCTTGGCGTTCAGGACCTCGTGTTCGATACCCCGCTTGGTGAATGCGGCTGAGAGTCGCTCGGACTTTTCGATGGAGACCGTCCCCAACAGAACGGGCTGGCCGATGGCATTGCGCTTCGCCACCTCGTCGATCACGGCATTGAACTTGGCGTCCTCGGACTTGTAGACCATGTCGTCTGCGTCGATCCGTGCGATCGGACTGTTGGTGGGGATCACCAGGACCTGGACGTTGTAGATCTGGGCGAGTTCGGCGGCCTCGGTCTCGGCCGTACCGGTCATTCCGGCCAGCTTGTCGTAGAGACGGAAATAGTTCTGGAGGGTGATCGTGGCGAGTGTCTGGTTCTCGTCCTTGATCGCCACGTTCTCCTTCGCCTCGATCGCCTGGTGCAGCCCCTCGGAGTATCGGCGACCCTCGAGGACACGACCGGTGAACTCGTCGACGATTTTCACCTCGCCGTTGTCGAGGAGATATTCGACGTCCTTGTGATAGAGCTCCTTGGCCCGCAGCGAAGACTCCATGTGGTGGACCAGATCGACGGCGGCGTGGTCGTAGAGATTCTCGATGCCGAGGATCTCCTCGACCCTCGACACGCCCTCCTCGGTGACGAGGACCTGTCGTTTGCCTTCGTCCACGGTGTAGTGCTCGTCCCGGCGGAGACGCTGGGCGATGCGAGCGAACTCCTTGTACCACTTGGCGTTGTCCGCCACCCGTCCGGAAATGATCAGCGGGGTCCTCGCCTCGTCGATGAGGATCGAGTCGACCTCGTCGACAATGGCGTAGTTGTGGCCGCGTTGGACCATGTCCGCCACCCGCATCGCCATGTTGTCGCGCAGGTAGTCGAAGCCGAACTCGTTGTTGGTCCCGTAGGTGACGTCCGCCTCGTAGGCGGGGCGGCGGTCGGCGGGAGGCATGCCGGTCTGGACCAGGCCGACTGTGAGGCCGAGGAAACGGTGGATCTCACCCATCCACTTGGCGTCACGGGCAGCCAGGTAGTCGTTGACGGTGACCACATGGACGCCCTTGCCGGCGAGAGCGTTCAGGTAGACGGGGAGGGTCGACGCCAGCGTCTTCCCCTCACCGGTCTTCATCTCGGCAACCATCCCGCGGTGCAGGGCGCCACCACCGATCAGCTGGACGTCGTAGGGACGCTCGCCGACCACCCGTTTGGCGACTTCGCGCACGGTGGCAAAGGCCTCGATCAGGAGGTCGTCGAGGGCTTCGCCGTTGGCGACCCTGGTCTTGAAATCCACCGTGTTCTGGCGGAGTTGATCATCTGTGAGAGCTTCGAAACGGGGTTCGACGTCGTTGATCGCCGCAGCCACCAGCTCCAGCTCTTTCAACGGTCGGCCTTCCCCCGCGCGAAGCAGCTTGGAGAAGAGAGACATGAGATCTACAGGTTATCGGCTCTCAGCGCCAACGATGCCACCAACCCGTCACACCACGGCGCGCGAGAGGTGTTCCACGAGTTCGCTTCGCTCATGGCCCCCCTCGACGGCTCAAAGCAGCCGTCGGTCCCCCCAACGTCGCTGCGCTCCTGGGGGGACACTGAGGCAGAGGGGGGCCTTAATCCACCTTGATGAGGTCTTCGCGGATGGCGTACATCACGGCCTCGTTGCGGGAGCGCAGGCCGAGTTTGTCCAGGATGTTTCGGACGTGGTTCTTGACGGTGTTCTCGGAGATGAACAGGCGCTCGCCGATCTCGCGGGAGGTGTTGCCTTCAGCGATCGACTGCAGCACTTCTCGCTCCCGGCCGGTGAGGACCGGGCGTCGTGATGAGGCCACCTCGCGGTGCTTGAGCAGCTGGGCGACGGTGTCGAAGAGTTTGCCGCCCATCGCCGGGGACACGACCGCCCCGCCTTCCAAGACGTCGCGCAGGCTCGAGACGAGCTCCGGCATCGGCGTGGTCTTGACGATGTAACCGCGAGCTCCACTTTTGATGGCCTTCAACAGGTCCTCTTCGGACTCCGAACTCGTGAGAAGCACCACGGCCGTCTTCGACGACATCTCTCGGATCTTCGCCACGACCTCCAATCCGGAGATTCCCGGCATGAGGACGTCGAGAAGAACGAGGTTCGGTTTGAGATCCCGAGCCAATGACACGGCCGTCATCGCATCCGAAGCTCGACCCACGATCGAAAACCCCTCGGCCTGGAGTGCAGCGGCGAGTCCCGCCTGGATCAGCGGCGCGTCGTCGGCGATCACGATGGAGGGTGCGGTCATGCCGGTTCGATCAATCCGAGTCTGCCGTCGTTGCGGCGGTAGAGAACACTGTTCTTGTCGGTCGCGGCGTGGTGGAAGAAGAAGAAGTCGTGACCGAGAAGCTCCATCTGGAGGACGGCCTCATCCATGGTCATCGGCTTCATCACGAACTGTTTGAGGCGAACGATCTCCTGTTCGAGGGTCGGCGGCTCGTCGCTGGACACCTGCGGTTCGCGCTTGCGGTGGCTGTCGATGACCCGCTCCTTGTGACGGCGCATCGTCTTCGAAAACCGGTCGACGGCGTCGTCCAACGCGGCTTCGGGTGTGGGAGCGGCCGCTTCGATGCGGAGCATCCGGCCGCTGGTGAGCGAGGTCAACTCCAAGCGGTACTTGTCTTCGGTGCGCCGAGGGTTCTTCTCTTCGGTGAGTTCGACGTCGACGTCGCCGGCGTGGTCGAAGATTTTCGCTGCCTTTTGCAGCTTCTCGTCGACCAGCGCCCGGAAGTTCTGATCGAGATCCGTCCCTCGTCCGTGCACTCGAATTTCCAAGCCAACACTCCTTGGTCGCGCTGCCGGGAGACTAGTCACTCAGGGGGCTCCAGTAACCGTGAGGGCTGCTCCCACACCACCGAGTGCGGCGGCGGCGCTGTCGAGGGTCGCACCGGTCGTGAGGACGTCGTCGACGAGGACCGCGCCCCGCACCACCCGCCGCGACACGAACCGCGCAGGTTTCCTCGACTCCCTATCCGATCCTGCGCTCGGACGGTTCCAGATCGGCGGGGAGAGCGCATCGATCACCGGGAGCCCGGTGTGTCGCGAGACGGCCCAGGCAAGGGACGCGGCAGGGTCGATGCCATATCGCACACGGCGGACGACGGTCCTCGTCACCGGAACGAGGCACCGCGCATCCGACGGGACCCGATCAGCCAGGAAACCCGCCACCAGCGGGGCCACCGCAGCCACCCCCTCATATTTGAGGCGACGGACGAGCGTCCGCGCCGCGCCCTCGTGAAGCGCCCACGGGTGGACGATCAGACCGCCGGGCGTGCGGAGTTCACCGGCGGGCCGAATCGTCAGGGCACACGCATCACACAACCTGGGACCGGGACCACGACAGGAGAGACAGACCACCGCACCCGAATATCGGAGCGGTGTGACGGATTCAGGTCAGGTGCCGACGTCCCAACTGCTCAGGTAGTCGACCTGCTCGGACGTGAGGATCTCGAGACCGCCGCCGAGGGCCTCCAACTTGATACGCGCCAGGTGGGCGTCGATCTCCTTGGGCAGTGTGTAGATGCGGGGCTCCAGTGTGTCCGCGTTCTTCGCCAGCCACTCCGCCGCCATCGCCTGCAGCGAGAAGGAGAAGTCCATCACGTCGGCAGGGTGGCCTTCGGCCGCACCGAGGTTGACCAGCCGACCTTCTGCCGCCAGCAGCAGCCGACGGCCGTCTGCCATCTCGTATTCGTCGAGGCTGCGGCGGATCGGACGGATCGCAGTCGCCATGTCCGCCAACGCCGTCAACTCCAGTTCGATGTCGAAGTGGCCGGCGTTGGCGAGGATGGCACCGTCCCGCATGACTTCGAAGTGCTCCCGCCGGAGGACGTGCTTGTTCCCGGTGACGGTGATGAAGATGTGGCCTTCCACGGCGGCGTCGGCCGCGTTCAGGACCCGGTGCCCGTCCATCGCCGCCGAGACGGCCCTGACCGGATCGACTTCGACGACGATCACATGGGCGCCGAACCCGCGGGCACGGTCCGCCACCCCGCGACCACAGTCGCCGTAGCCGACCACCACCACGTTGAGACCTGCGATGAGCGCGTTCGTGGCCCGGATGATCCCGTCCATCGCCGACTGACCGGTGCCGTAGCGATTGTCGAACAGATGCTTCGTGTCCGAGTCGTTCACGGCGACCACCGGCAGGCGGAGCGTTCCGTCCTCCTGCATGGCCCGCAGGCGGATGACGCCGGTGGTCGTCTCCTCGGTCGATCCGATCGGGTTCAACTCGGTGCGCTTGGTGTGGAGGAGGGTGGCCAGGTCGGCGCCGTCGTCCATCGTGATGTCGGGCTCCATGTCGAGCGCCGCATTGATGTGTTCGTAATAGGTCGTGTTGTCCTCGCCGCGGATGGCGAAGACGGGAATCCCCTCGGCAACGAGAGCTGCGGCGATGTCGTCCTGGGTCGAAAGAGGATTCGAGGCGCACAGGATCGGCTTCGCTCCCCCGTCACGCAGCGCCAGCATGAGGTTGGCGGTCTCGGCGGTGACATGGAGACAGGCGGCGATCGTCAGACCGGCGAGGGGACTCTCCTCGCGGAATCGCTCGCGGATCGTTGCGATCACCGGCATGCGGCGACCGGCCCATTCCAGGCGGCGGCTGCCCTCTTCGGAGAGGGTGGGGGTGGCGATGTCGTAGTTCATGTGTTGACCTCTTGATCGGGCGGAATCATGTCGGGAATGCCGTCGCGCACCGGGTAGGTGTGGGTGAGCCCGCCTTCGCACACGAGCGTGGACGCGTCGACGTCCTCGTGTACCGGCGTGTGATCGACGGGGCAACGGAGGATCTCGAGGAGTTCGGGTGCGATGAGCGTCATGATGAGCTGACGATGCCACGGACACGGCCGACGAGCCAGTCGACACCGGTCTGATCCGGCGCTTCCACATTCAGACGCAGGTACGGCTCGGTGTTCGAGGGCCGCAAGTTGAACCACGAGTCGCCGAGGTCGACGGTGAGTCCGTCGACGTGGTCGCACTCGAATTCGTCGAAGGCGGACTCCACCGCTGCCATCGCGGAGACGTGATCCCTCACCGTCAAATTGATCTCACCGGAGGCGGCATACCGCTCCACATCGGTCCGCAAATCGGAGAGAGGGCGACCTGACTCGGTGATCACACGCAGCAGCACGAGCATCGCCAGCATCCCCGAATCCGCCCGGAAGTTGTCGCGGAAGTAGTAGTGGCCCGAATGCTCGCCACCGAAGACGGCGTCGGTCTCTGCCATCACCCGCTTGATGTACGAATGGCCGACACGGGCACGGACGGGCACTCCACCGGCGCCGAGGATCGTCTCGGGGACCGACCGCGACGTGATGAGATTGTGGACGATCGATGCGCCGGGATTGGCAGTGAGGAACCAGCGGGCGATCAGAGCGGTGGTCGTCGACCCGGACAGGGGCACGCCGAGATCGTCGACGAAGAACGCCCGGTCGGCATCGCCGTCGAATGCCACACCGAGATCCGGCTGCTCGGAACCCATGGCGGCGATCAGATCCTCCAGGTTCTCTGATTGGAGCGGGTCGGCAGGATGGTTCGGGAACGACCCGTCCGGCTCCAGATACAGACCGATCAGCTGGGCGGGTATCCGCCCGAACACTCTCTGCAGCACCACACCGGCCATTCCGTTGCCACCGTCGACGAGGACCCGAAGGGCGCCGATGGCGGATGGATCGACGATCGAGAGGAGGTGGTCGACGAAACCAGGCAGAGGATCGAACGTCGTGACTTCTCCCCCACCGGACAGCGCCGGTCCGCCGTGAAGGATCAGGGACTTGATCTCTCCCAGGCCGGAGTCGGATCCGACAGGGATCGCCCCCGCCCGACACAGTTTGATTCCGTTGTATTCGCCCGGGTTGTGCGAGGCGGTGATCATGACGCCGGGCATGGAGCGGGACCCGGCGACGTAATAGACGACATCGGTGGCGACCTCTCCGATGTCGACGACGTCGGAGCCATACGAGGTGATGCCGTCGATCAGGGCGGCGCTCAGACCCGGTGACGAGATTCGGCAGTCACGTCCTACCGCGATGGGCGAATCCTCCACCGTCGCAGCGAAAGCGGCGCCCACATTGCGGGCGAGGTCCTCGTCGAGCTCACCCGTGTCGGTCCGGCCGCGGATGTCATAGGCCTTGAAGACCGCCTGGATGTCGCTCACCCTCCGATGGTAGAACCGGCCCCTACACTCGCCTGCCGCATGCCAGATCTCTCGGTCGTCGTACCCGTGCACAACGAGGCCACGTTCCTCCCGTCCGCCCTCCCCTCCTTGATCGAGGCGGTGCATGAAGTGTCTGCGGGAGCCGAGATTCTCGTCGTCGAGAACGGCTCGACGGACGGCACAGCGGACGTTGCCCGCGATCTCGGCGGGGATGCGGTCCGAGTCATCGAACTCGACCGAGCGGACAAGGGAGAAGCCTTACGCCGGGGGTTCGCCGAAGCCACCGGCGAATGGGTGATCAGCGTCGACGTCGACTACTTCTCCGCCGACTTCATGCGGGCGGTGCTCGCCTCACCCGCAGACGTCGTCGTCGGATCGAAGCGGGATCCGGCGTCGGAGGACCGACGCCCACTCGTCCGACGTTTCGCGACAGTGGTGTTCAATCTGCTGCTGCGACTGGTACTCCAATCGCAAGTCTCGGACACCCATGGCATGCTCGGCTTCCGGCGCTGGGTGCTGGAGCGTCACGCACACATGACCGTGTCCGGCACCGACCTCTTCGACACCGAACTGATCCTTCGAGCCGAACGTGACGGAGCGAAGATCGCCGAGGTCCCCGTCGTCGTCGCCGAATTGCGCGACGCTCGCTCGGGGCTCCTGGGACGTGTCCCGAGGACGCTACGCGGACTCGTCCGGATTCGTCGGCTGCTTCCGCCGCGGTGATCCGCGCCACGCAACGAGTCCGCCGATTCCGACGATCGTCAGGACCAAACCGGCCTGTTCGGGAAGTTGATCGCGGAACTCGAGCGTGACCGTCTCCTCCGTGGGAATGACGACCATCAACGACGGCGCCGCCCGCCACGGCCCCTCGGCCCCCTCGGCCTCCCAGTTCGGGAAGTACGTGACCTTGACGAGATGAGGCACACCGACGGCATCGGTGCTGAACGAGATGCGATGATCCTCGACGACGACGTCGGACACCGTTCCACCCGCATCGATCGGGGATGGCTCCCGCAACTCCGCTGCCACATCGGGGCCGATCCGACGCCACTCGTCCGGTCCGTCGGAGGCGAGCCAGACATCGAGGAGTTCGATGTCGGCGAACCAGTCGAGAACAACTTCGTGGAACCCGGGCGCATCCGTGCCGGGACTCGCAAGGGCAGGGTCGTACACCGTCGGCTCGAACTCGGCTATCTCCACGAGGGGACGCTCCGGAAGGCGGTAGACCGCGAACGGCTCTGTCTCGAAGAGGAACTCGAAGTCGGGGTGGGCGTCTGCTGCCTCCCTGGCTTCGGGCGTGTAGGACACGTAGTAGTCCACCCCGAAGTGCCCGAGGTGCGCCGCACCCCTGTCGAAGTCGAAGTTCTGATACGGCAACCCCGGAACGGCGTTGGACGGTGCCAGTGAGACTTCACCAGCGGTGATGAAGTGGAACGGAGTGGTGAGTGACGACTCGAAGAAGAGTCCCTCCATCGACTGGTGATCTTCGGTCCAGTAGGGAATCAACATCAACGCCATTGGCGTCCCGTACTCGTTCATCCCCGTGTTCTGCTCCCACTGAACTCGTCCGGGCGGGAGCTCCGCAATCGACGTCATGAGTGCTTCGTACTCGTGATAGACCGCCTTGTTCTCGTATCCCTCGTAGTTCCATCGCGCCCATCCGTCGATGAACGAGACGCCGGCGAGGGAGCCGAGAGCCAGCGTCGCCCCTGCCACCCCGGTGAGCAACCCCCGAGCGGGAATATCACCGGTCACGAGGAAGGTGGCGCCAAGCGCCAGCGTCCCGGTGACGGCGATCGCGATCCATGCGTAGGCGGGGAGATCCGCTGCGAGGACCACCGCGATGCCTGTGAGCCCCGCGATGGCGATGACAATCCTCGCCCAGAGCAACGGCAACCGATCGGGGAGCCGCCGGCTGGCATGAAGTCCGGCGGCAGCCACCCCCAGCGAAGCGAAATACACCACGCCGAAATACCAGTAAGGGAGCAGGCGTCCGTTCCACAACTTGAAGTGCGTGTCGCCCAACAGGCTCGGAAGCAACTCAGGGAGAACGAGTGGAAGCGGGTAGTAGACGAGCGGCAACAGGGCCGCCACGAGGAGCGGAGCCACCCGATTCGTGCGCCTCATCGCCCAGATCGCGCCCGCCACAGCCAGTGGCAGCAAGAGCCACAGTTCGATGGGGAACAGTTCCTCCCACCGGCGCAGGGGAGTCCAGACCATGTCCGAGCTGTTCGAGATCCGCAGCAGTAGTGGCACTGCCCAGAAGCCGGCGAGAGCCAAGGCCCAGGCCCAGATCCCCACTGCGGCCATACGCTCGAATCGCCGTCGGAACAACAATGGAATCCCGGCGAAGATGAGCACCAGAGTGGTCAAGACATGGGAGAGCGCGACCAGGGCGAGCGCGATGGCAGCACGAGGGATCGCCCGACGTTCGCCGTCGGCGGCCCTGACCAAGAACCCGAGATAGACGAACCCCAGCGTGAACGACCACGAGTACGTGAACTCACCAGCCAGCGTGGAGGCAACGTTCCCGCCGTAGATGCTGAAGCTCTCCATGAACGCGAACGCCGCGGTACCGGACGCGGCGACCGCCGAAATGGCGCGAGAGAAGCCGAACGCCCGCGACATGAAGGCCACCGCGGGCGGCATTCCGACGAGTCCCATCACCGTCACCAGCTTGAACGCTGTTCCATACGGAAGGAACACGTCGAGGAGGACGATGACGAGCGATGGCAGTGGAAAGTAGAAGTAGTAAGCCGGGAACCCTGCGAACCAGTCGTTCGACCATCCCAGCAGCCGCCCCTCGGGGATCAGCACATCGCGCAAGAACGCCGGCCCGAACACGTGCGCTCCCATGTCGCCACCGGACGGTGTCGACGAATCGATCAACAGTTGGGGCTGAAGCACCCCGAGAATGATGAGCGACGTGACAGTGACGACCCCCACCGGGACCCACGAGCGACGACGAGGCGGGGCTGTGACTGCCATGGCAACGGAACGATCGTGATTCAGGTGCGCTCGCGGCGAGCGAGGTCCAGAACCTCACGCAACTCGACGACGGCTCCGTCGTGGTCCCACCACTTCTCCTCGCAGCGATGACAGGAGAAGAAGACCAACTCGCCGTCGCTTTCGAGTTTGTGCCTGATCTCTATCACGTCGGCTGCGCCGCACTGTGGGCAGTCCATCAAAGTCTCCGCGCTCGATCCCGGGATGCTACCGCCGGTGGCGACTTCCACACGCCGGCGGCGAACTCAGGCCGTTGCGGCCTCGTCCCGGGTGGCGAAGAGCCGTGTGACGTTCCGTCGGTCGGTCAAGGTCCAACCGAGCGGGGGGGTCATCCGATCGGCGTGGGTCGTACACAACGCGTAGCCCCGCCCTCTTTCGGGTTCGAGGTCGAACTCGAGCAGCCAGACCGCGCGAGAGTCGTAGTCGAACGTCATCACAGCGGCAGAGGGGGAAGAGCAGCGAACACAGGAAACGAGCATCGTCGAACGGTAGGCCGAGCCCCTCCCCCGTTCAAGGACCGCCGGCAATCCAGCGCTGCAGCCGCGACACCCCGACCAGGCCGTAGGCGATCCATCCGCGACCTTCGGCGTCGACAAGCGCCACCGCGGGCACTCCTCTGACCTCGGTCGGGAACGACGCTCCCGAGTTCTCGTAGGAGACCTCCGTCACATCTCCGATGTCGACCATGCGCTCTGCCATGCGCGCGCACGACGCACAGGTCGAAGAGGTGAAGAGAACCACCCCGGGGCCCAGATCCGGCAGAGAGATCGGGTGACGCCTGACCGCAAACCCCCGTCTTGCCGCGACGGCCCAGAGCACTGCGATCACACCGACTCCGAAAACCACCGCGACCCGGACCAGCGTGTCGTCGCTCATTCTCCTCCGGGAAGGGGCGTCGGTGCGCCGAGCCCGATCCCGGTCTCGTCGGAGACGGACCACAGCACCGTGATCGGCGAGTCCGACCGCAAGGTGTACCCGATGACCTGTCCCTCGAGCGGGACGGCGGTGAGGGTGCCGGCGGGTGCGTCCACCGTGAACGACCGTCCTCCTGCGACCAGGGAGAGAAACTCGACGATCGCATCGATCTCGCCAGGGACGCCGACCCAGGCGACGGAGCCCGCACTGCCCGGACCCGGCATCAACCATTCTGAGTGCGGTCCGGCGTTGGCGGGGCTGACCGCCCGACCGGCATCGCCTTCGACCACCATCGCCACCGCCACGGGCCCGTCGGCGAGGATCTGGGCGACGTCGAGTGGGACTTCGAGTTCGGAGAGCGGGATCTCGACCTGGCCGCGCGGCGGGATGACCTCGCTGAAGATTCCTTCAGACAGCACCCCATCGGACCATCCGTCAACCCGGACCGAGACTTCGACGGGGGAATGGGTGGAGATGACCAGGAACGCTTGTTGGCCGTCGAATCGGGGAACGGGGGTCACCCACTCACTGCGCGGATCGACATGCTCGATGACGACCCGGTCACCGCCACCCGAGCCTTCGACGAAGGCGTGCACCAGGCCGCGGATCGGGGTGATGGCGAGACTCAGCCGGCTGCGCAGAGGCAGCAATTTGGACAGGTCGCGGGTGACCGTCGACCGGGCGGGCACGACCACCGACGACAGTTCCTCCGCCGAGTCGGCCCCGATCTCGCTGGACGATTCGACGGACACCACGGCATCGGAGCCGTACGGGTTGATGAGGATGAGTTCGAGTGGTTCGGCGTTGCGGGTGCTTCCGCCTGTGATCAGCGATGTCGTACGGATGAGGCTCGGACACGAGACGGCCGTCACTCCTGACTCGCCCCGCGACACCGTGGCGGCCGCGGCGCCTGTCATCCCGAACTCGACGAAGGCGCCGGTCAGACCGCCGATCGTCAATTCGTCGAACTGCACTGCGGCGCCGCCCGCCTCGTCGACCAGCACCGACTGGTCCGTCAGGATCGAACCGGCGTTACCGACGGTGATGCGGGCAGGTGCGATCAACGATGAGCCGATGGTGAGCTTGCCGTCCGATGTCCTGTCCAACCGGAGCGGGCACATCGCCGCCGCGGCTGCGGCCGGCTCCAAACCCGGGGCGTCGTCGACGATGACCGGTTCCGGCGCCACCAGCCACCCCCCGGTCAGGGTGACCGCGACGGCGAGGGCGAGGAGAACGCGTTTCACTGGTTGCTCCTCCGAGAGAAGGGGAGGAACGCCAATCCGAGGACGAAGATGCCCACCCCCACCCAGGCAAGGGTGCGGCGCAACGAGTGCGGCTTGTAGACCGCGACCCCGTCTGCGGCAGAAACCCTGTTGGCCCACCCATCCTGTTCCCAGCCTGGGCCCCAACGCGGCGAGGCATTGTCGGCGATCCGAACGGTTTCCGATGCTGGAGGACCGACGAACCGCGCCCCGTCGGCCTCCCACACCGATCCGCTCTCGGTGACTGCGCGGGGAGCAGGCACCGAATTCAGGAACACTGTGAGGCCCTCGCTCACCGGCACTTCGTCCATGTCCACCTGGGCTGCCATCGCCGCCGAGAAGGCGGCGTCGTCGACGACTGCCACCCACCCGATGCCGAACTCGGCGAACATCTCGCCCGGGCGAACCAGCTCGCCGCCGGCAATCGAGGCCACCAGATCCGCCAGGGCGTCGTCGCCGAGCCGAGGCTGGCCGAGGCGGGCGGATTCCAGTGAAGGTCCTTCCACGGGAACCACCCGATAGGCGAAACCCGCCGTCGACATGTGCTCGCCCGGCAGTTGTCCGGGATCACCGACCACCAGGACGCGGGAGGATGAGATCTCGGCCCCCAGGCTTTCGGTGAACACGAGCCGTTCGGTCCATTGGTCTGCCCCGAACCCTGCGCGCCCGTCGACGACATGGCTGAGCGAGAGAAGGACGAGGAGGACGGCCGCCGAAGCAGCGGTGGCCCTGCCTCCGACGACGGTACGCGATCCCTCGCGATCCAGACCGATGACGGCACCTGTCACGAGTACCACTCCGACGGCGGCGAACAGCGCGAAGGTCGCACCGAGATCCCCGCGGGGCGACTCGAAAACCGGGAACCACACACCGAGGGCGACGAGAATTCCTCCGACGACGGGTATCCGGTGCCGACGGCCGGGCAGGAAGAGGGTCCCGAGGACGGCTGCGATGACGAGGAGGACGGCCGGGAGCAACGCCGGCATGAGGTCGTATGCCGGTCCCGTCTCGGTGAGTTCGTCGACGGTGACTGCGGACAGGTATGGCGCGGTCACGAGAACGGCGATGTCGGCGGCGAGCAAGCCTCTGGCGGCGACACCGAGGCGGAGGCCAGGCACCAACAGCCACAGCCCGACACACGTGACGAGGATCACCACCGATGCTCCCGGCGCCAGCGCACCTGCGACCGCCGAAGCGACCACCAGCCCGCCGACCCTTCCCAGGCGGCCGAACGAGGCCGACGGCCACGGCATCACGGCCAGTGCGATTGCAGCCAGGGTGGGACCGATCGCCAGCCACGACGCCAGATCTGCGTCGGTGGCGAAGGCAGCGGTCGCCATCCCGATGACGCCGACCACGCCTGCGAGATGGCGAGTCGGTCCGGTCACACCCACCTCGCGCAACAGGCGCCCCGCACCAACCAACGCGGTCACGAGCAGTGCCGCGATGGTGATTCGCATCGTTCCCGCCCAGCCGCCGGTGATCCACTCCAATGCGGCGAACAGCGCCGCCGACGGATGCACCGGCTCGGATGATCCGAGACCGGCCGGATTCCAACCGCCGGCGAATCCGTTGAGAGCCACCAGCGGCTCGGCGATAGCCAGAGTGAAGCCGGATTGGGGCAGGGCACCCGCCCAAAAACTCCGGGTGGCGAGGGCGACGGTGATCAGACCGAGCGCGGCAACGACCGGACCGGCCGCGGTGGAGTCGTCTTCGAGTTCCTCCTCGGTCACGACTCCCGGCTCGTCGTCGATCACCCATCCGAACCGTTCGGCGATGTCGGTCGCCAACACGCGCATGCGCACCGACCCGGTCACCTGGTATCGGAAGAGTTCTTCGTCACCCACCTGTCTGACGGCGCGAACGGCGTTGCGAGCCGTCAGCGAATCGGGAAGGTGGACCACGTTCCATGCCAGCGACTGGAAGAAGTCGGTGAGCGGCCGGGTCGTGCCGAGCAGGAGGCGGAGCACGCCGTCGACGAATCCGAGCAAGGTGCCGATCGGAACCACCCACGCAAGGGTGATGAGTCGGTAGACCTTGAGCATCGAGCGCATCCGTCCGGCCCACTCCCGCCATCCGGCCACGTCGTGGCGACAGGTGCGCTCGTGCAGCACCTCCGAAGACGGGGCGACCATGACCCGCCCGCCGGCCACCCTCGCCCGCTGGGAGAAGTCCAACCCGGCGGCGACCGGCGGCATCAGCGGATCGATCCCGCGCAAGCCCCGCACGAGGTCTCGTCTGACGAGCATCGACACGGCCGAGACGAAGGCGACGTCGCGCACGACGTCGTACTGCTCGAGATCGACCTCGTCTGGGTCGAGCCCGCTGTACGGCTCACCGAAGACGTCAGTGGCCGAACCCACCGACTCCAAACGATCGAGGGTGACGGCGTCGACGATCTTCGAACCGACCAGCGACGCATCGCTGCGGCCCATCTCGGCCACCAGGGCCCCGAGGGCGTCGGGGCGAGGCTGGGCATCGCCGTGGACGATCCAGACGAGGTCGGTCTCCGGACCGAGGTCGCCCACGAACGCCGCGAAGTCTTCGACCACGCCGTGGTCCCCGGGATCGCTGATGTCGCCGTCACGGTCGATGATCGTCACACCTTCGATCGCATACACTTGGCGATCGATCGCCGCCAGGGTGGCAGCCAACCCGTCGTCATCGACGGCGAGGACCGCCACGCGGATCCGCTGATCGGGCGCGGTCGAAGGGAGTTCGGTATCGGGATGCTCGGACATCGAATCTCCATTGTGAACGTCCCAGAGCCAACGAGGCAATCCGACGCATGAGAATCACGGCGTTATCAGGTGGAGTCGGCGGTGCGCGGATGCTGCGCGGGCTCGCCACGGTCGAAGGAATCGACCTGACCGCCATCGTCAATGTCGGCGACGACGACATCATCTACGGGCTGAATCTGTCACCCGACCTCGACACCGTCACGTACACGCTGGCAAGCGTGCACAGCGACGAGCGCGGTTGGGGGCGGACCGACGAGTCCTGGAACGTGATGGACGAACTGGCCGGCTTTCCGCTGGATTCGACGTTCCGCCTCGGAGATCGCGATCTCGCCTTGAACCTCTATCGGACCACTCGACTCGACGAGGGCGCGACCCTGTCCGCGGTCACCGTCGAGATCTCGAAGGTGTTCGGGATCGGCTCGGAGGTGTTGCCGGTGAGCGACGATCCGATCCGGACGAAGGTGCTCGTCGACGGCGAGTGGCTCGACTTCCAGGACTACTTCGTGCGGAGGCGTCACGCCGTGCCGGTGTCAGACGTCCGCTTCGCGTACGTGGCCGAGGCGCGGCCCGCCCCCGGGGTGATCGAAGCGTTGTCCGAATGCGAGGCGGTCGTGATCGGCCCTTCCAACCCGATCCTGTCGATCTGGCCGATCCTGGCGGTGCCCGGAATCCGCGAGACGATGGCCGGCAAGCGGGTGATGGCGGTGAGTCCGCTGGTCGGCGGAGATGCGATCAAAGGCCCGCTGGCGGATCTTCTCCCGGCGTTCGGCTACCCGACCGACACCACGGGCATCATCGCCTCCTACGGCGACCTCCTGACAGACATCGTCGTCCACCACGGCGACGCACCCGACGACCCCGTCGTCCCGGCCGTACATGAAACGAACACGCTGATCGCAGACCCAAGTGCGGCCGCACGACTCGCCTCGGAGATGATCTCGTGGCTGACGTGACGATCCTCGGCATCCACGGGATCGGCGAGGCGGCCCCGGGCGACGACGTCGCCGCCCTCATCGGCGACGCCATCGAGTCAGGGCCGGCGTTGGCCGACCGGGACGTGTTGGTCGTCACCCACAAGCTGATCTCGAAAGCCGAGGGGAGGATCGTCGACCTCCCCGACGACGGCCCGGACGCCCACCGGCACCTGATCGAAACCGAAGCCGTGCGGATCATTCGGCGGCGAGGTCCGCTCGTCATCGCCCAGACCCGCCACGGATTCATCTGCGCCAACGCCGGGATCGACCGGTCCAACGCTGGCCCGGCCAGAGCCATCCTCCTCCCGGAGGATCCCGACCGTTCCGCCAACCGGATCCGGCTGCGACTGCAGAATCGTTTCGACGTCACGATCGCCGTGATCGTCACCGACACGTTCGGCCGGGCGTGGCGGCGGGGTCTGGTCGACGTGGCGATCGGAGTCGCCGGGATGGAGCCGATCGACGACCTGCGCGGTCAGACCGACACGTTCGGCAAGGTGTTGGAGGTCACCGAGGTCGCGGTGGTCGACGAGATCGCGGCAGCCGCCGACCTGGTGATGGGAAAGGCCACCGGGATTCCGGCGGCGATCGTGCGCGGCGTCTCCTGGAAGCCTTCCGAACAGGGCATCACTCCCCTGATCCGCCCCGCCGACGAGGACCTGTTCCGCTGACGAGCGAGGGTTGTGTTCGTCAGACGTTGGGACGTCCGAGAGCGATGTAGGCGAGACCGGCGCCGCGCACGGCCCGAGAATCGAGCAGGTTGCGGACGTCGTAGACGGTGCCGTCACGCATGACTCCAGCCACCTGCTCCAGATCCACCCTGCGGAACTCGGGCCATTCGGTGGCGACGATGAGCAGGTCGGCGTCGCGGCATGCGT
>JBBDWN010000091.1:0-3365 GCA_040902855.1 Acidimicrobiia bacterium | reverse complement strand
TTGGCTTTTGACGTTCCATGCGGGATTCGTATACTTCCGCCCCGTGGTCTTCGTACCCACCTCGGTGCGCGCCATCGTGCGTACGCCGTCCCCCCGAGTCTGAAGGGCTCTCCGGTCTGACCTAAACCGGGGATCCATGCCCCTGGACCCGGGTCAGTAAGAACCAGGTCGGTGTCCGACGACTCGTCGATTCGACAGTCGCCGTGCGCCGGTCGCCCGCGTAAGGAGAAACATGCCGACGATCGAGCAGCTCGTTCGCAGTGGCAGGCAGAAGAAGAAGAAGAAGAACAAGACTGCTGGTCTGGCCGGAGCGCCCCAGCGTCGTGGTGTCTGCACTCGCGTCTACACGGTGACCCCGAAGAAGCCGAACTCGGCACTTCGGAAGGTCTGTCGTGTGCGGCTCTCGTCCGGTATGGAAGTGACCGCCTACATCCCCGGTGAAGGTCACAACCTCCAGGAGCACTCCATCGTCCTCGTCCGCGGCGGTCGCGTCCGCGACCTCCCCGGCGTTCGGTACAAGGTCATCCGCGGCACGCTCGACGCGTCCGGTGTTTCCAAGCGGAAGCAAGCTCGGTCCCGTTACGGCACGAAGAAGGAGAGCTGAGATGCGGCGCGCCCCAGCCCAAAAGCGCACGATCGAGCCGGATCCCGTCTTCCGATCGGTGCTCGTCAGCCAGGTCATCAACAAGGTCCTGCTGAAGGGAAAGAAGGAGACGGCTCGCAAGATCGTCTACGACGCACTCGAGATCATCGAGCGTCGGGCCAACCAGGATCCCGTCAACGTCCTCAAGCGCGCCGTCGACAACCTGCGTCCGCAGGTCGAAGTGCGGTCGCGCCGGGTCGGCGGTTCCTCGTACCAGGTGCCGATCGAGGTGTCGCCCCGCCGCTCCAACACCCTCGCGGTGCGCTGGCTCGTCAGCTTCGCCCGCCGTCGCCGCGAGCCTTCGATGTCCGCCCGCCTCGCCAACGAGATCCTCGACGCATCGAACAACACCGGCGCCGCCATGAAGCGCAAAGAAGACATCCACAAGATGGCGGAATCGAACAAGGCCTTCGCCCACTACCGCTGGTAGCGCTGGCCATCGCTGCCCGGGGTAGCGAACACCAGATTTTCACAATTCCATAACGACCGGAGAGCAGAGGAAATGAGTAACGGAAACGACGCGCTGTCGCACCTTCGATCGGTGCCCCTCAGCCGTACGCGCAACATCGGGATCATGGCGCACATCGACGCCGGAAAGACCACGTTGACCGAGCGCATCCTCTACTACACCGGTAAGTCCTACAAGATCGGCGAAGTCCACGACGGCGCCGCCACGATGGACTGGATGGAGCAGGAGCAGGAGCGAGGGATCACGATCACCTCGGCTGCCACGACCTGTCTCTGGCACGACCACACCATCAACATCATCGACACTCCCGGCCACGTCGACTTCACGGTCGAAGTGGAGCGTTCGCTGCGCGTCCTCGATGGGGCGGTCGCAGTCTTCGACGGCGTCGCCGGCGTGGAACCGCAGTCAGAGACCGTGTGGCGTCAGGCCGATCGCTACGGCGTGCCCCGCATGTGCTTCATCAACAAGCTCGACCGCACCGGCGCCGACTTCTACGCCGACGTCCAGTCGATCATCGACCGCCTCTCCGCAACCCCTCTCGTCCTGCAACTCCCCATCGGTACGGAAGCCGACTTCCTGGGCGTCGTCGATCTGATCGAGATGAAGGCCCACGTCTGGAAGGGTGACGACGGCAAGATCTGGGAGACCGGGGAGATTCCTGCCGACCTGGTGGACAAGGCCGTCGAATATCGCGCCGCCATGTTGGAAGCGATCGCCGAGACCGACGAGGCGCTGCTCGAGTCATATCTCGAAACGGGTGACCTCACCGTCGCCCAGATCAGGGCCGGCATTCGTAAGGGAACTCTGGAGCACGCCTTCGTGCCGGTTCTTTGTGGGTCCGCCTTCAAGAACAAGGGCGTCCAGTTGCTGCTCGATGCGATCGTCGCCTACATGCCGAGCCCGCTCGACCTCCCCCCCGTCACCGGCTTCAAGCCCGGCGACGAGGACAAGGAGTTGAGCCGCTCTGCCGATGACTCCGAGCCCTTCTCGGCGCTGGCCTTCAAGATCATGTCCGACCCGCACGTCGGAAAGCTCACCTACTTCCGGGTGTACTCGGGCCACGCGTCGAAGGGCACCACGGTCACCAACACCACCTCAGGCCGGAAGGAACGACTCGGGCGGCTCCTGCAGATGCACGCCAACCACCGGGAGGACGTCGACGACGTCTTCACGGGCGACATCGTCGCCGCCGTCGGATTGAAGAACACGAAGACCGGTGACACGCTTTCGGACCCCAACGCCGAGATTCAGCTCGAGTCGATGAGCTTCCCGGCCCCGGTGATCCACATCGCCATCGAGCCGAAGACCAAGTCCGACGAGGAGAAGCTGTCGGAGTCGCTCCAAAAGCTCTCCGAAGAGGATCCGACCTTCCTGGTTCGCACCGATGAGGAGACGGGCCAGACGATCATCGCCGGAATGGGCGAATTGCACCTCGAAATCCTCGTCGACCGCCTGCTCAGGGAGTTCCGGGTGGAGGCGAACGTCGGCAAGCCGCAGGTGGCATATCGCGAGACGATCAAGAAGCCGGTCGAGAAGGTCGAACTCCGCTACGTCAAGCAGACCGGCGGCAAGGGCCAGTACGCCCACGTCGTCATCGCCCTCGAACCCACCGGTCCTGGTGGCGGATACGAGTTCGTCGACGAGATCAAGGGTGGCAAGGTTCCAAAGGAGTACATCCCGTCGGTCGATGCGGGTATCGAATCCGCTCTCGACAACGGCGTGCTCGCCGGATACCCGCTGGTGGACGTGCGTGCACGGCTGACCGACGGTTCGTACCACGACGTCGACTCGTCCGAGATGGCGTTCCGCATCGCCGGTTCCATGGCACTGCAGGAGGCGGCCCGCAAGGCGGGGGTCAAGCTTCTCGAGCCGGTCATGGAGGTCGAGGTGACGACGCCGGAGGAGTACATGGGTGATGTCATCGGCGACATCAACTCCCGCCGTGGTCAGATCGAGGCCATGACGGACCGGGTCGGAGCAAAGGTCGTGAAGGCGCTGGTGCCGCTGTCCGAGATGTTCGGATATGTCGGCGACCTGCGTTCCAAGACCCAGGGTCGAGCTTCATACAGCATGCAGTTCCACTCGTATCAGGACGTCCCACAGAATCTGGCTGAAGACATCGTGTCCAGCCGGGCAGGTACCGCGGGCTGACGCCCGGAAGACAGACGACGAGCAGTCAGCTCACAGAGGAGATAGAAAATGGGCAAGGCGAAGTTTGAGCGTTCGAAGCCGCATGTGAATGTTGGGACGATG
>JBBDWN010000090.1:0-3387 GCA_040902855.1 Acidimicrobiia bacterium | reverse complement strand
ACGGGTAGTACTCGTCCTTCTTGAAGAAGGCGTCGGGATACGGTCCCTTCACACCTTCGATCGCCCGGCTGAAATGCTCGGCTGGAACTTCGAGGAAGAGGGACGTGACCTCGACGAGGATCGTGCCGTCCGGGGCGTATCCGACCGCTTCACACCACAGCTTGCGACCCTCCGAGTTGGTCAGCCAGGCCTCGCCGCGGATCGTGACGCCCAGCGGAATGGGCTTGCGGTAGTTGACGCTGAGGTTGGCCGTGACGGCGGGGCGCATGTGCGTCATCGGCACAAAGCCGATCAGATCGTCGAAGAAGGCAGCGATGGCGCCGCCATGGACGAGACCCGGTCCGCCTTCGAATCGGCGATGGAACTCGAGGTCGGCGACGACCTTGTCGTCCACGAAGTCCGGAACGATGCCGAGACAGATCTCGTTGTCTGCACCGCATCCGAAACAGTTGGGGAGATGGACCCTGGGGATGTGAGCGATCAGTTCAGGGTTGGGGACCGGGACGATCGTCCCCGTGATGGCTCGAAAACTCACTCTGGCTTCGAGACCCGCAATCGGACCGCCGCCGGCTGGTCGCGAAGCACATCGGGGCCGACGTCCGCCAGCGCAGTTCGACCCGGTGGTTTCTCGTGCGCTGTGGCCTCGACCCACCTCCGCCGGCGTTCGACCAGGTGATCGGGAAGGGTTTCACCGATCCCGCACAAGAGCTTGGCGACTTCGAGGTCTTCGGGCGTCGGTGCCCGGCCGAAGGACGCCGCCCGAGCGCCCATCAGTGCGCCGAGCACTTTGTCGAGACCCTTGGATCGCTCGGGAAGGTCCGCCCGGTCGATGAGCGTGAGAGCAAAGCCGGTATCGGGTCCCGGGGTGCCGAAGCCTTCGCCATGCGGAACCTGCTCCGGAGAGGTGATCACTCCTGGGCGATCCGACGGGCGCCAACGACGGGCATGATCCGGACGCGGAACCGCACGGGGACGGTCGGACGGATCGAGCTCGATGTTGGGCTGCTGGGCCATGACGGGATGATGCCCGCTGCGGATCCACGGACCAAGTCAGAAGACGGCCACGAAAGCCCACCCGGCGGCGAGACCGTAGAGACCGGCAACCAGATCGTCCGCAGTGACGCCGACACCCCCCGCAAGACCCTCGGCGGCCGCGACCCCCGGGAAGGCAGACTTGAAGATGTCGGCTGCCCGGAACACCAACCAGGCGACGAGAGCGCCGCCCCCGGCGAGTCCGATCGTTGCGAGGAAAGTGCCGGCCGCCTCGTCGACGACGACCCAACCGGGATCGTGGTCGTCCTCGTCGTGGGTGAACCGATCCGATGACCACACCGAGAGTCCGATCACGGCGATCGTCGCCCCGATTTGAGCGAGAAACCCGATGCGGCCGAGTGCCAGGCTCATCACCAATGCCAGTGCGCCGCCGACGGTCCCCGATCCTGCATGCGAACCTCGCAGGCGACCCAGGATGAGCCCTGACCCGAACCACGATGCGATGATGCGGTGCATCAGGCGACAGTACCGGCCGGGTTACATTGGCCGGGGGCACACCTCAGGAGGATTCGATGACACCGGACGATCTCGGACGCGCACGCGTGCCGTCAGAACCGCAGGTGCACGCAGACGGCCGTGTCGTTTTCACGCTGACACAGATGAATCTCGACGAGGATCGATACGACCGGGATCTGTGGATGCACCAGGACGGAGTGGTGCGCAGATTCACGACGGGCGGCAACGACTCGCATCCGCGTTGGTCCGGTGAAAGCATCGCGTTCTTGAGAAAGGTCGACAAAGCGGCTCAGATCGCTGTCATTCCGGCCGGTGGCGGCGAAGCTCGGGTCCTCACAGATTTCGAACTCGGCGTCGAAGGTTTCGAATGGTCCCCCGACGGGTCCACCATCGCCGCAGTCGCCATCACGAGGACCGACGAGTGGTCTGACTTGAGCGACGAGGATCGAGAGAAGCAGCCCCGTCGAGTCACTTCTGTCCCCTATCGATTCGACACCATCGGCTGGACCCACGACCGACGACGCCACATCTGGCTGGTGCCGGTCGACGGGTCCGAATCGCGCTGTCTGACTCCTGGAGAGTTCGACGAACGCTCGCCGGCATGGTCGCCGGACGGGTCGAAGATCGTCGCCCTCACCGACCGCAGCGAAGGGCGGGGACTCGCACCGGGGAACGATGTGATCGAGATCGACGTCTCCTCCGGCGACATCGCACCGGCTGTCTCCCGAGGAAACTGGTCATGCGCCGCCTACGCCCCCGATGGCACCCTCCATCTCCTCGGAGATGACTCCACCGACTGGCCGGGCATCTCCACCGTGTGGCGCCGCGAGTCCGACGGAACGCTCCGATCCCTCACCGAACACCTGGATCGATCCAGCACCTCCCTTGCGGCCGGACCGCCCCGGCTGCTGTTCGTCGGCGTCGACGTGCTCACGGCACTCGAGGACGGGGGCAGCTCCGGCGTCATCCGCGTCCTGCCGGACGGGACGGTGCACCATCTGGTGACCGGTCAACGCGTCGTCACCTCGTTCCACAGCGTGGACGGTGAAACTCTTGTACTCGCCACATCCGAGATGACCGAGCCGGGCAAGCTCGTCCGGTGGATCAGCGGGTCCGAAGAGGATCTCACGGACTTCAACGACGACCTCGATTTCATCGAAGGCCACCACTTCCAGGTTCCGTCGGGTGGGGTGGAAATCGACGCCTGGGTCTACCTGCCCACGGAGGGCGAGGCCCATCCTGCGCTGGTCAACATCCACGGCGGGCCGGCGAGCCAGTACGGCTTCGGCTTCTTCGACGAGTTTCAGATCTACGCCGCCGCCGGGTACGCGGTGATCGCGTGCAATCCCCGCGGGTCATCCGGGCGCGGGCTCGACTATGTCTCCGCGGTTGTCGGAGACGGATGGGGCGTGGTCGACACCGAAGACATCGGCAACGTGGTCGAGGCGGCGCTTCATCGATATCCCCACATCGATCCTGATCGGCTGGGAGTGATGGGCGGCTCGTACGGCGGCTTCATGACCGGCTGGCTCACCGCCCACGAGGACCGCTGGAAGTCAGCCGTGGTCGAGAGAGCCCTGTTGAACTTCGTCAGCTTCGCCGGCACGTCAGACATCGGAGCGACCTTCCCCCGCTTCTACACCAAGGCGGACTACCCGGATGCCTGGGAAACGTGGTGGGAGAAAAGTCCCCTGGCGTACGTGGATCAGGTACAGACGCCGACGCTGGTGATCCACTCCGAGAACGACTACCGGTGCCCGATCGAACAGGGCGAGCAGTGGTTCATGGCCCTACTGCGCAACGGCGTTCCGACCGAGATGCTGCGCTTCCCCGATGAGAGCCACGAACTGACACGCTCCGGTGGTCCGAAGCACCGCC
>JBBDWN010000089.1:0-23900 GCA_040902855.1 Acidimicrobiia bacterium | reverse complement strand
GCGTCGAACTCCCCGGAAGCCACTTTGCCGAGTCGGGTTTCGACGTTTCCGCGGATTCCGTCGATGACCAGATCGGGCCGCAGCGCTGCCAGCTGGGCCGTTCTGCGCGGACTCCCTGTGCCGACCCGCGCCCCTGGGGACAGCGAGTCGAGCGTTCCCCCGCACAGGACGTCCCAGGGGGACTCTCGCTCGGGGAAGAAGACCGTGAGTTCCTCGGGTCCGGCCACCGGAAGGTCCTTGCAGGAGTGGACGGCCAGGTCGGCGTCGTCGGTGAGGACCGCCATCTGCACGGAACGGACGAAGGCGCCCACTTCGGTCAGGGTCGTCACTGCTGAGATGCGGTCGGCGTCGCCTGTGGTGGTCACCTCGACCAGTGTGACGCCGATCCTGGGATGGGCCGCCGTCAGCTGCTCACCGACCCAGCGAGCCTGGGCGAGGGCGAGCGCGGACGCCCGAGTGGCGATGCGGAGCGGCCTCATTCATCGACGCCGAAGGCGTCGGCGACCACGTCGACTGCTTCCGGAGCCCGATCGGGTTGCTTGATGTAGGCGATCGGTCCTGCGAGCAGCGTCCGGGCAACGGTGTGGGCCGTCTGGCGGAGCACCGCTCGATCCTCGTCGCTGCCGAGACGCGAACCGAAGCGGGCGACGACAGATTCGACGACGTCGTCGGCCTGTCTGGTCAAACCGCCGATGACCGGGCCCACCTGATGGTGATCGACGAACGAGCGGTGGGCTTGGACGGCGACCCGTCTGACCAGGGTGTCGGCATCGTCGTCTCGCGGCCGGCGCTCGGCCTTTCGGGCGAGGTCGTCGATGTCGAGATATCTCAGGGTGGCGGAGCCGATGACAGAGAAGTCGGGGGGCATCGCCATGTCCACCAGCGTCAGCGGAGTCGAGCGACGGGTGATCACCGCAGCCATCTCGTCGGCTTCGACGAGCCGCCGTTTGGCGGACGTGGCCGAGATCACGGCAGGGAAGTCCTCCAACGCCTCGATTGCCCGGTCGAACGGCCATACGTCGACGTTCTCGGCCTTCACACGCTCGGGGTTGCGGGCACAGACGGTGATCAGCGGGGGCGCAGGAAGACCGTGGAGCGCTCGCACCACCGCGGTGGCCATCACACCCGAACCGAGGACCGCGACCCGGTCGGCATTGCCGACAACCTGGGCGGCGACGGCCGCCATCGAATCGTGCGGCGAGTCTCCGATGATCTCGCGAGCCTGGCGACCGACGGCGACGGCGGTCTCGATCAGCTTGCCGAAGATGCCGGCCACCGATCCGGCTTCGGTCGCCTTCGTCAGCGTCTGACGGAACTGGGTGAGGATCTCGGCTTCGCCCCTGATCGGGGATTCGAGACCGGCGGCCACCCGGTAGAGGTGCTCGACGGCATCGGCGTCGTGTCTGATCTTGGCGATGCCGATGTCGCCGCTCCCGGCGAAGAGTTCGCCGAGTCTGCGTTGCAGGTCTTCGGTGTCGCCTGCGACGACCACCTCGGTGCGAAGGCAGGTGTTGAGCACGAATGTCGAACCGTCGTCGTCGGGCCGACGCAACACCTCGGCGAGACGGGCGCGGGTGGCGCTGTCCACCGCCGGATAGGCGAACGTGGCCGACGAGATGTGGGTCGAACTGCTCATGAAGCCGCCATGAACCTACTTCTCGGGGTTCCAACTGCCAGTCGGGAAGAACGCATCAGCCAATCCATTGTCGCGGATTTCCGGACAGAAGGCTCAGCAACTCCGCCTCGGGTGAGCCTGCGCCGGGTTGGTGGTCATAGGACCAGGCGGCATGGGGAGGAAGCGACGCCAGGATGGACTCGGTCCGGCCCCCGGTTTCGAGACCGAACTTGGTGCCACGGTCCCATACGAGGTTGAACTCGACGTATCGGCCGCGGCGAATGTGGTGCCACTCGGTTTCCCGCATGCCGTACTCGGCTCCCATGCGTCGCCGGAGCACAGGCAGATAGGCATCCGCCAGATGGTCGGCGAGATCCTGCTGGAAGGCCCACACCCCGTCCTCGGTCAGGTGATCGAAGAACACGCCGCCGACTCCGCGCGCCTCGCCTCGATGAGGGAGGTAGAAGTACTCGTCGCACGCCTGTTTCCACGCCTTGTAATCGGCAAACGGGTGACGGTCACAGGCGTCAGCCAGCACGCGATGGAATTGGATGGCGTCCTCTTCGAACAGGTAATACGGGGTGAGGTCGGCTCCTCCGCCGAACCAGGCCTTCTCGTCCCCCGACTCGAAGTAGCGCACGTTGGCGTGGAAGGTCGGGGCGTACGGATTGCGAGGATGCACGATGATCGAGACGCCGGTGGCGTAGAACTCGTCGCCCATCGCTGCCACTCGCTCCGACAGGTTGGGAGGAGTCTTGCCTCCGACGGCGGAGAAGTTGACGGCCGCCTTTTCGACGTGCTGCCCGCCCGTGAGGATTCTCGTCTCCCCGCCACCGCCGCCCTCCCGGGTCCAGGCATCGACGACGAACGGATCGCCGTCGAGTTCCTCGATGGCGGAGGCGAAGCGGTCCTGGAATCCTCGATAGAACTCTTCGATGTCTGCTCTGCTCACCACGGTCGATAGCCTCCGAACGGATGGCTCGTACTGCTGACGAACTCACCGCTGACAATCTGGCATTCCTGGCCGAACGCCATCTCGGCACGCTCACGACCATACGCGCCGACGGCTCGCCGCACGTGGTGGCGATCGCGTTCACCTACGACCAGGGTGCGGTGTCCATCATCTCCTCGGACGGCACCCAGAAAGTGGTCAACGTCGACGAACGGCGACGGGCGGTGGTCTGCCAGGTGGACGGTCGTCGTTGGCTGGCACTGGAAGGGGACGCGGAGGTGCGCCGCCACCCCGAAGCCGTGGCCGAAGGCGAGCGGCTCTTCGAACGGCGCTACCAGCCGGCGCGAGAGAATCCTCGGCGGGTCGTCATACGTTTCGAGGTCGATCGGGTGCTCGGCTGAGGGCTTCACGCACCCCTCGCCATGTCTGCGACGGCGGCGACCCAGCGGTCGTCGGCATTGACACACGGGACGAGGAGGAATGCCTCACCGCCCAGTTCCTCCCATTGCTTGCGTAGGCGGATGCCGATCTCCTCGATCGTCTCGAGACAGTCGGCGGTGAAGGATGGGGTGAGCACGGCGATCCTGCGCACTCCGGTCGCATACAGCTTGGGGATCTCCTTGTCCGTGTACGGCTCGATCCACTTCTGACCGGCCAACCGGGATTGGAAGGTGGTCGAGGCCGAATCGCCGTCGAGACCGAGGCGGGCCATGAGACCGCGGGTGGTGGCGAAACACTGGGCCCGGTAACAAAAGGCCTCGATCATCGAATCACAGCACCACGAGTTCTGCAGGCACCACTCACCCGACGTGTCGCTCTTCTTGATCTGCTTCTCGGGCAGTCCGTGATAGCTGAACAGGACGTGGTCGGGTGCGAAGTCATGGAGGAGGGGCCGGGCAATTCCGGCGGCGGCATCGAGGAAACCGGGGTTGTCGTAGAACGCGGCGACGGTGCGCACGTCCGGAACGTTCCAACGGGAGCCGATCACCTCGAGGGCCTTCTGCACGGCGGATCCACCGCTGGCGGAGGCGTACTGCGGGAACTGGGGGAAGAGGACGATCTGTCTGCATCCCGCCTCGGCGAGTTCGGCGACGGCCGAGGCGATCGACGGGCTCTGGTACCGCATGCCGTAGGCGACCCGGTATTCGTCGCCGAGGACGGTCTGCAGCTTGGCGGCGAGTGCTTCGGTGAAGACGATCAGGGGGGACCCCTGCTCTGTCCACACCTTCTCGTAGGCCTCCGCCGACTTCTTCGGGCGGAACGGGAGGATGACGGCATTGAGCAGCAGCCAGCGGGCGGGTGCGGGCATGTCGAGGACCCTCGGGTCGGACAGGAACTCGCGGAGGTACTTGCGGACGTCGGGGACCTCGGTCGAGTCCGGAGTGCCGAGTTGCAGCAGGAGCACACCGACCGGGGCAACGGGAAGTTCGGACATGGGCAGGCAACGTACTCCCACCCCCACCCGACCCGTAGTCGACACCCCCCAAAAGTCCGTTGCTACCCAGGGTTAGATCGGACCCCCACGTCCGATCCAGCCCGCGGAAAGCGGCCACAATGCGTCCCGATGCTGGAATACGGGATCTCGGGAATGCCCCCGGATGGGGTGCCGCACGCAGAGTTTCTCGACGGCCTGATCGAAAAGGGACACGGCGCGTTCGAGTTGGGGTTCACCGGCGGGTTCCCGTGGAAGGAGAAAGACTGCGTCCGATTCGGTGAGCTCGCCGCCGAACGGGGCATCCGTCTCAGCGCCCATGCCCCCTATTTCGGCTCGCTGACCGTCGCAGACGAAGACCGCGCCAAGCAGACCGTCGCCGCCATCGAACACACGATGAAGCTCGGTGCTGCCCTCGGCGCGACCATCATCTGCGCCCATCCGGGTGCGAAAGGCGAACACACCTCCGACGAACTCTTCGACATGATCCGCCGGAGACTCGACTGGATCGGAACCAAGGTCGGCGGTCTGGGCGTCTCGCTCGGCCTGGAGACGGCCGGCAACGAGCGCGGATTCGGCACTTTGGGTGACATTGCCCTGCTCGCCGCCGAATACCCGTTCGTCCGGCCGATCGTCGACTGGGCCCACCTTCACGCCATGACAGGCGGCGGCCTCACGAGCACCGACGCCTTCGCCGCCGTGCTCGGATTCGTCAAAGACTCCTTCGACGCCATCCGGATCAGCCCTCTCCAGTGCCAGTTCAGCGACAACATCTTCGGGCCGCACGGCGAGATCCGTCACACGACCTACGGCGAGGGGACCCTCCGGATTGCGCCGCTCATCGAGGCGGCGAAGGCGGCCGACGTCGGGATGATCGTGATCTCCGAGTCACCCGATACCGAGAGTCACGACGCCATCTGGGACGAGATGCGCGCGGTTGTCGCCAGCGGACCGGAGCCTCGGGGCCGACCCGTGTCCGGGCGCCTGACCGATGCCCCCGCTGCCGTTCGGGTGGAGAAGCAGGGTGATCGCTGGAGCGTGCTCGGATCGGCGCGGCCTCTCACTCTGAGCAACATCGAAAAGCCGTATTTCCCCGACGGCGTCACCAAGGGGGACCTGATCCAGTACTACGCATCGATCGCCGACCTGCTTCTCCCGCATCTCGCCGGCCGACCGTTGTCCATGTCCCGATATCCGGACGGGATCGACGGCCCGTCGTTCTACGAGAAGCGCGCTCCCGGCCACCAGCCGGAGTGGATGGCGACCGGAAACGTCCACTCGGAGTCGATGGGCGGCGACATCGACTTCCTGCTGGCCGACAGCCGTCAGTCGCTCATGTGGTTCGCGAACATGGGGTGCATCGAGATGCACCCGTTCCACTCCCGGGTCGACGATCTCGACCATCCTGACCTGGCGATATTCGATCTCGACCCGGCGGAAGGGTCGACCTGGGACCAGGTGGTCACCGCGGCGGGGATGGTCAGAACGGTGCTCGGCCAGCTCGAACTGGTCGGACTGCCGAAGCTCTCCGGCTCGAAAGGCATGCACATCTACGTTCCGTTGGCCCCGGTCCACACCCACGAGCGGGTCAGGCGTTTCGTGGGTGCCGTCGGTGAGTTGCTGGCGGCGGCCAACCCCGACGATGTGACGATGGCCTGGGACATTCCGACGCGACGCGGCAGAGTCTTCATCGATCACAACCGGAATGCCTTCGGCCAGACCATCGCATCGGTCTACTCGGTCCGGCCGCGGCCTGGTGCACCCGTCTCGGTTCCTCTCCGGTGGGACGAGATCGGCGATGTTCGCAACGGCGACTTCACGATCGACAACATCTGGGATCGCCTGCGGGGGTCGGGTGATCTGTTCTCCGGCGTTCTCGACAACCCCCAGACCCTCGACGAAGCCGAAGAACGGCTCGGGATCGACGGGGCCGATGCGACGCGATCTGACTTGCCCGCGTAGGCTCCGGACGTGCTTTCAGACAGACCTGTGGACCTCTATGCCCGTGTGAACATCCTCGACGGGAAGTCGGTGCGTCTTCCGCGCGGAAGTTTGGACAACGCCATCACCCTCGACAACGACCCGATCTCGCGCGCCAGGAACTGGCGGGAGCAGGGTGCCGATGCCATCCACGTCGTCGATCTCGACGCCGCAGCCAACGGCGACTATCGCAACCGGGACCTGATCGATCGGCTCATCGAGGCCGTCGACGGACCGGTCCAGGTGGCAGGCGGAATTCGCTCCCATATCGAGGCCGGTCGGCTGATCGACGCGGGCGCCTGGCGGGTGGTCATGGGGACGGCTGCCATCGAAGATCAGAACATGGTTTGGGACCTGTGCCGCGACTACCCGGACAAGATCGTCGTCTCGCTGGATGTCCGACCCAATGAGGAGATCGCCACTCGGGGATGGACCAAGAACTCGGGACGGTTCCTCGAAGAGGTTCTCGTCGAGATGAGTTCGGCGGGAGCCGTGTCCTTCCTGATCGCCGAAGCAGGCCGCGACGCCCTGATCGAACCGCCGGACAAGATGATCCTCGCCACCGCCCTCCGCACCGTCGACGAACCGGTCATCGCGTCAGGTGGGGTGCGGCATCTCGACGACCTCCGGGAGTTGATCTCGATCGAAGAGAGCGGCAGGCGACTCGGAGGGATCGTGGTCGGACGCGAGGTCACTCACGGTCGCTTCACCCTGTCCGAAGCGAAGTCCGTCATCGACGAAGGGCCGACGCCCAAGGCAGCAGAACCTGCGACCAAGTCGGTCAGGGAACCCGAACCGTCGCGCGACGACGCCAAGCAGATCGACCGTTACCGCCTGCTGGCCGCTGAATTGGAGAAGGGCGCCTCGCACGCTCGCACCGCAGCCAAGAGGATCAAGGAAGGAAACCAGCCACGCGACGCCGCCCACGGTTTCGCGGTGCAGGGTCATCTGGTGCGGGCCGAAGAGATCCTCGACGAGATCGCCGCCGAACACGCCGACCGCGCCGAAGCCTGAACGCTCAGCCGAGCTGCTTCGCCACGAAGTCGTTCCAGGTCGCGCCTGTCCCGTCACGGTGTTCGGTGAGATTGCCTCCCGCCCGGAATGCCGCACCCACCAGTCCCGGCACATTGATCCCGATGATCCGACGCCGGCGACCGTGTGCCGCCGCCACCGACCTCGCCAGATCTCTGACGTCGTAGACGGTCGGACCGCCCAGGTCTCCGAGTCGTCCGGCCGCCGGAGCTTCGGCGGCCTCCACGAGACATCGGGCGGCGACTGCCGAGTCGAGTACCTGAAAGCGGGTGTCGTTCGGGACGGGGACGATCGGCCACTTCGTCAGCTTGCCGAGAGCGAACCACAGCAAGTCGTGGAACTGGGTGAAACGCTGGATCGTGTGCGGATTGTCGGACTGTTCGAGGCTCTCCTCGGCGGCGGTCTTCGACTTGTAGTAGCCGAGCGGGATCACGTCGCAGCCGACGATGCCGGGGAAGACGATGTGGATTCCGCCCGCCCGCTGTGCGGCCTGCACCAGATTCTTCGTACCGGTGCGGTCGGTGGCGGCGTGCCGCCGGGGATCCGAGGCGCAGTGGATGATGACGTCGACACCGGTGACGGCGGAGGTGAGGCCGTCTCCCGTGCCGACATCTCCCACCACCCAGCCGTCACCGCCACGGGAAGAGCGGCTGAGTCGGCGGACGACGTGCCCATCCGCCGTGGCGATGCGGGCCACCTCCCTGCCGAGTACGCCCGATGCTCCGGTGACCAACATCTCCATCGCCGGCAATGTACCGGTACATTCAGATCACCCGTCACCTCGGAGGACCCTGGATGAGCAGTCGCATCGTCCATCGCACCTGTCCCCTCTGTGAGGCCACCTGCGGTCTCGAAATCACCCTCGAAAACGAACGCGTGAAGGTGATCAGGGGCGATCGTGAAAACCCGTTCTCGCAGGGTTTCATCTGTCCGAAAGGCTCGACGCTCGGTCGTCTTCACGACGATCCTGACCGGATCCGTACTCCTCTCGTCAAGCGCGACGGAGTGTTCGTGCAGGCGACGTGGGAAGAGGCTCTCGCCGAGATCGACCGTCGTCTCACGCCGATCCTGGCCGAGCACGGGCGGGACGCCGTCGCCCTCTACCTCGGCAACCCCAACGCTCACGGCTTCCACAACAACCTGGCGATCCGTCCGTTCGCCAAAGCCCTCGGCAGCCGCAACATCTTCACTGCTGCGACCGTCGATCAGATGCCGAAGCACGTGTCGTCGGGGTACATGTTCGGGCACGCTGGGTCGATCCCGGTTCCCGACGTCGACCGCACCGATTTCCTCCTGATGCTGGGGGCGAACCCCCTCGAGTCGAACGGCAGTCTGGCCACGGCACCGGACTGGCCCGGCCGTTTGCAGGCGTTGAAGCACCGCGGCAGCCGACTGGTGGTCGTCGATCCTCGCCGCACCAAGACCGCGGAACTCGCCGACCTCCACCTCCGCATTCGGCCCGGTTCGGACGCTGCCTGGTTGCTCTCGCTCTCCCATGTTCTGTTCGACGAAGGTCTCGTTTCGGAAGATCTCGATGGCGTGAACGGCCTGGATCAGGTCAGGGAGGCGGTGCGCGGCTTCGATCCGGGCGTCACCGCCGCCTTCACAGGGATCGACGACGAGACCACCCGGCAGGTGGCGCGAGACCTCGCCGCCGCTCCGACGGCGTGCGTGTACGGGCGGATCGGCACGCACACGGTCGAGTTCGGGACTCTGGCGTCGTGGGCGGTCGACGTGCTCAACGTCATCACCGGGAACCTGGACCGGCCGGGTGGAGCGATGTTCCCCATCGCTCTGCATCAGTCTGCCGGTCGGGAGGCTCGTACGTTTCGGCAGGGACGCTTCCGCAGCAGGGTTCGCGACCTGGCGGAGACGCTCGGCGAACTGCCCGTCGCCACGATCGCCGATGAGATCCTCACGGAAGGCGACGGCCAGGTGAGGGCCTTCTTCACGATCGCCGGGAATCCGGCGCTGACCACGCCGGACGCCGGCCGGTTGGAAGAGGCACTCGAATCCCTCGAGTTGATGGTCTCGGTGGACATCTACCTGAACGAGACCACCCGTCATGCCGACGTCATCCTCCCGGGCGACTCGGTGCTGGAGAAGTCGCACTACGACCTGGCGTTCACGACGCTGTCGCTCCGGGAGTACGCCATGTATTCGGAGGCGGTCTTCGCGCGCGACGGTCTGTCCGAGTTCGAGGCGATCGTCGCTCTCACCGGGATTGCGGCCGGGATCGGATCGGCGGTCGATCCGTCGATGCTCGCAGAGGCTGCGTTGCTGTCGCGAGTCCAGTCGGCGGTCGCGGACGCCGGGTCGCCGATCCACGGCCGCGATGCCGACGAGATCCTCAAGGAACTCGCGCCGTGGCCGATCCCCGAGCGGTTCTTGGATCTCATGATCCGGACCGGCCATCGGGGCGACGGGTTCGGTTCCGACTCTGAAGGGATGACGCTCGAGCGACTTGCCGCCGCCCCTCACGGCATCGACTTCGGTCCTCTCACGCCGCGTCTCGAAGAAGCCGTCTGCACGCCATCGGGTCTCGTCGAACTCGCTCCCGAACCGATCCTCGCCGACCTCCCCAGACTGCAGGCAGCGGTCGAAACACACACGCCCGAGACGATGGTGCTGATTGGACGACGCGAACTGCGCTCCAACAACTCCTGGCTGCACAACGTCGAGGTGCTGGTGCGGGGCAAGGAGCGATGCACGCTGCAACTGCATCCCGACGATGCCGCACGGCTCGGGGTCGACTCGGGCGACCGGGTCACCGTTCGGTCGAGAGTCGGGGTGGTGACGGCTCCGGCCGAGATCACGGATGCAGTGATGGCCGGTGTTGTGAGCCTTCCCTACGGATGGGGGCACGACACCGAAGGTGCGGGCCTGTCTGTGGCGTCCCAACGGCCCGGTGTGAACACCAACGTGCTCACCGACGCGATCCCGCTCGATCCGTTGTCGGGAAACGCGGTCCTCAACGGCATCCCGGTGGAGCTGACGGCCGCTCGCTGACTTTGCGGGACCTCCGTCGGATATCGTGACTGCATGGTCAAACCTGACACCACCGGCTTCGACACGCTCTCGATCCACGCCGGAGCCCGGCCGGATCCGACGACCGGTGCCAGAACGACACCGATCTATCACTCGGCGTCGTTCGTTTTCGAAGACACCGCCCATGCCGCCTCCCTGTTCAATCTCGAAGTGCCTGGCCACATCTACAGCCGGATCTCCAATCCGACCGTTTCGGTCTTCGAACAGCGGATCGCCGCCCTTGAAGGCGGAGTGGCCGCCGTCGCCACCGCATCTGGTCAGGCGGCGTTGCACATCGCCATCACCACGCTCATGGGACAGGGCGGCCACATCGTGTGTTCTGCTGCGGTGTACGGCGGCACGGTCAATCTGCTCGTCAACACGCTGCCGCGTTTCGGGATCTCGACGACCTTCGTCGACCCGCGGGACCATGCCGCCATCTCCGACGCCATCACCGAGGACACGCGGCTCGTGATCGGCGAGACCATCGGTAACCCGATCATGAGCGTGCTCGACATCCGGGCGGTGGCAGACGCCGCACATCGGAACGGGGTGCCGCTCCTGATCGACAACACGTTCGCCTCCCCCTATCTGTGCCGTCCCGTCGAGTGGGGTGCCGACCTCGTGTACCACTCGGCCACCAAGTTCATCGGCGGTCACGGAACGGTGATCGGAGGGGTGCTGGTCGACGGCGGGACGTTCGATTGGGAGGGTTCCGGGCGGTTTCCGACCCTCACCGAACCGTACGAGGGTTATCACGGGATCGACTTCGTCGACGAGTTCGGTCCGTCCGCTTTTGCTGCCCGGGCGAGGGCCGAAGGGCTGCGCGACTTTGGAGCATCGATGAGTCCGGACACCGCGTTTCACCTCATCCAGGGGTGCGAGACGCTGCCGGTGCGCATGGAGCGGCATGTGGCCAACGCGATGCGTATTGCGACCTTCCTCGAAGGACACGAGATGGTGCGGTGGGTGGCCTATCCCGGTCTGGTATCGCATCCTGATCACGAGCTGGCTGCGGCGATGATGCCGCGTGGTAGCGGGGCGGTACTCGCCTTCGGGATCGAAGGAGGCCGCGCTGCCGGGGCCCGATTCATCGAGTCGGTCGAGGTCTTCAGTCATCTCGCCAACATCGGCGACCTCCGATCCCTGGTCATCCACCCGGGATCCACCACCCATCAGCAGATGACCGGCGAACAGTTGGCAACCGCCGGAATCGGCGAGGATCTGATCCGGGTTTCCGTCGGGCTGGAGGACGTCGACGACCTGACCGGTGATCTCACCCAGGCGCTGCGAGCGGCCGGGAAGGCCTAGGCGTGGAACTCTTCGTCGACGGGCGCCGAGCCTTCGTTCACACCGGCGGCGTTGTGCCGGACTGTTCGGAAGGTGCGGTGCTCCTCGTGCATGGCGCAGGCAACGACCACACCATCTGGCGCTTTCTCACCCGGCGGCTGGCGGCGGCCGGATATCCGACGCTGGCCGTCGACCTTCCCGCGCATGGCAAGAGCGAAGGTCCGGCGCTGGGTTCGATCGAGGAGATGGCCGACTGGTGTCTCGGTGTGGTCGACGCAGCGGGCGGGACCGAGGTGACGGTCGTCGGGCATTCGATGGGGTCCCTGATCGCGATGCAGGTGGCTGCGGCCGCCCCGACGCGGATGCGCGGGCTCGCGCTCTACGCCACCACCGAACGCATGGGTGTTCATCCCGACCTGCAGGACGCAGCTGAGCGTGAGGAGAAGCTGGCAGCAGATCTCATCGTCGGGTGGACGCACACCGGGCGATCGCGCTTCGGTCATCACGCCTCGCCCGGGCTGTGGATGGCCGGGGCAAACCGGCGTCTCCTCGAGCGGAATGCCGGATCATTGGCGACGGATCTGCTGGCCTGCTCGGCGTGGGACGCCGGCAAGGTGGCAGAGAGGATCAAGACCCGGACCGTCATCGTGCTCAGCGAGCATGATCGAATGGTCCCCGCCAAACTCGGCCAACGGCTGGCGGACTCAATCGCGGACAGTGAGGTGTTCGTGGTCGCTGACGGGTCCCACGCATCGATCTACGACCACCCCGAGTTGGCGGCGGAACCGGTCGTCGGATGGCTGTCGCAGGTGTGGTTCGATTGACCGTCCGAACGGCAGGTGTCACACTCGCCAGCCGCGTCCGCGGGCGCCGAAGGAGAGGTTGGCGATGTTGAACATGACGGACCCTGGACGATCCGTCGGCGAGGTGACCACCCGGTATCACACGCTCGTCACCCCCTTCGAGACCCAAGGTGGCGAGACGATTCAAGAGGTCACGCTCGCCTACGAGATGTACGGCGAACTCAACGAGGCGCGGGACAACCTGGTCGTCGTGTTTCATGCCATCACCGGCAGCCAGCACGCCGCCGGGATCAACAGGAGTGTCGAAGGAATCGACGGCCGATGGACCGAGGAGGTCCATCGGGGATGGTGGGATGGGTTCATCGGTCCCGGCCGGGCGATGGACACCGACCGTTACGCCGTGCTGTGTGTGAACTATCTGGGCGGCTGTTACGGGTCGACCGGCCCGTCGTCGATCGATCCGGCCACCGGGCGCCGCTATGGGTCGACGTTTCCGAAGGTGACGCTCACCGACATCGTCGACTCTCAGGTGCAGTTGTTGGATGAGTTGGGGATCGAGAAGGTCCATGCGGTGCTCGGCGGATCCGTCGGCGGGATGATGGCCGCAGTCTTTGCCACCCGTTATCCCGACCGGGTCGACGTCGTCATTCCCATCGCTTCCGGGTTGCGAACGACCACGTTGCAGGGCCTGTTGAACTTCGAGCAGATGATGGCGATCGTGCGAGATCCCAACTTCTCGGGCGGCGACTACTACGACCGTGATCATCCGAATGTGGGGCTGTCGATTGCGCGCACGATCGGCCACAAGATGTTCGTGTCGCTGTCCGCGCTGAAGGAGCGGGCGCGAAGTCAGGTGGTCCAAAACGTGGATCTGGGCGGATACGAGATCATGAGTCCGCTCGAGTCCTACATGCTGCATCACTCTGAGAAGTTCGTGGAGCGGTTCGACGCCAACACTTATCTGATCGTCATGCGCATCTGGCAGCACTTCGACCTCGTACGGGAAGTGGGTGGCGCCTCGATCGAAGACGTGTTGTCGCGCTGTGTCGATCAGCGCTGGCAGGTGTTCACCGTCGACTCCGACGTGTGCTTCTATCCCGAGGAGCAGACGGAGATGTACAACGCCCTGCTGGCTTCCGGGGTGCCGGTGAGGCGGTTCACGCTCCACTCGGAGAAGGGCCACGACTCGTTCCTGACCGAACCGCACCTGTACGAGGCACTTATCCAGGACGTCCTCGGCGGCTGGCACGACCTGACCGTCCAAGACATCGGCTCCCTCTAGAGAAGTCCTCGCGTACCCAGGGTTATATCGGACGTGGGGGTCCGATCCAGCCCGCGGAAGAGCGCGGTGGCGAGGGTTTTGTCGTACCCGTGCCGCAGGGTGCGGCGCATGACGAGAGACGAGCAAGTCCGCGAGTTCGCGGCTACCCACGGGGGTGTTGTCACTGCACCTGTTCTCGACGAGCTTGGGTTCACCACGAACCAGCTGCGGAACAAGGTCCGTCGGCATGGTTGGAAGTCGATCGGCCGCGGGGCGTACCGGCTGTTCCCGATACGGGATCACCGCGACAGCCTCCTGACGGCCATCACGGTGCTCGAACGGGCGGTGGTCTCTCATGAGTCGGCCGCCGAGATCCACGACATCCCTCGACTGCCCAAGGGCCGTTCAGTTGTGACCGTCCATTCCCGCACCACGCATCAGTTCAAGTTCGAAGAAGTCCTGGCTCATCGCTCTCATGACATCGACGAGTCGCACATCGTGCGAGTCGGGCTGGTCCCGGTGACCACTGTCGAGAGGACGGTCATCGACATTGCGGCTGGTCGTCACCCCAAGCACATAGGGGCAATCGTCGACGACCTCGTGAGTCGGGGCGCGCTGGACTTCTCACTGATGGCCGACATTGCGCAATCGGTCGCGCGAAAGGGCAAGCCGGGCACGGTGACGATGCGGACCGTCATCGAGGCACGCGGCGGAGAGATGCGCCCACAGTCCGAGCTCGAGCGTCGCGCTCGGGACCTCATCGCGACGGCCGGACTCCCGATGCCGATCCACGAGTACCCGATCCCGTGGGCTCTCGGCCGTCGATTCGACGATGCCTATCCCGAGCAGAGGCTGGCGATCGAATGGGATTCGCGGCGGTATCACGGTCAGTTGGAGGCGTTCGAGGCCGACCGGTTGCGGGATCGGACCGCGGCCCTCCACGGCTGGAGGGTGATCCGTTTCACTTGGCAGGATGTCGAACAGCGGCCGGCGATGGTCGTCGAATCGATCCGGCTTCTCCTCGCACAGGCAGGTTGAGGCACTCACCGCCTCTTCCGCGGGCTGGATCGGACGTGGGGGTCCGATCTAACCCTGGGTACGAATGGACTTTCGGCCGGGGCCGGGGGGGCCGGCGAAGACTTGGGCGTGGGTCATCCAGGAGGCGGCGATGGGACCCGAAACCTCCAGCGCGGTATCGGAGAGGTGGCGGCGTTGGGCGACGACCAGACAGAAGTCCTCGACCGGGCCCCGCACCAAATCGGCACTTTCGTCGTTCCATGTCCGCACGTCACCGGACGGGCCCGTCAACTCCACCCGCACCCTGGCGTCAGGCACCTCCAGCCCGCGATTCTGGAAAGAGAAGCGGAACGTCTTCACTCCCAGCGCGGCGACATGGAAGAGTCGATCCGTCGGCTCTCGCACGACGCCGAGCGCGTCCACCACGTCCACACCGTGCGCCCACGTCTCCATCAGCCGGGCTTCGGCCGACGAACGGGTCCTCATCGGCGGGCCGTACCAGGGGATCCTCTCCTCCGGGTCCGACGCCCGGAACGCCTCGATCAGCGCCGCCCGCTCCGTTCGCAGCCACTCGACGACGTCCGCAGGCGAGAGAGCGCGGCCCCGGGAGAACTGGCTCCCCATCAAGGCGTCCCCGCCGTCGGCGAAGTCGTCGTTCAACGCAGCCATGAAGCGCTCAGGGTCGGTCGCAGCGACCCGGGCCTTCTCGTCGAAGCCTGCGAGATGCGAGATCTGGTCGCGCACGGTCCACGGCTCGGACGGTGTGACCATGTCGATGCCGTCCGGACCTTCCCCGAGCCCGTCGACCGCGACCAACAGAGACTCGGTCTCGGCGGCCAGGTCGTCGAGGATCGAATCGCCTTCCCATCCGGGATGGCTCATCGGCCCCGCCCGACTTCGATCCCCGTCATCTGCTCCAACGCCTTGACGAGCGCATGGTTGCCCTCCGCCCCCAGCCCCTGTTGCTGTAGCGTCCGGTAGAGGTGGAAGGCGATCGAGGTGCCGAGCGTGGGGACTCCAAGCTCGTCTGCGGCTTCGAGCACCAGACGGATGTCCTTCAGCTGCAGGTCGATGGTGAATCCGGGTCGCCAATCGCGTTCGATCATCTGCGGGCCGCGATTGGCGAGCATCCACGATCCAGCCGCACCCCCGGTGACGGCGCTCAAGGTGGCGTCGAGGTCGAGGCCGGCAGCCTGGGCGAAGAGCAGCGATTCGGACACCGCCAATTGGTTGACCACGACGAGCATCTGGTTGACGATCTTGACGAGTTGTCCCGAACCGACCGGCCCCACGTGGGTGATGGTCTTTCCCATCGCCTCGAAGTACGGCATCGCCCTGGCGACATCGGCCGCGTCGCCTCCGACCATGATCGAGAGCGTCCCGTTGGCCGCACCTTCCGAGCCGCCTGAGACGGGAGCGTCGACCCACGACCCTCCGGCGGAGGCGACCAGTTCGGCCAGTTCCCGGGTCACGCGGGGACTGATCGTGCTGTGGTCCACCACGAGAGCGTCAGGACGGAGCCCGGCCAGAATTCCGTTCTCGCCCTGCACGACGGCCTCGACGTCCGCACTGTCCGATACGCAGATGAGCACCACGTCACATGCGGCGGCGACTGCGCGCGGCGAGTCGGCCACGGTCGCCCCCTCGATCGCCTCAGCCTTGGTTCTCGTCCGATTCCATACGATGACGTCGTGGCCGGCGGCGACCAGATTGCGCGACATGCCGCTGCCCATGATGCCGATTCCGACGAAGCCGACAGCGCTCACGTTTCGTCCTCCTTCCGGATCACGATCAAGGCGGCCTCCGCCTCGACCTGGTCTCCCTCCACCGCATGCACAGATTCGACGATCCCTGCCACCGGGGCGCGCAGCGTGTGTTCCATCTTCATCGCCTCCATCACCAGCAGGCTCTGACCGGCAGTAACCGCCTCACCCTCAGCGACAAGCACGGTGAGTACCTTTCCCGGCATCGGGGCGTGGAGGGATCCGGCGTCGGCGACGCGGGCGGTGGACGGGAAGCGTTCGTGTTCGACCAGGCGGATGTGGCCGGCCGGTCCGTCGACGTCGGCGATCTGTCCGCTTCGGGCGACCCGGTAGCGACGGCGTCTTCCTTCGATCTCGATCGTCACGATTCCGTCCGCCGCCGTGTGGTCGAATCGGACAGGGTCGGCGTCGCCGAAAGTGACGGTGGAGCCGGAACGATCGAATCGGTAACCGACCGAGACCGCTCCCTGCGGGCCGTCGAACTGCACCACCTGGGGATCTGTCGGGTTGTTCCTCCATCCCGACGGGACAGTCGCCAGGACTGGGGACGCCGCCCGCCGTTCTGCGTGTCCGGAGAGTGCGGCGGCGAGCGCCATCTCGGCGATGTCGTCGGACGCGGGAAGCGGGGCGCCGAGCGTGGCCGGATCGTGACGTTCGAGGAATCCGGTGTCGGTGTCGCCTGACAGGAACTCCGGGTGTCGGAGCAGTCGCACGAGCAGGTCGCGATTGGTGATCGAGCCGTGGATGGTGGCGCGTTGCAGTGCAGAGGCCAGCGCCATCGCCGCTTCCCGGCGGCTTGGTGCGTGGGCAATGATCTTCGCGAGCATCGGGTCGTAGTGGACTGCGATCTCTGATCCTGATTCCACTCCGGAGTCGACGCGAATCCCCGCTTCGGCAGGGATGGAGAACTGCGTCAGCCGGCCCGCCACCGGCAGGAAGCCCTGCATGGCGTCCTCGGCGTACAGCCGCACTTCGATGGCGTGCCCGTCGAGGGCCGGGTCCAGGGCAGCCGCCGGCAGTTGCTCGCCCGCGGCGACGAGCAACTGCAAGCGCACGAGGTCGAGGCCGGTGATCGCCTCCGTGACCGGATGCTCCACCTGGAGGCGGGTGTTCATCTCCAGGAAGAAGAAGTTTCCGTCCGCCAGGAGAAATTCGACCGTGCCTGCGCCCACGTAGTCGACCGCCCGGGCTGCGGCGACTGCGGCGGCGCCCATTCGTTGCCGCAGGTCGGCATCGACTGCAGGCGACGGGGCTTCTTCGACGATCTTCTGGTGCCGGCGCTGGATGGAGCATTCGCGTTCGTGGAGCGACACGACGTTGCCTCCGGTGTCCCCGAACACCTGGATCTCGACATGTCGTGGAGCGATGAGGTATTTCTCCAGGAAGACAGTGCCGTCACCGAATGCGCTGGCAGCCTCCCGTTCGGCTCCGCGGACCTCCTCGATGAGCCCTGGTTCGCCATCGACGATCCGCATGCCCTTCCCTCCGCCCCCGGCCGAGGCCTTCACCAACACGGGGTAGCCGATCGCCGACGCCGCCTTGACCACCTCAGGATCCGACAGGCCGGAGAGGTCAGTCGACGGGAGGGTGGGGACGCCTGTCTCGGTGATGAGTCGCTTGGATTCGAGCTTGGAACCCATCCGGGCGATGGCCTCCGGGGATGGGCCGATCCACACCAACCCGGCGTCGATCACCGCCTGGGCGAAGTTTGCGTTCTCGGCGAGGAATCCGTAGCCGGGGTGGATCGCCTCTGCTCCGGTTCGTCGGGCGGCTTCGACGACGAGGTCGCCCCGCAGGTAGGAGTCGACTGCGGCTGCACCGCCGAGAGCGACGGCGTCATCGGCCTCTGAAACGAAGGGAGCGTGGCGATCGGGGTCGGAGAAAACGGCGACTGTTCGAATGCCCATCTCGCGGCAGGTCCGAAAGACTCGACGCGCGATCTCACCTCGATTGGCGACGAGAACAGAACTGATCATCGGTGGGTGAAGCTACCACCCGAGCGGGAGCCGACGCTCAGATGCCTTTCGGCTTGAGATACCGCTCGGCGAGGGACGCGATGAAGTCGATCGCCAGGGCCAGGAGGGCGACGAGCGCGGCACCGACGAAGATGGCCGTGTTGCGCTGCAGTTTCAGGCCGGAGTTGATCGTCTCTCCGAGACCGCCTGCACCGATGAGAAACACCAGGGCGGCCATGCCGACGTTGATGACGAGGGCGGTGCGCACTCCGGCAAGGATCACCGGGACGGCCAGCGGCAGTTCGATGCGACGGAGAACCTCGCGCTTGGACATCCCCATCCCGCGGGCCGCCTCGATCGTCGCCTTGTCCACCTGATCCAGTCCCACCATCGTGTTGCGAAGGACCGGGATGATGGCGAACACGGTGAGGGCGACGATGGCGGTGATCGTGCCGCGTCCCATGATCGTGAAGAAGATGATGATCAGTCCGTAGGCGGGAATCGCCTGGCCCGAGTTGGCGAAACCGACGACGGTGGGTGCGAACTTCCGGAACTGGTCGCGGGTCAGGATGATGCCGAGCGGGATGGCGGTGCCGACCACCAGCAAGGTCGACCACATCGTCACGTTGATATGGGATCGGAACTGACCGATCAGCTTGTCGGTGGACAGGATGTCGGCCGTGGTCCGGTCGAATTCGCTGTAGAAGTACACCGCGCCAACCGTGAGCAACAAGAAGAGGAACATCGCCGGAGGGATGACGAGCTGGATCCGGTCGCGGATTGCCGCGATCTCGGCGTCGGTCTTCTCGACGACGGTCTTTCGGGCGGTGGCGACGGTCATGCGTTGGCGGCCGCCTGTCGGTCACGTTCGACCTGCTGGAGCTCCTGGAGGAACTCGGTGAGGAGTTCGAGGCGGACACCACCCATATACCGACCCTGAGGGTCGACACAGGCGGCGCACCCCGTCACGGAGAGAAGCATCTTCTCGAGCGCATCCCGCAACGTGTCTTCCGGTTCGACCGTGACACGGACCCGCTGTCCTGCCTCGTCGAGGCCCTCGGTGCGGTCCAGGGCGGTGCGGTTGAGCCAGCGAGTCGGCTTGTCGTCCTTGTCGAGCATCAGGGCCCACCCGTCGACGGACTTCTCGATCGCCTGCAGCACCGCGTCCCGACTCACCGGCGCGGTGATGGTGGGGATCTCGGTCAGTTCGAGGTCGCGAATCCGTTTGAGGTTCAAGCCTTTGAGGATCGCTCCCGAACCCAGGAAGTCCTCGACGAAGGCGTTCGCCGGGTGGGCGAGAATCGCCTCCGGGGTGTCGTACTGGGCGATACGAGACTGTTCGCGCAGGATGGCGATCCGGTCGCCCATCTTGATCGCCTCGTCGATGTCGTGGGTGACGAAGACGATCGTCTTCTGCAGCTCCGACTGGAGGCGGAGGAACTCGTTCTGGAGCCGATCACGGGTGATGGGGTCGATGGCTCCGAACGGCTCGTCCATGAGCAGCACGTCGGGGTCGGCTCCAAGTGCACGAGCGACACCCACCCGCTGGGCTTGGCCACCGGAGAGCTCTTTGGGGTAGCGGGTGCGGTAGATCTTGGGATCCATGCCGACCATCTCCAGCAGTTCGTCGACTCGGGCGTCGACTCGGGCTGAGTCCCACCCGAGCAGCTTCGGAACGGTGCCGATGTTCTCTGCGATCGTGCGATGCGGGAACAGGCCGATCTGCTGGATGACGTAGCCGATGCGGCGGCGCAAGTGGTCGGCATTGACCGTGGTGACGTCTTCGCCATCGAAGATGATCCGGCCTCCGCTCGGTTCGATCATCCGGTTGATGAGACGCAGGGTGGTGCTCTTGCCGCACCCGGACGGTCCGACGAGGACGAGGATCTCTCCCTTGGGGATTTCGAGGTCGAGTTCGGCGACGGCCGGTTCGTCGGTACCCGGGTAGACCTTGGTGACGTTCTCGAGTCGGATGAATGCTTTGTCGGTCATGTGAGCTGACTCCTTCGGGCTCAACGGAGACCTGGCGAGGTCGTGTATTTGCGGATAAGCCCGAAGATCCCGTCGAAGATCAGGGCGAGGAGGATGATGAAGAGGGTGCCGGTCCAGATCTTCTCGGCGGCGAGGCGGAATCCCCAGTTGGTGAGCCCGTCCTTGATGAAGTCGCCGAGTCCACCACCGGCGATGAGGGTGGCGATGGCGGCGATTCCGGCGGTGAGGAGGGAGGCGACCCGAACCCCGGTGACGATCACCGGCCAGGCGAGCGGCAGTTGGATCTTCCACAGCCTCTCCCTGCTTGTCAGTCCCATGCCGCGTGCAGATTCGAGAACGGCCGGGCTGACCTCAGCCAAACCGGTCACGGTGTTCCGAAGGATCGGCAGCAGTGCGTACATGAAGAGGGCGATGAATGCGGACCAGAACCCGAGTCCCACGATCGGGATGAAGATCGTGAACAGGGCGAGAGACGGCAGGGTGATGAATACGGAGGCGATGCCGAGCGCCACTTCCTTCTGCACCGGCTTGTCCTGCACCCACACCCCGAGGCCCACACCGACGACCGTGGCCGCGACCATCACAGTGACGATGTAGATGGCGTGCTCGAGGGTGAGTTCCGCCACATCGTCGAGATTATTGCTGAGGTAATCGAAGAAGCTGACTACGCCGTCCATGTGGTCCCTTCTGAAACCGGGGACCGGAATTCCGGTCCCCGGTAGTGGTTCCTGGTCAGCCCTGGATCAGGCCTTGATCGATCAGGTACTGGCGGGCGACGTCGGCCGGATCTACCGCGTCCTCGTTGACCTGGCGGTTGAGTTCCTGCATCAGGTCGTTGTCGAGGGGAGCGAGGATCGCTGCGGCGATGGCGTCGAAGGCTGCGGGTGCCTCTTGGTACTTGTCGTCCCTGATGCCCATGGAGACGTTGTACAGGATCATCACGCCGGGATCTTCGACCACGGTGAGTCCGAGGGCCGGGATGCGGCCGTCGGTCGTGAAGATCTCACCGAAATCGCAATTGTTGCTGGCAGTTTCGGTGTAGATCACGCCGGTGTCGAGGATCTCGATCTGGCTCTCTGGAACGTCATAGCCCGTTGCCTCTTCGAAGAGGATCAGACCGTCGGGACGGCTCGGGAACTCGGATTCGAGACACAGGATGGTGTCAGGGTTGGCGGCCATGTAGTCAGCCATCGTCTGCATGGTGAAGGCGCCACCGTTGCCATCGGTCAGCTCAGGGCTCGATGCGAACCCGTAGGTGTCGTTGAACGGCGACCGGCTCAGCCAGTGGATGTCGTTCTCGGCTAGATCCCGATCGCGAACGATCGACGTCAGGGTCTCGGGATCGTTTGGGATGTCGTCCTCGATGCCGAGGTGGACCGAGTATCCGGTTCCGTTGTACTCCATGTACGTGTCGATCTCACCGGCGAGCAGCGCTTCGCGGGCGACGTTTGTCCCGCCGAGGTTGACCCGGTCGGTGACGTCTGCGCCGAGGGCGTCGAAGACCACGACCATGATCTGTCCGAGCACGAGCTGCTCGGTGAAGTCCTTGGACCCGACCGCGATGTCGATTCCGTCGAGGCTGACGTCCGCCAGGGCCCCGGCACCGCCCGCTGCGTCGCCGTCGCCATCGCCGCTTCCGCACGCGGCGACGACAAGCGAAAGCACTGCGAACAGCACGCTAAATCTGAATGTTCCGTTTCTCATCTGAATACCTTCCTCCGAGAACAGGCGCGGACGACCAAAGAGTCGATGCGACTTGGGTTTCACCCTAACCACCCGTCATCGGGGACCGTCAAATCGTCCCACGATGTGGAACGCTTTCCGGTCTTCTTTCACATCCGGAAGACGCCGAACTCGGACGTTCCTTTTACGTCATTCGAATGGGTCGCGGAGAGTGCAATTGCGAGCACTGTGCGTGACTCGCGTGGATCGAAGAGTCCGTCGTCCCTGACCCGGCCGGTCGAGTGGTACGCCTGCTCCTCGTACTCGATCTGCGCCTCGATCAGTGCCTTGCGCTGGACGTCTGCCTCTTCGTCGAACGGAATCCCTCTCGATTCGGCGGCGTCCCTGGCGATGATCGACATCACACCGGCCAACTGTTTCGGGCCCATCACCGCCACCTTGTGATTCGGCCATCCGAACACGAAGCGCGGGTCGTAGGCCCGGCCCGACATTCCGTAGTTTCCGGCCCCGTAGGAAACACCTGCCATGAGGGCGATGTGCGGCACCGTCGAATTGGCGATGACGTTGATCATCTTCGCCCCGTCCTTGATGATCCCGCCCTGCTCGTACTGCTTTCCCACCATGTAGCCGGTGGTGTTGTGGATGAAGATCAGAGGTGTGTCATAGCGGTTGGACAGTTGGATGAATTCGGTGGCTTTCTCTGCTTCCTCGGAGAAGATGACACCCCGCTGATTGGCGAGAATCCCGACGGGAAATCCGTGAATCGACCCCCACCCGGTGATCATCGACGTTCCATACAGCGCCTTGTACTCCTCGAATCGGGACCCGTCCAAGATGCGTCCGAGAATCTCGCGCATGTCCATCGGGATCCGCAGATCATGGGGAATCACGCCCAGCATGTCTTCGAGATCATGGATCGGCTCGTCGGCCGGCATGGTCGGACCGGGGCCGCGTTTGCGCCAGTTGAGATGGCCGATGATGTCCCGGCCGATTCGGATCGCATCGATCTCGTCCTGGGCGAAATAGTCCGAGAGCCCTGAGATGCGAGAATGCATCTCCGCCCCACCCAACTCCTCGTCTGTCGATACCTCGCCGGTGGCCATCTTCACCAGCGGTGGACCGCCGAGGAAGACCTTGGCCTGTTCCTTGACCATCACCGAGTAGTCGGCCATGCCCGGCACGTAGGCGCCCCCGGCCGTGGAACTTCCGAACACGAGGGCGATCGTCGGAATGCCCTCTTTCGACATGTGGGTCATGTTCCGAAACCACTTGCCGCCTGAGATGAACACCTCGCTCTGGTCCGGGAGGTCGGCGCCGCCTGACTCGACGAGGTTGATCAAGGGAAGCCGGTTCTGGAGGGCGATCTCCTGGGCGCGCAGTGCCTTGGGCAGCGAATAGCGGTTCGAGGCGCCCGCCTGGCTGGTCGGGTCGTGGGCGGAGAGGACGCATTCGACCCCGTTGACCACCCCGATCCCCGTCACGGCGTTGGCGCCGAGCGGCTTTTCGGACCCCCAGGCCGCCAGCGTGGACAACTCCAGGAATGGGGCATCGCGATCGACGAGCAACTCGATCCGCTCGCGGGCGAGGAGCTTGCCTCGCTGGCGGTGACGGTCGACGTACTTCTGACCGCCACCCAGCCTGGCCTTGGCCTGCAGGTCTTCGAATTCCTCCAGCTTCGCCTGCATGGCGGCACGGTTCGCCCGGAACTCCTCGGAATTTCGGTTGACTTGGGTGGGAAGCGTCTGCACCGAGAGGAGCGTAGAGGAGGAGGCCCCCCTCGGCCTCGCAGCGAGCTCTGCGAGTGATTTGTCCCCCCTCGGCCTTTGTCCCCCCAGGAGCGAAGCGACGTTGGGGGGACCGCACGGCCGCTCTGGGCCGGGCGAGGGGGGTTGTGAGCGAAGCGAACTCGTGGATCACTTCTCGCGCGAGGTGGTTTGTCGGGTTTGGCGGCTGCGCGGACGGCCCCCCTCTGCCTCGCTGGCGCTCGGCTGTCTCCCCCCAGCACGCCCTCGCCTGGCGGCTCGGTCGCGAGGGGGAGAGATTGCCCCCCTCTGCCTCGCTGGCGCTCGGCTGTCTCCCCCCAGCACGCCCTCGCCTG
>JBBDWN010000088.1:9001-24274 GCA_040902855.1 Acidimicrobiia bacterium | reverse complement strand
CCGGACTCCGAGGCGGTGCGTTCGTGGCGACGTTTCGAACTCGTGGCGATTCCCGTCGGTGTGGCGGCGCTGCAAATGTTGAGCGGGTCCGGCGTGTTGGTGGGAAGCGAGTTCGCACTGGCGGTCGGTTTCGGCCTCGTGGGCTGGGTTCTCGTCAACGCCACGCTCACCGATCTCGATGCCATCGAGCGGGCCATCGCCGTCACCGACGGCATGACGCCGTTGCACCGCATTCGACTGCGGTTCACGTCGGTGGGTGTGGCGGCGGCGGGCTGTGCGGCGGTCGGGGCGGTCGGGCTGGACGGATTTCTCGATTTGTCCCGGCCGGCGTCCGCCTCCTGGTCCTTGGCCCCCCTCGGGTATTTCCTCGTCGGACTGGCAGCCCTCGGGGTGACCTCGCGACTCGCCGAGGAACGCCGCTGGAGACGGGATGGGGCGTACGTCGAAGAAGCGGTTCACGCCCGGTGGGGCCGCTCGGTACTCACTACGGTCTTCGTCCTCGGAGCAGCGGCGTTCCTGGTCGGGTCTGTTCACTCAGGAGTGACTGGCTTGCCCGTGCGGGCGTTGGCCCTCACCGGGCGCTTGGGAGCGTGGGTGACGGCGCGAGCCGAAGGTTTGCGAGCGCCGACCGAGATTGCGCCGCCCGATCGCGACCAGGTCGACGAGGCGGTGTCTCCACCGGTTCCCGAAGTCGTCCAGCCCGAGCCCGTCGCCGAATGGTTGGGAGATGTCGCGCTCTGGGTGTTCATCGGGCTGGTGTTCGTGCTGGCGGTGTTGGCTGGCAGAGATTGGCAGCAGCGGATCCGTACCGAGTCTGTGCAGCAAGGTGTCCGGTTCCTCGAAGCTGCTCGCATCGTATGGGGGGCAGTCGTCGATCTTCTCATGAGCCTTTGGATTGGGATCGTCGGACTTGTCCGTCGAGTCGTTCGGGCACCGTCGGATCAGTTCGACGCGGCACCGGGAGTTGGCGGTACGGGTCGGCCTGCCTGGGCCCCGCCCGATCCGATCCGCTCTCGTATCGCGGCCGCCTACCGCCGCGCCGTGGACGCTGTATCGGTCGCCCATGACCCTCCCGGCCGCCCGGAGACCCCGCGCGAGTTCGCCGGACGGGTGGAGGACCCCCGGCTCGATCAGGTCACGGAAGCTTTCGAGGAGGCGCGCTACAGCGACCATGTGCTCACCGAGTCCTCCGCCGCAACGGCCGAATCCGCCGCCGCCGAGCTGGATTCTTAGCGAACCAGCGCTTCATTCGTGAAGCGTTTGGAGGGACAAAAACGTTGGGGAGTGGAACGTGAGTAAGTTCCTGTGTGTGGCTGCGTATCCATCCGAGTACGAACTCGACATCGTCACCCGCACCGGCGAAACGGTGCGGGTCCGGCCCATCACACCAAGCGACGGCGACTTGCTCGTCGAATTCTTCGAGCGACTTGGTCCAGAAAGTCGGTACTACCGCTTCTTCCGAGTGAAGGCATCGTTGGACGCCAAGGAAGTCGAGTACTTCACGACCGTCGACTACGCCACCCGGATGGCACTGATTGCCCTCTACGACGGTCGGATGGTTGGCGTTGCCCGATACGACATCGAGCCGGACGATCCGGACCGAGCCGAAGTCGCTTTCTCGGTTTCTGACGAGATGCAGGGACACGGAATCGGGACGTCGCTTCTCCAGCTCGTCACTGCCTACGCCCGTGACCACGGCATCGTCGGCTTCCGCGCCTTCGTTCTGCCGGAAAACGTCCAGATGATGCGGGTGTTCCGCAACTCCGGCTACGAGCTGAAGCGGACTGTCGAAGACGGCATCTTCACGGTCGATTTCCCCGTGGCGTACACCCACGACGCCCGATCCCGGGCCGAGGAACGCGAGCGCCGGGCGGTGACCGCCTCCGTTCTCCCGCTCTTCTTCCCCCGTTCGATCGCAGTGATCGGAGCCAGCACCCGGGAAGGTTCGATCGGCAACACCCTCTTCCGAAACCTCCTGCACACCGGATACACCGGGACGCTTTACCCGGTCAACCCGCGCACGCAGGTCGTCAATGCGGTACGTGCCTATCCGTCGATCAAGGACGTTCCCGACACGATTGATCTTGCGTTCATCGTCGTTCCTGCCCATCAGGTACTCGATGTCGTCCGGGAGTGCGACGAAGCAGGGGTGCGCGGGTTGGTGGTCATCTCGGCAGGGTTCTCCGAGGTGGGAGGCGACGGCGTGGATCTGGAGGCGGAACTGCTCGACCTCGTTCGGAACGCCGGGATGCGCATGGTGGGGCCGAACTGCATGGGCCTGCTCAACACGGCACCATCGGTGAACATGAACGGGACCTTCGCCCCGGTGTACCCGCCAGCCGGCAATGTGGCGATGTCGTCGCAGTCGGGTGCCCTTGGGATCGCGATCCTGCAGTTCGCCCTCCGATCCGGTCTCGGCATCAGCCAGTTCGTTTCGGTGGGAAACAAGGCGGACATCTCCGGTAACGACTTGCTCATGGCCTGGGAGGACGATCCGCAGACCGACGTCATCCTGCTGTATCTCGAATCCTTCGGCGCACCCAGGCGTTTCGCCCGGCTGGCCCCGCGAGTTGCTCGCAAGAAGCCGATCGTGGCGGTGAAGTCCGGCCGCACGGCGACGGGAAGCAGGGCCGCGTCGTCCCATACGGGTGCGCTGGCGTCGCTCGATGTGGCGGTCGACGCACTGTTCCGGCAGACCGGCGTGATCCGAGTGGACACGCTGGAAGAGTTGTTCGCCGTCGGGTCGCTGCTCTCGGCGCAGCCGGTGCCGAAGGGCAGGAGAGTCGGTGTCGTCACCAACGCCGGCGGACCGGGGATCCTGGCCGCCGATGCGCTCGAAGCCAACGGCCTGCACATCCCCGAGCTGTCTGAGTCCACCCAGAATGTTCTTCGGACCAAGCTTCCGGCGGAAGCCTCGATCAGGAATCCCGTCGACATGATCGCCGGAGCGGGAGCCGCGGAGTTCTCCCATGTGGTCACCACCATTCTGGAGAGCGGCGAGGTCGATGCTCTGCTCGTTATCTACGTCCCGACGTCAGACTCGGGAGTCGAGCAGGTGGCGACGGCGCTGCGCTCCGCCGCAGAGCAGTACAAGGGTCCGACGACTCTGCTCTCCGTGTTCATGCAGTCGGATACCGCGGCCGCGTTCCTTCGATCGGACGTTGTCAACATCCCGACCTACTCCTTCCCGGAATCCGCCGCCATCGCCCTTTCCCGATCGGTCTCCTATGGAGAGTGGCTGCTGCGTGACCCCGGCGAGGTGCCGAGCCTGGAGGGGGTCGACGTCGACGCTGCCCGCTCTGTCGTCGAGCACGCCTTGACCAAGACCGAGGAGAGCGGTGTATGGCTGGAACCTGGCGAGACCGAGTCGGTTCTTGCAGCGTTCGGGATCACGCTGCCGAGATCGGCGGTCGCGACGTCGGTTGAAGAGGCAATTCGGGTTGCCGACGAGATCGGCGGACGGGTCGTGCTCAAAGTGATTTCGGAGTCGGCGCTCCACAAGTCCGATGTCGGTGGCGTGGTGCTGGACATCGAGGGCGAGGAGGCGGTCCGGGATGGCTTTGCCTCCGTGACCGCTGCAGTAGCCGAACACGACGGCGTGCTCGTCCAGGAGATGATCGGGGCCGGGCACGAGGTCCTGATCGGGGTGACCGAGGATCCGAACTTCGGGCCGCTGGTCGTGTACGGGCTCGGAGGTGTCTACGTGGAACTCCTCAAAGATGTGGCGTTTCGCCTGAATCCGCTGACGGACGTCGATGCGAGGGAAATGGTGCGCGAGATCAAGGGGGCGAAGCTGCTCGACGGGTACCGCGGGTTTCCGCCTGGCGATGTCGATGCCGTCGTCGACACCATCCTTCGGATTTCTGCCATGGCTGCTGCGATTCCGGAGATTTCCGAGCTGGACTTGAACCCGGTGATGGTTCTCGAGCCCGGTGACGGTGTGCGCGTCGTGGATGCTCGCATTCGCGTCAAGCCGGTGAGACAGGGTTGGTTCCCGTCGATCGACGACCTCCCCGCCGTGATCAGGCACTGACCGTACCGCACACCTGGTGGTGGCCGGTGTGTCGATGGCTAGCGTTCGCGGGTGCGCCGACAGGAGAAACCTCGAGCCGAAGGAGATGAACGGTGGCTGCTCGCGCCCAGTGTCGCCAACCTCGGCCGGGTCTGGGTAACGGCTCTCTTTGCTGTTCTCACGATCATCGGCGTCGTCATCGTCACGGTGCTCGGGATCAAGGCAGGCGAGGACCGGGTCACGCGTGTCGAGCGGGGGCAAGTGGCTGCCGATGTCGCGATCCTTCTCGGACGGGCGGTGGTGGCACTGCAGGACGAGCGAGGGCTCGCCGAGCTGTGGCGGGCCGATCCGTCTCAGGAAGTCCGTGAGCTGTACGTGGGAGCTCAGAGTGCGACGGATACGAATCTCGCTCTGCTGCGTTCTGGCTGGCAGATCCGCCGGGCCGTGCTGGATGACCTCGGGCCGCCGACCTTGTCTGACCTGGACGAGGGTATCGCCCCGCTCGCCGACTTGCGTGACACGACGACTCAGGAACGTTCCACCGTCGAAGCGTATGCCGGGGTGATCGACGTCCTTGCGTCCGGGGCACGACGATTGGAAGGCATCACCTCGGATGCGGCTCTCGCGCCTCGGGTGAGGGCATTGGTCCGAATTCTCGAGGCGGGAGAAGCCCTCGCCCACCAGCGCGATGTCCTGGTGAGCTCCCTCGCAGACGACACTCCGATCAGTGAGGAGGAGCTCGTGAGGCTTCTCCTTCTTCAACAGGCGGCCCGGACCAATCTCTCGTCGATTCGTGGTCTGGGTCTCCCCGAGATCGGAGCCGAGGTTGGGGAGATCTTCCTTGCGATGACCTCGGACGACGCCCAGAGGCTGCTCATGGATGTTCAGGCGGGAGACGAGATCGAATTGGTCGCGTGGTTCGATGCTTCGTCCCGGCGGCTCGAATCGGTTCGTTCGCTCGTTGCTCGGGTGGCGAACGATCTGACCAGCACTGGCGTCGAACGGCGTGAGTCGGCGGAGCGAGCCTCAGCACTCAGCGCGATCGGTCTCGTGGGCCTGCTCGCAGTGTCGGGATTGGCAGGCGCCGCCGCCATCGGGGTGGCCCGCCAACGCGCTCAGGCCCTGGATGAACTCGGTGACCTTGCGAAAGGACTGTTCGAGTGGTTCGAGCCGGAGCGTCTCGCCGAAGTGGAAGGCGTGAACGTTGCCGGCCGATATGACGCGGCATCCGAGTACACGCGGGCAGGAGGAGATTGGTACGACGTGTACTCGACGGGTGAAGGCCGAGTGGTCGTGACGATCGGTGATGTTGCAGGACATGGTGCATCAGCCACCGCGCAGATGGCCCAGGTGCGAAACCTGCTGCGGGGGATCACCTTGGCGAGCGCGGGACAGTCCCCAGCTGGACAGATGGCCCAATTGGAGGGCGCTCTTCGCGGCTCAGGGACGATGGCGACGATCTTCCACGGTGTGCTCGATCTCGCCGGCGGTGAGTTCCGGTATACCCGGGCGGGGCACCTACCCGGCTTGATCCGCCAGGGCGATTCGGTGGCCGCGCTCGACGAGGCACTCGGGTCGCCTCTCGGCGCCGAGTCTGACCAGCTCTACGAGGACGCAATCGTGACGCTCACCATCCCATGGCAGATCGTGCTGTTCACCGACGGGCTGATCGAGATACGCGATGCCGACGTCGAGTTCGGGATCGGGATGGTCGCCGGGCGAGTGGCCTCGGGTGACTGTGTCCCTGATCAGCTGGCCGACGAACTCATCGATGCGAGGCCGAGCACACTCGACGACGCAGCACTGCTGGTGCTGGGCATCGAGGAGGACTCGCCGGAATCAGCAGGAATATCCGATCGGCTCGCGTGAGGCGCTGGCGCCCTCAGTCGTCATCCTGATCTTGGAGGAGATCTTTCACCCTCGCCAGTGACTTCGAGAGCACTCGCGAGACATGCACCTGGGAGATCCCGACGATCGGTGCGATCTCGGCCTGGGTGAGGTCCTCGAAGAAGCGGAGGTAGAGGATCTGCTGTTCTCGGTCGGATAGCCGATCCAGCACTTCTTCGATCGCCGGCCACTCTTCGGCCACCGCGAACTCAGGATCGACACCCCCGATGAGGTCCCCGAGCCGGTTGCCGTCGTCGGCGCCTGCGGGAGCGTCGAGCGAGGTCAAGGAATAGGTGTCGCCGGCGAGAGTCGCCGTCCGAATCGCCTCGCTCGTCAGATCCGTCGCTTCGGCCAATTCTTCGATGCTTGGGTCTCGGCCCAGGCGTTGGGTCAACTCGGCTCGAGCTCGCTTGACCGCAAGAGACTGCTCCTGGAGTGACCGTGGCACCCGCATCGACCATCCATGGTCTCGAAGGTGGTGTTTCACGGTTCCGGCGATCCACGGCCCGGCGAAACTCGTGAACTTGACTCCCTGCGCCGGATCGAAGCGTTCGAGTGATCGAACCAATCCGAGCATCGCGACCTGTTCGAGGTCGTCGGCGCGATGGTCCCGCGAGCCGTATCTCCGCGAGATCGAAGCAGCGAACCGGGCATAGCGTTCGAAGAGTTCGTCGCGGGCGTCCCGGTCGGCGGGGAGAAGTGCGAACAGGTCGCCGTCCGACAGCGCCGAGAGATCCTGGCGCCGAATGAGATCGATCTCGAACCACAGCGAACCGTCACTGGACCAGCGGTCTGCAACTCGATCGAGGAGGGCCACCGCGATCGCGTCGGGACGGCCAGGATCTCCTGATCCGGCGGTGGCGGAGACGCGAATGGTCCTGCCTGATTCCCTCACCGTGAGGAGGATTGGCTCCGCTTCTGCGAGCATCGCGGTTGTGATCTCGCCTGCAAGCAGGGACGCATCGATCGCCCGCGGTCGCGGGCCAGTCGTGACGATTGATCCCACCAGGCGCCGGGCGAGAAAGGGCGCCCGGAGATCGGGTTCGAGCCGGATTTCGACGACGGTCCCGTCGCCGCCGCTTCTGCTGCCCCGGTTGCTGCCGCTCACTCGGGAGCGGTCACTTCATCCGGGTGGGCGACAACGTGGAAGTCGGCGGCCATGCCGGCCAGACGAATGGTGCGGAGTACGGCCGAGCCGTCGGGCGCCACGATCACGAGACTCCCACCGTTCTCACCGGTTCGTGTCTTCGCGACTACGAGGGCGCGCAATCCGGTGGAATCGATGAAGTCGACGTCGTTGACGTCGATGACCAAGTGATCGCTCACCCGGTCGGCAATCGCAGCTTCGAGCTCGGGCGCAGTCTTGATGTCGATCTCGCCGGACACCACGACGTGGACGGCATGTCCGCGATCGGTGGTCTCGACTTTGAATGATGGTCCGATCACGTTCTTGTCTCTCGGCGAGTGCATCTGATCACCCAGAGCCTACAGGCCGGTCGCGAGGGTCTGCACGTCGGTGTCGGCGGGGACATCGTCGACTTCGAACCACACCTCGACGGAGTCGTCCCGCTCTTCGATACCCCAACGGTCCACGATTCGGTCCACGATGCTCAGACCGCTGTAACCGCGCTCCAACCGCGGTTCGAAGACACTTCCGAGGTGTGCAACGACGACTCGAATCATTGAGCCTGTTGAGCCAAAGCGGATCGTCAGTTCAGTCGCTGGTGCTCCGTGGACCACGGCGTTGGTGACGAGCTCGCTCACGGCGAGTACGAGCGCGTGCAATCGGTCATGTTCGGCCGCCCAGGCCTCGACCAGTCTGCGGCCCTTGGCGGGGGCGTCGAGGTCGGCGGGCAGGCGATGCTCCGAGTCCCGCACAGTGCACCTCACCCTCGCCCGTATTGCAGCCGTCTCCCCGGGACTGTCATAGGCCCGAAGATTCGTTCTCCTCGATGACGTGACGCCCATCCTCCGAGACGTGGCGCTCCACTCGGGTCTTGCGGAAGGATCCTTCGAATAGCCCCAGGAGGAATCCCACGGCGCCGACGGCCATCAGGATCAGCCCGATGATGTCGAGATCGACGCCATTGGCCTCCAATGTGACGGCGTACCTGAGAACAGCACCGATCGCGATGAGCACGAGCCCGATTGCAGTCATGAGAAGCTCCTTGTCCTGGATTCACCTTTTCGTTCTCCTCATGTACCCGGTCGCAGAGTGTTTCATACCACTCGTTCTCACCGCGCGTCGGCATCCTCGCCCTTCGACGCCCCGGTGGTCGGTCGAGAATCCCGTATTTGGATGTGTCGTTTGGGCCACGATCGGGTATGACAGTCCATGAAACCCATCGAAAGAGGACTCACCGTGAATCTCATCACGAAAGAACACCGTAAGACTGCCAAGCGGCTGGGACACCGGGGCGAGCAATTGCTCGGGGATGTGACGGATGCCGGTGAGCGGTTCGCCAGCCGCGCCGCTGACAAGAGCGAGAGAGCGTTCAAGACGGCAACAAAGGCGGCGGAACGCGCGCTGTCTGATCTGACCGACGCCGCGACGGATCTCTATGACGACCACAAGGACGACGCCGAAGACCTCCTTCGTGAAGCGGGAAACGTGATCGGAGCGTCGGTTGGCAGTGCCGCATCCAGCTTGAAGGCGATGCTGCCGTCGGCGCGCCGTCGCCGCCGTCGCCGCCGCGTCGGAATGCTCACGGTCGCGGGTGTCATCCTCGCGGTTGTCGGATACCAGTATTGGAGCGCCCGGCAGACACCCGCGGAGTCGTCTTCGACCGCAACTGACGAGCATGGTTCGATCGGCGTCGTCACCAATCTCGAGCGTTCGGGCGCCGACGCCTGACCGTATATCGGCTGACCTGGGCGCTGGGACTCCCAGCTGAATACTCTCGGCGGAACGTTTCGCTGGAGGGTGTATGCCGAACATGACCGATTACGAGGCCGTTCGGGCCGCGTTCCGCCTCGACGTGCCCGAAAGGTTCAACGCGGCATTCGATGTCGTCGACCGCCGGGCGTCCGTCGAGCCTGACAAGCTGGCGTTGAGGATGCTGTCGCCGGACGGCCGGTTCGCGAACGACTATTCCTTCGACGACCTCCGAATTCGATCCAATCAGATGGGGCGGGTTCTCGTCGACCACGGGGTCTCGAAGGGCGACCGTCTGTTTCTGATGCTTCCGCGGGTCATCGGGTGGTACGACACCGTTCTGGGTGCGATCAAACTCGGAGCGATCCCCATGCCGGGAACGACCCAGCTCAAAGCCAAGGACGTCGCCTACCGAATCAACAAGGCGGGGGCGACGGTTGTCGTCACCGACGCGGACGGCGCCGGAGTGATCGACTCCGTGCGCGACCAGTGCCCGAGTCTGCGCACGCTCATCGTCATGGGCGGGGCGGTCGACGGGTGGGTGGATGGCGACCGCGCACGCGATCTCGGGCTTCGGACCGAGCTGCCTGGCGGCATCACTGCGTCGAGCGACCCGATGCTCATCTACTTCACCTCCGGGACCACGGGCAACCCGAAGATGGTGCTGCACACCCAGGCGTCCTACGGGATCGGACATCAGATCACCGCCCGCTTCTGGCAGGACCTCGGCCCCGAAGACGTGTTCTGGGGTGTCTCGGACACAGGGTGGGCGAAGGCGGCGTGGTCGAAGCTGTTCGGGCAGTGGACGGTGGGGGCGGCGGTGGTGGCGTGGAATGCGCAGGGCAAGCCCGATTTCGACCAGATGCTGCGGATGATCGTCGACCATGGCGTGACCGCGTTCTGCGCTCCCCCGACCATCTACCGCAATTTCGTGACCCGTGATCTCGGGCGGTACGACTTCTCGGCCCTTCGCCATTGCATGGCTGCCGGTGAGGCCCTCAATCCGGAGACGTTCAACTCGTGGAAGGCTGCGACCGGCACCGAGATCCATGACGGGTACGGCCAAACCGAGACCGTCAACATCCTCGCCAATTATCCGTGCATGCCGATCAAGCCCGGTTCACTGGGGAAGCCCACGCCGGGCTTCGACGTGGTTGTCGTCGATGAGGCGGGCAATCCGCTCCCCCCGGGGAACGAGGGTCAGATCGCCGTGCGCGTGAGGCCGGACCGACCGATCGGGTTGTTCGTCGAGTATTGGCAGGATCCCGAGGCGACCGCCGCCGCCCACATCGGGGACTATTACCTGACAGGCGATCGGGCACGTGTAGACGAGGACGGGTACTTCTGGTTCGTCTCGCGAGCCGACGACGTGATCATCTCGGCCGGCTATCGGATCGGGCCGTTCGAGGTCGAGAGCGTGATCATGGAGCACCCTGCGGTGCAGGAGGTGGCCTGCATCGGAGTGCCTGATCCCGAACGCGGGGAGGTGGTGAAGGCATTCGTCGTCCTCGCCCCCGGTCATGCACCCTCTGATGAAGTCGCCGCCGAGATCCAGATGCTCGTCAAGGAAACGACTGCTCCGTACAAGTACCCCCGGCAGATCGAATTCATCGAAGAACTCCCGAAGACCGTGTCCGGCAAGATCCGAAGGGTCGATCTGCGCCAGCGGGCGTGACTCTTCTCCGCCGCTACGCTCAGCCGTCGCCATCCCACGGAGGAAGCCACGATGTCCCTGGTCGACTTCAGCACCGAAGGTGCGGTCGCCGTCGTCCGTCTCGATCGTCCGCCGGTCAACGCTCTATCGGAGGAACTCGGTTCGGATCTCTACGAGGCCTTCGGCCGTTGCGAGGACGACGCCATCCGGGCTGTCGTCGTCACCGGCAGGCCCCATTTCGCGGCCGGTGCAGATATCAAGGGGTTCCAGGCGGTGTACGACGCGGGGGATGACGAGCAGATCGCGAGCACGCTGCTCAAGGCTGTCAATCGGCTCGAGCAACTCAAGAAGCCGACCATCGCCGCCATCCACGGCTACGCGCTCGGCGGTGGATTGGAATTGGCGATGGGAGCGGATTTTCGGTTTCTCGCCGACGACGCTCAGGTTGGACAGCCGGAGATCAAGCTGGGGATCATCCCGGGGGCAGGCGGCACCCAACGACTGCAGCGTCTCGTCGGCTATCAGAAGTGCAAGGAGATCGTGTTTTCGGGCCGTTTCGTCGACGCTGCCGAGGCGTTGGCGATCGGTCTGGCTGACAAGGTGTGCCCCTCCGACGAGTTGTTCGACGAGGCCATGAAGGCAGCCAAGACGTGGGCTGAGGGTCCGACGTTGGGGATCGCGGCCGCCAAGAAGGCGATCAACCTCGGCCATGGTCAACCGATGGAGGTTGCTCTCGAGATCGAGGCGGCCGCCTTTCAAGAGGCGTTCTGGACCGAGGATGCCAAGCAAGGGGTGGCGGCGTTCGTCGAGAAGCGAAAGCCCGACTTCGAGGGGAAATGAAGCGCCCGGTGTCCCAAGGTGTCCCGATCGAAGGCCCCAACCCCCGCCGATGACGGGTCTGCGGGGTTTGGTGGGTATCCTATGTCGCGAGCTGGGGACTCCCAGCAGCTCTCCCGCACGGGGATCGAGCATCGCAGTCAGCCAGGAGCAAAGTGACCACCGCCGCCGAAGAAACCACCACCGCAACGACATTCCAGGAACTCGGAATCGCCTCGGATCTCATCGAGATTCTCGCCAGTCAGGGGATCACCTCTCCGTTCCCGATTCAGTCTCTCGTCATCCCCGACGCCCTCACCGGGAACGACGTCTTGGGCAAGGCGAAGACGGGGTCCGGTAAGACCCTGGCGTTCGGCCTGCCGCTCGTCGAGCGCCTCCGCGACGCCCGACCGAAGCATCCGACCGCCCTCGTTCTCGTCCCCACTCGTGAACTGTGCTCCCAAGTCGCAGACGCCTTGGAGCCTTTCGTGAATGCTCGCGGATTCGAGATGGTCTCGGTCTACGGCGGTGTCTCCGTCGGCGATCAGATCGATCTGCTCGAGGGGGGCGCTGAGGTCGTGGTTGCCACGCCGGGCCGCTTGATCGACCTCGTCGACCGGAAGGCGGCGATTCTCGATGAGGTCGAGACGGTGGTGATCGACGAGGCCGACGAGATGGCGAACATGGGCTTTCTTCCCCAGGTTCACAAGATCATGCGGGCAGTGGGCGGAAATCATCGCACGCTGTTGTTCTCGGCGACGCTCGACTATCAGGTCAGGAACATCGTCCACAAGTACATGACCGATCCGATCAGCCACGAGGTGGAGTCGACGAGCGTCATGGTCGAGACATCGATTCACCGTTTCATCGAGGCACACCGGGTGGACAAACCCGACATCGTGGCCAGGATCGCGTCGCAGTTCGACCGGACGATCGTCTTCACGCGGACCAAGCGCGACTGCGACTACTTGGCGAAGGCCCTCCGTGATGCCGGTGTGAAGGCTTCTGCCATCCACGGTGACATCCAGCAGTCCCAACGGGAGAAGACTCTCGCCAGGTTCGTGGACGGCGGGTTGCCGGTGCTCGTGGCCACCAATGTGGCGGCCCGTGGGCTCCACATCGACGGACTCGATGTCGTCATCCACTACGAGCCGCCGGACGACCCCCGCGTGTACGTTCACCGTTCCGGCCGGACTGCCCGTGCCGGCGAGGAGGGATTGGTCGTCACTCTCGTCGAGTGGGACCAGCACGACATGGTCAAGACGATCATGCTTCAAGCCGGTCTGAACGAGCCGATCGTGAAGATGTTCTCGAACGATGAGCGACTCGACGACCTGGCCGGTTGGGATCCACCACCGCCGCCGGAAGTCAAGACGCTCAGTCAAGCCGAGCGTCGTCGCCGACGTCGGCGTCGCTGACAAGCTCCAACAGCATCTGAACCGTTGCGGTCAAATCCGCCGCGTTCACCTTCCGTTGCCTGGCACCCGGCGTCGGAGTTCGGCGGTCTCGAGGAAGTACGCCCCGAGCGTTCCTGCGAGCGTGGCAAAGACGACGACCGAGAAGGCGGCGAGTGCCACTTCGAGACTCATGGCGAAGGCGTCGGGATGACCGAAAGGCTCGCCGGCGATCGTCGCGAGCGCGGCGGCGTGCAATGCGTCCCCGTACCTGGTGAAGATTCCGAACTCGAACAGGAGTTGGCTGCTTCCCAGGATGGTGATCGCTGAGACCATCGCCAGCCATCCGATTCGGCTGCCGAGCACACGGCGTGCCGACCGGGAAGACCTGATCGCCGACGAGAGCACCCGACCGGTGCGGAGAAGCCGGACCACTCGCACGAGACGGAGGATCCGCAGAAATGGCAGCACGAGGAACAGGACCTGCCACCAATTTCGCTTGAGGAATGCCGAGGTGTCCGGGGTCACGGCCAAGCGGGCGACGAACTCGGCCACGAATGCGAGCCATATGAGCCATCCCATCACCGTCAACGCCGTACTCAGACCTGTGTCCGGCGTCGCCAGTGACTCGCCGAAGACGACGAGGAGGAAGACGACAGAGAGGGCGCTCATTGCCGGGGTGAGTCTGTCCAGCAGTTCTTCCGCCCAGATCTCACGGTCGGCAGGGGAGCGTTGAAGTGTTGGAGTCGTCATTGCGAGATGTATACACCGTGCTCCTGCCGGCTTCTCCCGATCGTGCCGGCGCGATTCTGCTCCTACGCCCCCTCACCGGAGCATGACCGGCGCGGGATCGCCCACGTCCGCCTCCACAGCCCCATCAACCGCCAACTAAGAAGCGAGGCGGCCTTCCAGGTGGGCCTTGAGGCCCCGCAGGTTGCGCCGCCAGATCAGACCGAGGAAGGGCTTGGCCAGCCTGGCCGTGACTGCACCTCCCAGCCATATGGGGAAGGTGAGATCTTCGGTCCACGTGAACCGAGTTCCGCTCGCCATGGGTGCAAGTGTGAACCTGCCCGCACCCTGGACGAGGCCAGCGTGCCGAACCCCGATCGTCCGACCCTCCTCCCATTCGGTCACTTCCATCACGTCCGTTGTTCGGAACGGTCCCACGACCGTCCGAACCTCCATCACCGTGCCGAGGCCCGATCTGATCTCCGACAGGAAGACGATGGATTCGGCGTCAGCCATCCACCGGTCGTGGGTGGCGAGATCGGAGGCCGCCTGCCAGACCGCCGCCAACGGCGCTGCGATGTCGACGTGCTGGGTGATCCTGGTCATGGCCGTCAGGCTACAAACAGTGCTCGTCGGACCTTCAATTCCGTGGTCCGGTCGGAGGTCGACGCGTCCTGGGGCGCGGACCGATTGACGACCTAGTGGCGCGCTACTAGCCCGTCAGTCCGCGCCGATGTCCTCTGCCCACACGTCCGGGTTCTCTGACTCGAAGCGTCGCATCATCTCGATGCACTCGGGATCGTCGAACAGCACGATCTCGACCCCGTGGTCGGCGAGCCAGTCGTGTCCTCCGACGAACGTCGTGGCTTCACCGATGACCACCCGGGAGATGCCGAACTGGCGCACGAGTCCCGAGCAGTACCAGCAAGGGGAGAGCGTCGTCGCCATGGTCGTGCCCCGGTAGCTGCGACGGCGGCCGGCCGCCCGGAAGGCTGCGGTCTCCCCGTGGACGGTCGGATCTCCGTCCTGAATGCGGCGATTGTGGCCCTTTCCCCACAGCGCGCCGTCCGGACCGAAGAGGGCGGCACCGATCGGGATCCCTCCCGAGTCGAGACCCCGTTTGGCCTCGGCCTTGGCCACCTCCAAACGCTGCTGATCTTCCACGTATCCTGGCCTCTCTGTCGTCCCCTGGAGCCTGTATGCAAGCCCGCACCGTTCGTTCGTTCTCGGCCGCCACAGCCGACGCAGTCATTGTTGGAATGTATCCGGAGCGGCGCGCAGCGGCCGGTACCAATGGTGTGACCAGGGCCCTCGGCGGATGGGTGCGAGGCGCTCTGGAGGCGGCTGGGTTCGAAGGAGAGGCCGGCCAGACGGCGACTCTTCCCAATCCGACGGATACCGGTCCTGGCGCGATCGTCGTGGTTGGTCTCGGATCGGATCTCGACCTGGAGGGGCTCCGTCAGGCGGCCGGACACGGACGTCGTGCGCTCCCCGGAAAGGTTCGTGCGGTCGCCACCACGCTGCACCAGGTGGACCTCGACGGTGCCGTTGGCGCGGTTCTCGAAGGGATCGCGCTGGCTGACTACGTATTCGAGACGTACAAGTCGAAGAGCGACTCGCGTTCCGAACTGAACGTCGAACTGGTCGGAGGGCCCAAGGAGCTTCCCAATGAGGTCGAGTCGTCGAAGGTGATCGCCGAGGCGGTGGGATTCGCCCGCGATCTGGTGAACGAGCCACCGAAGGGCAAGGCGCCTCTGGACCTCGCCCGTCGCATCACGTCGTGGGCGTCGAAAGCCGAGATCTCGTTCGAGGTGTGGTCGGGCGACGACCTGGTCGAACGCGAGATGGCGGGACTCCTCGCCGTGGGCGGAGGATCGGACCGGGGACCGGCGATGGTCAAACTCGA
>JBBDWN010000088.1:0-8901 GCA_040902855.1 Acidimicrobiia bacterium | reverse complement strand
GTGGAGCGCAGCGACCCTCTGACGTGATCACCTATCGAAACGGAACGACCGTGGAAGTGGGGAACACCGATGCGGAGGGTCGACTCGTGATGGCGGACGCTCTGTGTCTGGCGACGGATCTCGACGCCGACCTGATCGTCGACGTCGCGACGTTGACGGGTGCGACCAAGATGGCGCTGGGCCCGAAGATCGCCGGGATCTACGCCAGAGACCCGGAACTCGCCCATCGGGTGCAGCACGCGGCAGACAGTGCCGGTGAGCGGGCGTGGACGCTGCCGATGCCGACCGACTATCGGAAGTGGAACGAGTCCAACGTGGCAGACGTGAAGAACACGTTCGGCATCAAGTACGGCGGGGGTATCGGCGCCGCGCTGTTCCTCGAGGAATTCGTCGCCGACGAGCCCTGGGTCCACATCGACATCGCCGGTCCGGCCTTCGTCGACGACACCGAGCATTACATCCTCAAGGGCGGCACGGGATACGGGGTCCGCACGCTGATCGAACTGGCCCGGACCCTGGCCGGGTGAACGACGAGCGTCTCCTGGCAGTGCCCGGGCTCTCCGGGTCGTGCACGTCGACCGAGGCGATCGCCGCCTTGACACCGATCGCCGCTGCGCACGGGGCGGAGACCGGTCCGTGGCAGATCGGTACCGAAGATGGCGTCGATGCGGACGGTCGGTCCGTGCGGTGGGAGGTGCGGTTCGACCTTCCGCAGCGCCGCCAGGAACTGGTGGTGACGCTCGGATTTGGGCGGGAAGAGGCGACCGGAGTCAACACGGAGGCACAGGCCTCGTTGCGCTTCCTTCCCTTCCCCTCAGAGGGGAGCGAACTGGCGCGCATGGCTGTCGCAGGCCAGATCAGCGGGCGGCGGTTGCGGGCGGTGTGGCGTCAGCACATGCGTGAACACGAACCCCTCCCGGCCGATCTGCCGGATTCGTTCGCCCTGGCCGTCCTGGTCGCTCCCGAGCCGATCCGGGCTGCCCGGGCACGGATCACCCGTCAGCGAGGGCTGGTGTGGATCGTGTCGTGCCCAGGCGGGACCCGACACCTGCGGGTGTGAGATCACACTGCTCACGGATCGCTCACAGTCCGTTTCCGAATGGGTCCCTGGATCTGCGAACATCCCCGGTGATGTGAACTACGTCTACCTCGACCATGCGGCGACCACGCCGATGCGCCCCGAGGTCCGCGAGGCGATGGAGCCGTACCTCGCCGGCTCGTATGGCAACCCCTCCGGATCCCACGGGGTGTCGCGCCGCGCCAAGAACGCAGTCGAGGAGGCGCGTGAGCGCGTGGCGGCTGTCCTTGGCTGTGGCCCGCAGGAGATCGTCTTCACTGCAGGCGGGACGGAGGCGGACAATCTGGCGGTCAAGGGAGCGACGCTGCTCGAGGGGTTCGGGGGTGTGGTGACGGTTGCCACAGAACACGAGGCGGTGCTCGAGTCCGCCGAGTTCATCCGCCGGTTGGGCGGTGCGGTCGCCGTCGTCGGTGTGGACACGATCGGCAGGGTCGACCCCGACGGGGTGCTGGCAGCAGTGACCGGTGAAACCAGGGTCGTTTCGGTGATGTGGGCCAACAACGAGACCGGCACCCTCCAACCGTTGTCGGAGATCTCGGCCTTGCTCGATGGGCGAACGTTGCTTCACACCGACGCCGTCCAGGCGTTCATCTCCGAGGACGTGACCGTCGACGGGATCGACCTGTTGTCTCTGGCCGGTCACAAGTTCGGCGGACCCAAGGGTGTCGGTGTCCTCTACGTACGTGACGGAGTACGGCTGGAGCCGGTGCTGCACGGAGGCGGCCAGGAGTTGGGGCGACGTTCCGGCACCCACAACGTGGCGGGTGCGGTGGGGCTTGCTGCTGCCGTGGAGGCGACGGTCGCCGACCGTCCGATGTTCCGGGACCGAGTCGGGGCGATCCGGGCACGCTTCGAGGAACTCGTCGCCGACATCGCCCGTCGCACCGTGCCGAGCGAGCATTCGCTCGTTCAACATTCGCACCTGCGCTTCGCCGGCCAGCGGAACGAGACGATGCTGGTACGGCTCGACCAACGCGGGGTGGCGGCTTCGTCGGCCTCCGCATGTCAGTCGGGGGCGAACACGATCTCGCATGTTCTCGCTGCGATGGGCGTCGACGTGCCCCGCGAGTATCTCCGGTTCTCGTTCGGGTGGAACTCGACTACCGAAGACGCAGAACGCGCGGCCGAGGCCGTTCGTATTGCTACGGGCGTTCCCGCATGAAGGCGCTCGTGGCGATGTCTGGGGGCGTGGATTCGTCCGTTGCAGCCGCCCGCATGGTGGCCGACGGGCACGAAGTGATCGGTGTCACTCTCAAGTTGTGGGCAGGTCCGAACGGCGAGATGCCGACGTCGGGCTGTTGCACGGTCTCCGATTCCGAGGATGCCCGTCGCGTCGCCGCCCAGCTCGACATTCCGTACTACGTGCTCGACTACACCGAGGACTTTTCGCGGGGCGTCATCGACGGGTTCGTCTCGGACTATCTGTCCGGTCGGACGCCCAACCCTTGCATCGAGTGCAACCGGACGGTGAAGTTCTCTCGCCTCATGTCCCAGGCTTCCGAATTCGACTGCGACGTGGTCGTGACCGGTCACTACGCACGAGTGGATCGTCATGCCGGCCGGTATCGGTTGCGTCGTGGGACGGACACGGCGAAGGACCAGAGCTATGTGCTGTCGATGCTCGGCCAGGACGAGCTCGCACGTGTCCGGTTTCCGGTCGGTGATCTCGAAAAGCCTGCAGTTCGCGAGTTGGCGGCCGAACTGGGGCTTCGCACTGCGCACAAGGCCGAGAGCATGGACATCTGCTTCGTCGGACGCCGTGACTACCGCGCCTTCCTGCGAAGCCAGGCGCCCGAGGCCGTGGAGCCTGGGGTACTCGTCACGACGGACGGGCGGGAGGTCGGTGGCCACGACGGGATCGCAGGATTCACGGTCGGCCAGCGGCGCGGGTTGGGTGTCGCACTCGGTGAACCCCACTATGTCGTCGCAGTGGACGCGCTGACGAGGACGGTCACGATCGGGACGAGGGATCATCTGACCAGCGAGGGATTCGAACTGTCCGGAGTGACATGGACCTCGGGGCCCCTCGCGCCGGGGGCGAAGACGCTCGTCCAGTACCGGGCTCACTCCGAAGCGGTGGAGGCCATCTGGACCGGCGATGGCACGGTTGGATTTGTAGAACCGCAGATAGCGGTCGCCCCGGGTCAGACTGCGGCCTTCTACCGAGGGGACGAGGTGCTCGGCGGCGGCACGATCAGCCGGTCTTGGCGAGCTGCGTGACGTCGCGACGCTCCAGGCGTGGCCGAGGGAGCGCCGGTCGATGATGACGTCGGCGTCTGTCGCCATCAGTGACGGGTAGCGAAGGATTGCGGCATCTCTCTTGTCCGTGCCTGGCATCATCGCTGCCATGACCACGATCGATCCGGTCGCCCGGGCAGAAGAGTTGCGCGCCGCCATCCACTACCACGGTCACCGCTACCACGTGCTCGACGAGCCGCAGATCGCCGACGCCGAATACGATGCTTTGGTTCGGGAACTCGAGGCGCTCGAAGAGCTGCATCCGGAGCTGATCACGCCCGACTCGCCAACCGCTCGCGTAGGCGGCCCGGTCTCGGAGCTCTTCGCTCCTGTCGTGCATCGACGGCGACTCTTTTCCCTCGACAATGCCGAGACCGTTGACGATCTGCGGGCTTGGGAGGAACGGATTGTCCGTCAGATCGAACACGTGCCCGACGGGTACTCATGCGAGCTGAAGGTCGACGGGCTTGCAGTGTCGCTCATGTACGAGGACGGGACGTTGGTCCAGGGTGCCACTCGGGGGGACGGAACGACCGGTGAGGACATCACTGCCAACCTCCGCATGATCGAAGCGATCCCGCTCGAGCTGTCCGGCGAGAAGCCGCCGAGCCTGCTCGAAGTGCGCGGTGAGGTCTACATGCCGTTCGCGGCCTTCGAATCCCTCAACAGCAGACAGGCCGAGGCCGGAGAGCGGATATTCATCAACCCGCGCAACGCCGCAGCCGGATCGGTGCGTCAGAAGGATCCGCGGATCGCCGACGAGCGGGGTCTGTCGATATGGGTGTACCAGGCAGGAATCGTCGAAGGCGGGCCTGATCTCGCGACACACGGCGAGACCATGGACTATCTCGCCTCGCTGGGTCTCAGGGTGAACCCGGCGTCGAAGATCGTGTCAGACATCGAAGGTGTCGCCGCCTATGTCTCTCGCGCCGAGGAGGCGAGGAACAACCACGAGTACCAGACCGATGGTGTCGTCGTGAAGGTGAACTCGCTCGCCATTCAGGATCGACTCGGCTTCACCGCCCGTGCACCTCGGTGGGCGATCGCATTCAAATTTGCACCCGAGGAACGCACGACCAAGCTGCGTTCCATCGCCATCAACGTGGGACGAACGGGTGCGGCCACTCCGTTTGCGGTCCTCGAACCCGTCTTCGTCGGCGGGGCGAACGTGACCAACGCCACGCTTCACAACGAAGAGCAGGTTCGCCTGAAGGATGTCCGCATCGGCGACACCGTCGTCGTGCGTCGCGCCGGAGACGTCATTCCCGAGGTGGTCGGTCCGGTCCTCTCCCTGCGGACCGGAGACGAGATCCCTTGGTCGATGCCCTCGGTCTGTCCGTTCTGCTCGAACCCGATTGTCAGGCCCGAGGGGGAGAAGGTGGCACGATGCACTGGTGGCCTGCACTGTCCGTCGCGACTCCGGGAGTGGCTGTTCTTCTTCGCCGGCCGCAGCGCCATGGACATCGAGGGGCTGGGCTACAAGACCATTCAACTCCTGATCGACGAGGACTTGATCTCAGACCCCGCCGACATCTTCTTCCTGACCCCGGCTTCCTTCGAAGGCTTCGACGGGTGGGGTGAGGTCTCGATCAGCAACCTGATGGCGGGGGTGGAGGCGGCTCGTGATCGCCCCATCGCCCGCCTCATCATCGCGCTCGGCATCCGCCATGTCGGTCCGAAAGCCGCCGAGGAGTTCGCCAGGGCCTTCGGATCGATCGACCGGCTGGTGGAGGCGTCAGAAGAGGAATTGCTCGCAATCGACGGAATCGGACCCACGATCGCAACAGCCTGGTTGGAGTGGGCCGGCGAGGATGAAAATCGGAGGTTGTTGGACAGATTACGTGCAGGCGGTGTGCGCATGTCCGATCCCGAGCCCGAGGAGTCCCAGGTGTCCGACGTCCTCGACGGCCTCACGTTCGTCGTGTCGGGGACTTTCGACGCCTTCAGTCGCGATGAAATTCACACCGAGATCACCCGTCGGGGAGGCAAGGTGACCGGGTCGGTTTCGAAGAACACCAGGGCTCTTGTGGTTGGCGAGTCGCCCGGGGCATCGAAGGTCTCGAAGGCGGAGAGTCTCGGCGTTCCGATCATCGACGAGTCGACGTTTCTGACCGTCCTGGAACGCGGCCGCGAGGCTCTCGGCTGAGGACCGCCGAACTCACTGAACTCGGAACGTCCAGGTGAACTCGCCTCTCTCTGGGAGGCCGGCGACCGTGTCCCACACGATGCGAACGGTGTGTTCGCCGGGGGTCCACGAGTCGAGGTAGAGGCTGGCCGGTGACGGAGACCATCGGAAGACGCCGGTGGCGTCGACGAATTCGACTTCGCCTGCGGGGACGAGGAACCCATCGACGTAGATGTCGACCGTGTAGCCAACCGCCATGTCCACTTCGATGAACGCTTGCATCAGCACCGCGTCGCCGGGGAGCGGGAAGACGGACTCGACCGGTTCGGGAAGTTCGACCGGGTCGCCACCCTCGCCGAACACGAATGCGAGCGCGATGACTGCGACGGCCATGCAGCCAAGTCCGATGTAGATGAAGCGGTACGGCACGAGCCGAGAGGCTAACGACGGGAACTCACCAATCGGGATTCGCGCTGGATCCGAGCTCGAAACGATGAGCGACGGTCGGTGAGTCGGATGCGGGCGATCTCGCTCCTTCATTCGGCGGGCCAGTTCGACTCATGAGTACCGTGCCGCGGATGCGGCGCAATCCGATCCTCGACTCCCTCGGCGGCAATCCGGTCACCCGGGTCCAGGACCTCGCCCGCGACATGCGAGCACGCGGCGTGCCCCTGATCGACTTCTCGATCGGTGATCCGAGGGAACCGACACCCCCGTTCATCGCCGAGGCGCTGAAGGCCGCCGTGCCCGCCATTTCGCAGTATCCGACCACGAAGGGGCTTCCTGAGCTGCGAGACGCCATCGCCGATTATGTGCGGCGTCGCTTTGCCGTCGACGTCGATCCGGGCACGCAGATCATTCCGACCACCGGGTCCAAGGAGTCGATCTTCTCCACGCCTCTCGCGTTCGTCGATCGAGCAGCGGGCGACACGGTGGTCTGGGCCACCCCGGGGTATCCGATCTACGAACGCGGCGCCCTGCTGGCCGGCGCCCGCGGGGTGGCGGTGCCGCTCGGCGGCGACTTCGTCTTCCGGCCGGATCAGATCTCGGATGCGGACTGGGCCGCTGCGCGGCTCGTCTGGCTGTGTTCGCCGCACAACCCGACCGGTTCGGTCACCCCTCCGCACGTGCTGGCTGCCTTCATCGACCGGGCTCGGGACTCCGGCGCGCTTCTGTGCGCCGACGAGTGTTACGCGGATCTCTACGAGGCGGACCCGCCCGTATCGGTCCTCGAACTGGCAGGGGACGGATCGAGCGGGGTGCTCTCGTATCTCAGCCTGTCCAAGCGTTCCGGGATGACCGGATACAGGGCGGGGGCGATCGTGGGCGATCCCGAAGCGATCGCCGCACTGACCATGCTGAGAACGGCGACAGGTACTGCTGCTCCCGAATACACCCAGGCGGCCGCGATCGCGGCGTGGTCGGATGACGCCCACGCAGCCGAACGGCGGGAGGTCTTCACCGCCAAGCGCCGCGTGCTCCGGGATCGCTTCGGAGCCGCCGACCTCGAGGTGGTGGGGTCAGAAGCAGGTCTGTACGTGTGGCTGAGAGTCGATGATGACGTCCGCGCCGCGGAACGGCTGCTGCAAGCGGGGATCGTTGTTTCTCCCGGCCGGGCATTCGGTCCCGGCGGGGAGGGCTTCCTCCGCCTCGCCCTCGTCCCGACGCTCGACGAGTGCGAGCGGGCGGCGGCCGCAGTCGTCGACGTCCTGAAACGGCCCGACTGAGCCGGAAAATTCAGGACAAGCCGCAGGCGACGCGTTCAGCGTCCGGTTCGCTTCCACCGAAGCGGACCCGTTCGTACATCGCGACTCTCCTCAGGGCTGTCTCGTCAAGCGTGCCGAACGCAGGCATGACCTGATCGACCGCAGCGTCTTGGGCGCCGTAGGTCGGTGCGACCTCGCTCTTCCATCCTTCTGATCCGAGCCGTATCCACTGCACGTGGGTCTCACAGTCGGGAAATGTCTCACGCACACTTGCGAGGCTCGGGCCGGCTCCGCCCGAACCGTCGGTGCCGTGACAGGCGGCACATGTGGGAAAGACCTCGCGCCCGCCCAGCATGTCCGGATCGGTCGGCGTCGACTGGCACGCTGCCGTGACGACGATGCAGGCCAGGACGATCAGACGGATGCGGTCACCGGCCGGGCACGGAGGAACACGACGACGGCGAGAATGAGCGCCAGACCCATGATCGGAGTGAAGATCCGCTTGAGGGCCGCTTGGTCGGTGACCAAACCCACCAAGAATCCGGCCAAGCCGACGTTCACGCCCCAGACGACGACTTGTTGCATCGTGTCGTAGACGAGACCCAGCGCCAGACCGGCGAACAGCGCGTTCGTCATCACCCCGAGGAACATCGCGTGGTCGAAGGCGATGAGAACCCCGACCGGGCCTTCCCCGGTCTCAGGGTTGAGTTCCCCGCTGACGAAGAGTTGAACCACGTACACGAGGAGCGCCACGCCGATCACGAGGTACACCGTCGCCAGCTTGGCGTAGACAGAGACACCCGCACCCTTCCAGGCGCTCGGGGTCAGGTATCGCCACATGCGGGAGACGAAGATCACGACGGCGACCACCTGCAGGAGCGAGGCCACCTGGATGAGGGCCTCGATGTCGAAGATGAATGCGGCGTTGAAGAGCAAGCCGGCGACGAACAGTCCCCACGCCGTTCCGGCTCCGAGCTTCGACTCGGATGCAAGAGCGGGCCGATCGGACAGCCGCCACTCGGCGATGGCGATGCCTGCCAACAGGAGGTAGCCGGTCAACATTGCGGCGGGATGGGCGCCCCCGAGGTTTGTCGCGGTCTCGGTATCGAGACCGGGGACTTCGCCCCTGGCGATGAATAGCCCGAGAATGACGCCGAGCACTGCTCCGATGACGAGCGAGATCATCGAGAGGAACAGTGCCAACACGGGAACCGTCCTCGTGGTGGCCGACCATCTCTGGGCGACCCAGACGAATGCCCACACGATCGCCACCAGCATGAGCGTGCCGGCAATCGGGCGGAAGATGCCCGTGGTCGTGGCGAACGCGATCACGTACAGGACCGTCGCACCGACCAGCGCATTCGTCATTCGACTGGTTGCCTGTACTGCCGCGCCGTCGGAGCCTTCGCCGAACAGGAGCAGGGCGACGCCGACCACCGAGAGCGTGATCCACCCGAGTGTGCCGGCGTGTACGTGGGTGAGCACCATCTCGTGGGTTGGATCCCAAAGGTCCATGCCGTTCAGGATTCCGATGACGATCGTGACGAGGAAGATCACGAGCGCGCTGCGGAAGAGCAGGTCAACCGATGATCTGAGGGGATGGGTGTTCACGGCACTCCTTGTGTTGTCTCCGCTCTGTCGGAAGGTCCCCCTGCCCTCCCGACTCGCCCGCAATCGTACGAATTCAGTGAGCCGGCTGCCGTTGAAATCGCACACATTGAGACCGGTCTCGAAGTTGGCCACGGCGACCTAGC
>JBBDWN010000087.1:2524-24317 GCA_040902855.1 Acidimicrobiia bacterium | reverse complement strand
TGATCCACGAGTTCGCTGACGCTCACAGCCCCCCTCGCCCGGCCCAAAGCGGCCGTGCGGTCCCCCCAACGTCGCTGACGCTCCTGGGGGGACAAACCGCTCGCTGGCTCAGGGTTTGATCAGGTAGATGTCGAGGTCGATTTCGCCGTCGACGCCTTTACCGACGGCGACCGCCACCTCGTTGTTGAGCCAGGCCAGGTCCTCGTTGCCGGTATGGAAGGTGATGAGTTCCTTGGGATGGGCCTCGGACTTCGATACCGAGATGCTCACACCCGTGGCGGTGTACCCGACCGACTCACGCTTTTCTCCGATGACGCCGTGAATGTCCAGGTTCATGTTTCCGTCACCCCGGAAGGTGACGTAGTCGACGCCTTGCACCGGTCGCTCGCCCTCCCAATGCGGAGAGGTCGCCGTGCCCTCGAAGGGAAAGTCGACACGCATGCCCGAGGGCCCGTTGCCGACCACGCGTGGCCGCATGCTCGCCTTGATCGTGCAGAAATGTTCGAGTTCGGGCACTGCTTCTCCTCCTGGCTGTCGTAGACGGGACAGTACCCAGGGGCCGTGACCCAATGCGCTCAGACGACGGAGGCTGTATGCCTTTCGACGGCTGCAGTCCCGCGCCGCCGATGCCACGCCTCCCACAGCGCGAGCAGCGACGGCAGCACGAGGACAGCACCGATGAGGGACAGCCCGACGGCGTAGACAGTCACCTGACCCATCTGTCGGAAGGGGGTGAGCGTCGACGTCATGAGAATGCCGAAGCCCGCCATCGTGGTGAAGGCCGAACCGGCCAAAGCGCCACCGGTGTGCCGGGTGGTAGATCGCAACGCATCTTCGAGGGCGTCGAACCGCTGGCGGTCCTCTTCGAACCGGCGAGCGATGTGGATGGTGAATGGCACGCCGATGCCAACGGCGAGCGCGGCGAGGGTGGCGGTCACCGGCCCGAACGGAATCCCCGTCGCGTACATCATCCCGTAGGTCCAGAAGACGACGAGGGCCACGGGGATCATCGTCAGGACCCCGAGCATCGGGCGTCGGTTCTCGAACCAGAAACTGATCATGAGCACGATGGTGGCGATCACGAGTGTGATCAGCAGCGACCGCGTCTGGCTGGAGGACAGAGCGTCGATGATCACCGCTGAGATGATCTCCTGAGACGTCGGGATCGCCGTGATACCCGCCTGGTCGGTCAATGGGGCGAAGACTTCGACGAGGTCGTCGCGGAGTTGACCTGCGGCGTTCTCTCCCGCCTGGGTTTGCAAGTCGACGAGCAACGCGTCGTACCCACCGCTGTCACTGCGGTGGAGCACGGCCGCCGCCTGCTCGGGTGCGACCTCGAAGAGCACATCCCAGAGCGGGGTGATGTCGGTCCCGGCCGGCACGCGGAAGTCCTGTCCCAATCCGACTTGCCCGGCGGCAGCGAGCAACGCGGGGGGTGACATCTCGGGTCCACCCTGGAGTTGCTGGCGAAGCAAGGAGAGCGGCGAGTTGGCGGACGGGATCTCGCCTACCGGCGTCGTGAACGTCACCACATTCGCCACGTCGGCGAGTTCGGCGTCGATTGCGAGCAGAGCATTGTGAACCTCTGCGGTGGCGAGATCGGATTCACCTTCCACGAGGACCGCCGAGGACTCACCGAGCCCCCCGCCGAACTCGTCTTGAAGGATTGTGAGCGTTTCGACTGCCGGGGCGTCGGCCGGGAGGAAATCGGTGAAAGAGAACCGAGTCTCGAGCTGGGTGAGTCCGAAGACTCCGAGACCACCGAGGACGAACGCCACTACGAGCGTCGGCACCGCAGCCCGTTCGGCGAGGATCGACGCCTTCTCGATGATCCGAGGCAGGAGCCGTTCGCTGGAGGCGCCCATTCCATCGGTCGGCAGGCGATCTGAGGCCTCCGCTCTCCGATCCAAAAGACTCCTGGCGGCCGGTACGAAGGTGAGCATCAACAGGAACGAGGCGACGATTCCCACCGCCGAGAGGATCCCGAAGTCTTTGAGGGCCGGGACCGGGTTGAACACGTTCGTGAGGAAGCCGATGGCGGTCGTGACTGTCGCCAGAGCCAATGCCACACCGACGGTCCCGATGGAACGACCGATGGCCCCATCCACGTCGAGGCCAGTCCCGATCTCCTCTCGATAGCGCGATGTGAGATGGATGCCGTAGTCCACACCGAGTCCGATCAGGAGGACGGGGATGATCTGGGTCACGGGGTTGAACGATCCGATGACACCGAGCTCGATGAGGATCACGCCCATCCCTTGCATGAACGAAATCGCGGCGAAGATCGTGAAGAGGGTGAGCAGCGTGTCGGCTGCGGTACGCCTCGCCGACCGGATCCACGTGGCGTTGCCACGCGGGGTCATCCAGTAGACGAAGGCGAGGATCACGAGAATGATCAACGCCGCGTATCCGAACAGACGGCCGACTTCGGACGTGAAGTCGTCCTGCTCCGCGAAAAGCAACCCAAAGCTGAACGTGCGGACTTCGTAGCCGGCGGGGACGTCGACAGAGGACACTGCATCGGCGAGGGCTGTCTCGGTTTGGATGACCGCGTCGAACGCCTCGTCCGGGTCTTCGACATCCGCCGATTCGACGAAGACCAACACGAGCGCTGCCGAGGCCGAAGCGGTCGACGGGTCGGCCTCCTGGTCGAGCAACGCCGTCACGAATCCGAGCCGGGCCGCCGCCTCGGGGTCCTGCAGTGCTTGCAGGTATGTCGACTTGACGGCCACATCGTCGTCAACGAGCGCACCTTCGGCCACGGCCTGCTGGACGGGAGCGAGATACGACACGACTCCGGGGCGTTCCGGTGTATCCGAGATTGCATCGGCTCCGTCGCTCTCCCGCAGAGCCTGCTCGATCCTTCCTACCAGGTCGAGTGCGTCGGCGGTGAAGACATCGCCTTCGGACCGGATGATGATCTGCATGACCGTTTCCTGTGCGCTCGAACCAAATAGGTCGGTGATGCGTTCTGACGCGAGCAGCTCAGGATTCTCGGGTGCGAACCCTTCGTTGCCCTGGCTGATCTCAGCCTGTCCGGACAGATACCCGAACACGCCGAACAACACGAGCGTGACCACGACGATGACGAGAGGCGCCTTTTGCACGGCGGCGGCGATGGCGCGGATGACAGTCTTCACGGATTCCTCGGGAGTCTCAGGGGTGGGGTCGTCGGACGGATCCGACGACCAAAAGCTAGTGACTCATGCCACAAATCAAGAATCCGACAGCGTGTCGGTTCGCCCGAAAATCTCGCGTGACGCCAACAAGAATCGATCGTTCTCGTCTGCAGTCCCAATCGTCACCCGCACCCAGCTGCCGAACACACGAACAATGATGCCGTGCTGCAGGTAGGCGGCCGCCGGGTCGGCAGCGGCCGATGCATCGAAGAACACGAAGTTGCCCTGCGAAGCCACGTATCGCACGCCCTGACCTCCGAGTTCGGCTTCGACCCTGGAGCGCTCTGAGGCATTGACAGCCCGCCGGGCGGCCAGCTCGTCGGTGTGTCGAAGAGACTCGACGGCAGCGACCTGGCCAATCGTTCCGACGGTGAACGGGGCCTGTGCTTTCCTGAGCTCCGAGACGGTCTCCGGGCGAGCGACGCCGTACCCCACCCGCAACGCCGCCAGCCCGTGGATCTTCGAGAACGTCCGCGTGACCACGACGTTCGGTCGTTCGAGAGCGAGAGGGACGGCCGTGGCGTGATCCGGGGCGGTCACGTACTCGTGGTAGGCCTCGTCGATGACGACGAGAACTCGGTCGGGGACCGACTCCACGAATCGCGCGATGGAGTCAGCCGGGAGATGCGTTCCAGTCGGGTTGTTGGGGTTGCAGACGTACACGACCCGGGTGTCCTCCCGAATGGCATTGGCCATCGCATCGAGGTCGTGGCGGTGCCCCACCAAAGGAACCTCGACACGATCTGACATCGCCAGAATCGAGGCCATGCGGTAGATGACGAATGACGGCCAGGCGTACACCGCAGACGTCCCAGGACCGCCGACAGCCATCGCGATCACCCTGAGAAGCTCGGAAGAACCTCCTCCGACCCACACATGGGAAGAATCGACCTCGATGTGGGCGCCGATCGCACCTCGGAGTTCCACGGCGTCGTTGTCGGGGTACCGGAACACGTCCCCGCTGACCTCGCGCATCTTTGCCTGCACTGCCTCCAACGGCGGCACCGGCGATTCGTTCGACGCCAGCTTGGAAATGTCCGCAGGATCGAACCCGTTCTCCCGCGCCACATCGGCGACCGCCCGCCCCGGGGAGTACGGCGCGATCTCACGGATGTCGGCACGGAAGGTGGGCACGGTCCGGAGAATAGGTGCCCTTCGAGAAATGAGTCCGTGGGCCGGGAAGGTGCCAGACTCGGTTGCGCTGTGCGTGCGTATCTGACGATCCTGGTTCTCGGCGCAGTCCTCGCCGGATGCGGAGGCGGGTCACTGTCGCCGGCCAATGTCGCCCCCGAGCCGGGAGGCGCGGTGGCCGTGTCTTTCACCCGAACATTCCCACCCGGCTTCTGGGCACAGGGCGATCATGCCTACCGCCTCGTGGTCGAGTGCCCGACCCAACGGTTCACACCTCCCATCGTGCGGTTCGAGGTGTCCGAGGAAGCCGACGAAGTGGGCACCGCCTATCTGCGATTCGACGGTCCTGGCCGCAGAGTGCTCTCCCCCGCCGATCTGAGCGCAGTCCATCCGGAGGACACGACGGTGGCGACGTTGACCGTGGCGGGGATGACCGAGACAGACGCCGAGGAGGCGCTCACCGACTGCAGAGCATCGGTCATCTACGACGGACTGGACCCCGAGCCCCTCGAACCGGGAGCTCCATTCCGGCCGTGACGCTCAGCGAGCGAGCAGCCAGTCGTAGAACTCGGGATCGCGATAGACCTGCTCGAAGGTCTCGAAGTGGCCGGCGTCGTCGGAGATGCGGAAGTCGAGCTCCGTTCCGCACCGCGCCTCCCATTCGTCCACCACGGCCTGATTGAGCTCCGGCAGGGAGATGAGATCACGAGACCCGTGGTACGCCCGGAGGTTCACCCGCTCGAGAGCGCACACGTCGAGATCGTCCGGGAGCGTCGTGGTACCGAATCCGCTGCCCGACACGGAGGCTGCCGCGTTGAACCGGTCTCCGAACCGCGTCGCCAGATGCCACGTCCCGTAACCCCCCATGCTCAATCCGGTCAGTGAGACGGCTCCGGGGTCCAGATCGTGGCGCGAGACGATCTCGTCGATCAGCGCCATCACCGTCTCCGGCTGCCTGCCCCTGTCCCAAGAGGTTCCAGGTGCTGCCTGAGGGGCGAGCAGCACGAACGGAATGTCCGTGGGCGACTCCTCGAAGAGGAGCACCGCAGGAAGGCCGTAGGACGTCAACCAGCGGCTGTCGTAGTCATCGTCGCCCGAACCATGCAAGAAGACGAGGAGCGGGACGTCGTCGCCGGGTTGGTATCCCGGGGGAAAGCGAAGGAGATACCGCATCTCGTCGAGCGGTGCGTCACGGGACACCAACTCGTCCGGCACAGCGAACGTGCCCTGCAAGAAGACACCGGTCTGAAGCGGCGCACTGCACGCCCCAACCAGCAGGAGAAGAACTACCACCCGTCGCACCGCGGCGATGATCGCATGGCGGCCGAGAACGTCCGCATCGGTACCCTCCGAGAACATGCCGGCTTCACGCACCCATGCAGACCTCATCCATCCTTTGGCTGCCCCGTTCCGCCTCACAGGCACCAACGGGGAGGCCTTCGTGCTGATTCACGGGTTCACCGGAAATCCTGCACACTTCCGGCCCCTGGGCGGCGAATTGGCCGACCGTGGATACACCGTCAACGCGCCCCTCCTGGCCGGCCACGCACGCGGGATGGCCGATCTGGCGGCGGCGCGCGAAAGCGATTGGATCGAAGGGACGATCGATGCGATTCGAGAGGTCGGCGACCACCATCGGATCCACCTGGTGGGCCTGTCGATGGGCGGTCTCCTGGCCATCATCGCGGCGAACCGATGCTCCATCGCGACGCTATCGACAATCAACAGTCCGATCGTCTTTCGGGACTGGCGCATGCGGTTCTCGCGGATCGCACACCGCCTCCGGCCCGAGTTCCTGTGGCCCCCTGAGCCTCCCCCGCCTCTCGACCCTGAGGTCGCTCCCTTCTGGATCCACGCCAACGGGTTCCCGACGATCGCCGCAGCGGAGCTCTCCCGCGCATCACGGCGCGCCCTCCGAACTGCACCGCACATCGAAGTGCCGTCGCTCGTCATCCAGTCGCGGGCAGATCAGACGACCCACCCGAAGAGTGGGCCCATCCTGCGAAAGGCCCTGGGCGACAAGAGCCGTTTGCTGTGGCTCGAGCACTCGATGCACAACGCCTTGTTCGACACCGAACGCGACATCATTCGCGACGCAGTGCTGGAGGTGAGCAGACAATGACCGCGATCGCAGTGTTCGGATCGTCCACGACCGTCGCGGGATCGCATGACTGGAGTGTGGCGGAGGGCGTCGGACGCGCCATCGCGGAGCGCGGCTGGGCAGTGATGACCGGCGGATACGGCGGGACGATGGAGGCGGTGTCGGCCGGGGCGGCGGCGGCAGGTGGTCGGGTGATCGGGATCACTGCGCCCACGGTGTTTCCGGAACGGTCAGGCGCAAACACCCACATCGGAGAGGAGATCGCCGAGCGCACGATCTCACACCGAATCGCCCACCTCGTGGAGTCGAGCGACGGGGTGATCGCCCTTCCAGGAAGCATCGGGACATTCGCCGAACTGGTCGTCGCCTGGAATGCGGCCTTCGTCGCGCCTTTTCGAGGGGCCGCGCCGATCCCGGTGGTGGCGGTGGGGGCCCAGTGGAGCTCCATCGTCGAGCTCGTCCAGACCCAACTCCCGACCGGCTCGGGATTCGTCCACCTGGCTGACACGACAGAAATCGCCATGTCGCTGCTGGACGGAATGATCTCGAAGAATCCTCACGACGAGTTTTAGCCTGGCGCCATGGCACGTCATCGATCCAAGCGCCGCGTCTCCAGATTCGAAGGCGACTGCCGCGGCCACACATACGGGCCCAGCTAGGGGATCGATACGGGCATCGTCGGTGTGCTCCGAGTGCTCGGCTGTGAGCATCGACATCACGGTGGCCGACACAATGACGAAGACCGGTTCGCTCTTCGAGTCAGCGGAAGGCACACTCGGGCGGACGTGAACGACACACCGATCCTGGCGGCGGGCGGTCTGGTGATCCGCCCCGACGAGAACGGCGATCTTCGCGTGCTCGTTGTGCACAGGCCCCGCTATGACGACTGGTCGTTACCGAAGGGCAAGGCCGATCCTGGCGAATCCCCCGAGTCGACCGCGGTGCGAGAAGTCGAGGAGGAAACGGGCGTCCGCGCCGATGTCATCCGCCCTCTTGCAGAGGTGGAGTACCGCGTCGCTTCCGGCAAAGCGAAGGTGGTCAGGTACTACGCGATGCGCATGCGGTCCGAGACCGAGTTCACGCCGAACGACGAGGTCGACGAAATTCGCTGGCTCACCCCCGATGCCGCTCGCGACCTGCTGACGTACGATCACGATCGAGTCCTCGTGGATTCCGACCTGGGCGAGTTGCTTTCGGTCGGGACGGTGTGGCTCATTCGCCACGCTGCCGCAGGCGATCGGACGGCGTGGGCCGACGACGATCGGCTCCGACCGCTCAGCAAGAAGGGCCAACGGCAGGCACAGGCCATCGCAAGCACCCTCGCATCCCATGACATCGACGCCGTCTTCTCTTCGCCGTACGTCCGGTGCCGGCAGACCGTCGAACCCCTCGCTGTCAGTCTCGGCGGCCACGTCGAAGACACCGAGCTACTCGCCGAAGGCGCCAGGGAGGCCCAAACACTCGAGTGGCTGCGCACCATGGGTGGCAGGCACGTGGTGGCGTGCAGCCACGGCGATGTCATCGGAGGCGTCATCCGGAGACTCGACGCGATGGGTGTGCCCCTCTACAGCCCGGTCTTCGACGTGAAAAAAGGATCCATCTGGACCCTGGCGTTGGAGGGCAGTCGGGTGGTCTCCGCCTCCTACACACCTCCGCCCGACGCCTGAGAGGTCACCCGAGGGCGTCTTTGACGAGCGCTTCCTGCTCGGTCAGGTGGCGTTTCATCGACCCAGTCGCAGGGCTGGCAGCCGGTGACCGGCCGGAATAACGAGGTTCGCGTCCGAAGATCCGGCGAAGCTCGTGCCACAGGAAGCCGTATGCCCCCATGTTCTGCGGCTCCTCCTGACACCATACGAGCTCCGCACCGGGGTGCACCTCCGCCACGGCGGCGAGCTCGTCCTCCGGGATGGGGAACAACTGAGGCACCCTGACGATGGCAATGCCGTCGATTTCGTGAGCGGCTCTGTGGGCGATGAGATCGTGATAGACCTTGCCGGTGCACAGCACCACCCGTCTCGCCCCGGACGGCACGGTCGGATCGACCACCACAGGCTCGAACCGGCCTCCCGACAGGTCGGCGGCCGTGCAGAACGACGCCTTCGTGCGCAGCAGCGACTTGGGCGTGAAGACGATGAGCGGTTTGCGGGGCCGAAGGAGCGCCTGCCTGCGAAGCAGGTGGAAGTATTGACCGCTGGTTGCCGGGACGACAACGCGCATGTTGTCATGGGCGCAAAGGTTGAGGTACCGCTCGATACGAGCAGACGAGTGCTCCGGACCCTGGCCCTCGTACCCGTGCGGAAGGAGCAGGGTGAGACTCGTCCTCTCACCCCACTTGCTCTCACCGGGGGCGAGGAACTGATCGATGATCACCTGGGCGCCGTTGGCGAAGTCACCGAATTGCGCTTCCCAGATGACGAGCGCCTTGGGCCACTCGATCGAATACCCGTATTCGAACCCGACGGCGGCGAACTCGCTGAGAAGCGAATCGAGGATGCGAACCCGCGTGGTGCCCTCCGTCAGCGTCTGCAGCGGCACCCAACTCTCACCGGTCTGGTAGTCGGTGAGCTCGGCGTGCCGATGGCTGAAGGTGCCTCGCCGTGAATCCTCGCCCGCCAGCCGGATGGGTACACCCTCTCGGGCAAGCGAACCGAGTGCCAGGGCCTCCGCCGTCCCCCAATCCACCGAGTCGTTGTCGAGGGCGAGACGCCGCTCGTCCAGCATCCGCTCGAGCTTCGGATGGATCACGTGACCCTCGGGCGGTGTTGTGACGTACCGAAGCACTTCTTCGAGTTCGGCACGGGCCACCGCCGATTCGGGATCGGTGACCGGCTCGACGATGGGGCGCGGTCCGGCGGACGTCGGCCCCTTGTCCCGCGATGCCTGAAAAGCCCGATCCAGCTCCTGTTGGAACTCGCTCACCAACTCCTGGGCTTCTTCGTCGGTGATGTCGCCCTGGGATATCAGCCGCTCCATGTAGAGATTCCTCACCGAGCGGTGCTGATCGATCAGCTTGTACATGAGCGGCTGGGTGTAGGACGGCTCGTCCCCCTCGTTGTGGCCTCGCCGCCGGTAACAGATCATGTCGATCACGACGTCCTTGTGGAACGCCTGGCGGAATGCGAACGCCAGCCGTGCCACTCGGGCAACTGCTTCGGGGTCATCCCCGTTGACGTGGATGATCGGGGCGGCCACCGTTTTTGCGACATCGGTGGCATAGAAGCTGGACCGGGCATCGAGGGTCGAGGTGGTGAACCCCACCTGGTTGTTCACGATGATATGGACGGTCCCGCCGGTTCGATAGCCACGAAGCTGGGAGAGATTCAGCGTCTCCACGACCACGCCCTGCCCGGCGAAGGCGGCGTCACCGTGGATGAGGATCGGGAGGATCTGTTCGTGACCCTGTGAGCCCGCCCGCTCCTGCTTGGCGCGCACGACTCCCTCCAGAACCGGATCCACCGCCTCGAGGTGGCTGGGATTGGCCACGACCTCGACCTCGATCGATCCGTTCTCAGAGTCATACTTGCCGCTGGCGCCAAGGTGGTATTTGACATCGCCGGAATCGGCGAGTGATTCGGGATCGAGTTCGCCCTCGAACTCGCGGAAGATCCGCTCGTAGCTCTTGCCGATCACGTTGACGAGTACGTTCAACCTGCCGCGATGGGCCATCCCGAAGACCGACTCGGTGATCCCGTCGTCGACCGCCGACCCGAGCAGCGCGTCGATGAGAGGAATGAGACTCTCGGAGCCTTCCAACCCGAATCGCTTCTGACCGACGAACTTGGTCTGGAGGAACTTCTCGAACCCTTCCGCCTGCTCGAGTTTGCGCAGGAGGCGGAGTTTCTCCGACTTCTCGACCACCGGGGAGACCCCTTCGAGCCGGTCCTGAAGCCACCGCTTCTGATCGGTCTCCTGCATATGCATGTACTCGATGCCCACGCTGCGGCAGTAGGCGTTGCGCAGGACAGAGAGAATCTGGCCCAGGGGCATCACCGGTTTGCCGCCGATCCCACCGGTGGCGAACTCGCGATCGAGATCCCAGATGGTCAGCCCGTAGTGGAGCGGGTCGAGCTCCTTGTACATCGTGGGCTTCTTCTGACGGAGCGGGTCCAGGTCTGCGATCAGATGGCCCCGCACCCGGTAGGCGTTGATCAGCTGGAAGACCTTCGCCTGCTTCTCGGACCACTCGGGAGAGCCCTGCGGGGGGTTGTCGTCGGTGGCCCACCGAGCGGGCGTGTACGGGATCTCGAGCGCTTCGAAGATCCGGTCGTAGAACTGATCCTCGCCCAGGAGGAACTGGTGCATCCTTCTGAGCAGCTCACCGCTCTGAGCCCCCTGGATGACCCGATGGTCATAGGTCGACGTCAGCGTGATGGTGCGGCCGATACCGTGGCGGGCGAGATATCGAGGGTCGGCCGCCTCGTACTGCGGCGGGTAGGCGATCGCGCCGACTCCGACGATGAGACCCTGGCCCGCCATGAGCCGGGGAACCGACTGGATCGTCCCGATCGTGCCCGGATTGGTGAGGCTGACCGTCGTATGGGCGAAGTCGTCAGGTGAGAGCTTGTTGTTCCTCGTCCGGTCGACGAGGTCCTCGTAGGCGATCCAGAACGCCCGGAAGTCCATCTCTTCGGCGGCTTTGATGTTCGGAACCAGGAGCACCCGCTCCCCGGAACCGCGCTCGATGTCGATGGCGAGACCGAAATTCACGTGCTCGTGCTGGACGACGTAAGCGTCGCCGTCGACCTCGGCGTAGGACACGTTGAGCGAAGGGCTCTCACGCACCGCTCTCACCAGTGCGTACCCGATGAGGTGGGTGAAACTCACCTTTCCGCCTGATGTCAACCGCTTCAGCTGGTTGTTGAGTATCAGCCGATTGACCTCGAGGAGCTTGGACGGGACGACGCGGAACGACGTCGCCGTCGGAACGGAGAGCGACTCGTCCATCCGCTTGGCGATCGTGGCGGTGATGCCCCGCAGCGGCGTCGATCCTTCTGGAGGTTCCGACTTCACCTCGTCGCGTGACAGCGGCTCGTCAGGAGTGGGCGGTGAAGGGGGGCTGGGAGCGCTCGCCCCCGGACCAGCACCGTGGCCGTCGAAGTAGGTCGCCCAGGACTCGCTCACCGACCCAGGATCGACGAGCCAGCGGGCGCGCATCTCGTCGATGAGCCAGTCGTTCGGACCCCTGTCCAGCGTTTCGGCCATACGGCGATGGTAGGAGAACGCGCTCGCAGGGGTACCGGTACGATCCCGCAAATGGCGGACGACTCCTTCACCCTCGGCGCGATCGTCGATCCCGCGACCGGGGACCGGCTGGAAGAAGTCCTCACGTACGCTTCCTCAGACCTGACGACACATGGTGTCATCGTCGGCATGACCGGATCCGGCAAGACCGGTCTCGGGGTGGCGCTGATCGAAGAAGCCATGCTCGACGGCATCCCCTGTCTGGTGCTGGACCCGAAGGGCGACATGACGAACCTCGCCCTCAACTTCCCTGACCTCGCACCAGCCGACTTTCGGCCGTGGGTGGACGAGGCAGCGGCCGCCCGGAGCGGCGAGGACCCCGATGACGTCGCCGCCAAGACCGCCGAGACGTGGGCGAACGGGCTCTCGGGGTGGGGCATGGGAACCGACCAGATGCGAACGCTTCGTGACGCGTCGCCGGTCACGATCTATACGCCCGGGTCGACGTCGGGAGTTGCGATCAACATCGTCGGCAGCCTGGCTGCGCCACAGATCGGGTGGGCGGACAACGAGGAGATCCTCCGAGACGAGATCGAAGGCTTCGTCTCATCGCTACTGGCATTGGCCGGCGTCGACTCCGACCCCGTCGCCGATCCCGAACACATCCTCCTCGCCACCGTCATCGAACACGCCTGGGCGGACGGTCGCGACCTCGATCTCGCCGGTCTGATCGGCGCAGTCGTCGAGCCGCCCATCCGCAAACTCGGCGTGTTCGACGTCGACGTCTTCTTCCCCAAGAAGGAACGCACGGCCCTGGCGATGAAGCTCAACGGGCTGGTCGCCTCCCCCTCGTTCGCGTCCTGGATCCAAGGTGAGCCGCTCGACATCGAAGAACTCCTGTTGGGGGGTGGCCGAGCCCGTACCGCGGTGATCTATCTCGCCCACCTCTCCGAGCCGGAGCGCCAGTTCGTCGTGACTTTGCTCCTCTCCAAGCTGGTCACGTGGATGCGCAAGCAGCAGGGAACAGGCGCCCTGCGGGCGCTGGTCTACATGGACGAAGTATTCGGATATGCCCCGCCCACGGCCGAACCGCCGTCGAAGAAGCCGATCCTCACGATTCTCAAGCAGGCACGGGCTTTCGGAGTCGGCATGGTCCTGTCCACCCAGAATCCGGTCGATCTCGACTACAAGGCGATGTCCAATGCCGGGACATGGATGATCGGACGGCTCCAAACCGAACGGGACAAAGCTCGCATCCTCGAAGGCGTCTCGTCGGCGACCGGCGATGTCGACGTTGCGGCCATCGACAAGCTCGTATCAGGACTTGGCAAGCGGGCCTTCGTGCTCCATTCGACCCGGTCCAAGAAGCCGCGGATCTTCACGACCCGCTGGGTGATGTCCTATCTCGCCGGCCCGCTGACCCGCGATCAGGTGGCACAACTCACCGCCGACGCCGACCGCCCCGCCCGCCAAGCACCAGCGACTCCCGAACCTCCCCCCTCGGAACTGACGGCACGCAACGCGACCGCAGTCGCTCCGATCGTCGCGGACGGGATCGACGTCGTGTGGACCGCTCCCTCCGCTCCATGGGTGAGTGAAGTCGGCGGATCGCCCGGCTCGCAGATCGTGGCTCCGGCCGCGGTCGCGAGAGTCCACCTCCTCTACGACGACCACCACGCCGGAGTCGAACACGAAGAAGAGTACGAAGCGGTCATCCATCCTCTCGATACGAGCGCCACACACCTCGCCCCGGTCGATCACGACGATCGCGACTTCCTCATCGGGCCGCCGACCGGGCTCGGCTATTCGATGGAGGGTGATGAGATCTCCTCGGCGGCGTTCTGGAAATCGCTCTCCTCGGCCGTGACGGGCCGCCTCACCCGCGAGTTGAGCATCACCGTCTTCAAGAACCCGGAACTGAAGCTCTACTCCCGGGTGAACGAGACCAAGGATGAGTTCGCCGACCGATGCCGATCTCTGGCCACGGACCGGGCCGATGAGGACATCGCCTCCCTCAAGACCAAGTACCAGTCCCGCATCCGCACGGCCCAGGACGCCATCCGCAAAGCGGAGCACCGAGTGCGGGAGCTTCAGACGGACGTGGAGACGCGTCGACATTCCGAACTGTTGTCTGGAGCCGGCGACCTCCTCGGAGCGCTGTTGGGAGGACGGAGAGGTTCGACCGGGCTCCGGCAAGTCGCCAACCGTCGCAGCCAGACCAAGCGCACCGAAGAGCGGTTGGACACAGCCGATGACCGTCTGGCCATGGAGCGCGAGCAACTCCTCGACCTCGAGAACGATCTCGCCCGTGATGTGGAGGAGATCGGGGCCCGGTGGGATGCCGCCGCAATCCAGATCGAAGAGCTCGCCATCGGATTGGAGCGTTCAGACGTGCGCGTCAAGCCGTTGAAGTTGCTCTGGCTGCCCGTCGACCACGGCGTCTGAGATCAAGGGAGCTGTCCCGGACTCGCCACGAAACTGTGCCTGCGCCGAAGAATCCGCCTATCGTTGTCCCGTTGCCATTCGTGGCATAACCAACAAGGAGGAAGGAAACTGATGCGCACCAACAAATGGCTGCGGTCGGTAGCCGTCGCCTCGATTCTCGGCATGATTCTCGCCGCCTGTGGCGGAGGAGATGCAGTCGAGGGTGAGGGCGATGGCGTTCTGACAGTAGGAACACTGCTACCGGTCACCGGCGACCTCGCGTTTCTCGGCCCACCCGAGGTAGCGGGAGCCCGTCTTGCCGTGCAGGACATCAACGAGGCGGGCGGCGTCCTCGGCGAGGACGCCGTTCTCATCGAGGGCGACTCGGGAGACACGAACCAGGACATCGCAAACCCCGAAGTCGACCGACTTCTGGCGAACAACGTCGATGTGATCGTGGGCGCGGCCTCATCGGCTGTCTCGCTGCTCGTCATCGACAAGATCACCGGCAACGGGGTCGTTCACTTCTCGCCGGCGAACACCTCGCCGACGTTCACCACGTATGCCGACAACGACCTGTACTTCCGTACTGCCCCGTCTGACCTGCTCCAGGGCAAGGTGCTCGCCGACCAGGTGATCGCACAGGGCAACGAGACTGCTGCGGTGCTGTACCGCCAGGAATCTTACGGCCAGGGTCTGGCTGACGCCTTCAAGGAGAACTTCGAAGCGGCTGGTGGAACGATCCCGGTCTTCACCGCCTACGCGGTTGACACCGAGAACTTCGACGCCGAAGTCGATTCGATCGTCGACGCAGATCCCGATGCCATCGTCGTGATCGGCTTCGCCGAGTCGGCCAACATCCTCACCACCATGCACGAGCGTGGAATCGGCGCAACCGTGAAGAACGTGTGGGGCGTCGACGGCAACATCGGCGGTATCGGTAACGAACTGTCGGATCCGTCGATCATCGCCGGGATGAAGGGCACAGAGCCGTCGGTGGATCTCGGAGCCATCTCCGACTTCACCGCACGTCTCGAAGGTGCCTACGAAGGCGGAGTCGGCGGCATCTATGCCTACGGCGCCGAGACCTACGACGCGATCATCATCACGGCGCTTGCTGCGGCGGTCGCCAACAGTGACGATCCCAACGTCTTCAAGGCCGAGATCAACGGCGTCACGAAGGACGGCACCAAGTGCACGACCTTCGCCGAGTGCATCGCACTCGTCGATGACGGCGTCGACATCGACTACGACGGCGTGGGCGGTCCCTACGAGTTCGTGGACGCCGGCGAGCCGGCCGCGGCCAGCTTCGGCATCCGTACCTATGACGGTGGACCAACCCCCAACACCGACCTCGACGAGTACGTCTTCGCTTCCTGAAGCCAAGACACTCGTAACGGTTGACGAAGGGCCGGCCCACGGGGGCGCCCCCCTTCACGTTCTCGATACGTACGGAACCATCAACAGTACGATCACGTCATGCGGCCTCACCGGGTGGCACTCGTCATCTCCCTGATCCTCGCCGCGTGCGCAGAGCCGGTCGCTGAGCCGCCGCCCGATCCGGAATTGGTGACCGTCGCCGAAGAGGTGTGCACGGTGATGTGGAACTGGCAGCTCGACATCGGCGGAATCATGAACGCGATGTCCTCGGCCTCCCGTATCGAGACCGACGTGGGGGCCAGACGGTCGCTGTATCGCAATACCTTTGCTGACGCTCGCCGACGCAACCAGGAACTCGCAGCCTCCATCGAGGCCCTCCCGTCCAGCTTCTACGTCGAGCGTTTGCGCGAGGACATTCGTAACGGTTTGTTCGTGGCTGACCGGATCATCGGTGAGATCGACGCCGAGGTCGATGCCCTTCACGCGGCAGGGAACAACGGGTACCCGCAGGTGGTCTCCCACATATTCGTCGGATTCGAGAAAGTCATCGATGTCGCCAAGCCGGAGTTGGCCGACTACGCAGACGCGGAGCTGACGAAGGCCTTCATGTCCGTCGCGCAATGTCAGAACGGAGTGAAGGACGCCAGCGACGGCACGCCAAGATTCGCGCCGAGAAGCTGAGAAGACGCCTGCCTCTTTGGCCGGTTCAGTTGGCCTTGGCGAGGGTCCCCAAATAGAGCTCGATGACCTTCGGGTCCTTGAGGAGCTGGGCGCCTGTGTTCGTGTAGGCGTTACGTCCCTGATCGAGCACGTAGCCACGATCACAGATCTGCAGACAACGGCGGGCGTTCTGCTCGACCATGATCACGCCTACGCCGGTGCGGTTGATCTGCTTGGTTCGTATGAACGCCTCGTCCTGCAAGGCCGGAGACAGGCCCGCCGACGGTTCGTCGAGAAGCAGAACTTCGGGCTCCATCATCAACGCCCGTCCCATCGCCAGCATCTGACGCTCACCGCCGGACAGTGACCCTGCACGCTGCCGGATGCGCTCGGCGAGCCGTGGGAACATGTCCAGGACGTATCCCATCCGTTCCTTGGTCTTCTCAGGGCGCAGGTACAGCCCCATCTCGAGATTCTCTTCGATGGTCAAGGAGGGGAAGACGTTGTCGTTCTGCGGGACGTAACCGATGCCCATCTCCACCAGCTCGTGTGCCTTGCGATCGCTGATGTCCTCGCCCTTGAAGGTCACGAATCCTTCCCGAACTTCGATCAGCCCGAACAGGGCCTTGAGCATCGTGGACTTCCCCGCACCGTTGGGTCCGATGATCCCGACGAGCTCACCGGGGGCGAGGACGAGGTCCACTCCGTCGAGGATGTTCACACCGGGAACGTATCCGGCGACGACACCCTTGATCTCGATGAGAGGCGTCTGCTCGCTCACTCCTCCTCCTCCTCCCGCTGAGCCCGTGCCAGACGCTCCTCCTCTTCTTCGGGGTCGAGAGGGGCGTCGTGGTGCACACCGAGGTAGGCGTCGATGACGGCCTGGTTCTGGCCGATCGACTCGGGCGGGCCTTCGGCGATGATGCGGCCTTCGGCCATGACGACGACCCAGTCGGAGATGTCGCGTACGACGTCCATGTCGTGCTCTACGAACATCACCGTGATCCCTTCGTCGCGCAGCCCCTTCACATGTTCGAGCAGCGACTGAGTCAGCGCAGGATTCACGCCGGCCATCGGTTCGTCGAGCATCACCAGGCGCGGTTCGGTCATCAGGGAGCGTGCCATCTCCAGCAACTTGCGCTGTCCACCCGAGAGCGTTCCGGAGTACTCGTCGCGCATGTGATCCATCTTGAAACGGGTGAGCAGCTCGTCGGCCCGAGCCTCGATGCCGGATTCCTGTTTACTCCACATCGACGTGAAGAGGGCTGAGAAGAAACGCTCCCCCCTCTGGTTCTTGGCACCGAGTTTCATATTCTCGATCACTGACAGCTTGGTGAGCGCCTTGGTGAGTTGGAATGTCCTGACCATTCCGCGCTTGGCGAGATCATGCGGCGATGGATTGTCGATCGGGTCGCCGTCGAAGGTGACACTCCCCCTGTCAGGCGTGTCGAATCCGGTGAGGAGGTTGAAGAACGTCGTCTTTCCGGCCCCATTGGGTCCGATGAGGGCGGTGATGATCCCGCGCTGGATCTCGAGGTGGTCCACATCGACAGCGACCAGCCCCCCGAAAGCCCTCCGCATACCGTCGACGACGAGGATCGGATCAGGCTTGGAGACGCCAGGCTCCCATGGAAGTGTCGCCATCGGCTGATCGGTGGTGGCGTCATCGAGCATCGAGAGCCATCTCCTCTCGGGACCCGAAGATCCCCTGTGGTCGGAACACCATCAGGAGCGCCAGCGAGAGGCCGACGATCCAGAACTGGATCTGGTCGATCTGACTGGTGTCGATCACGGTCGTGGGAACGTAGCCGGCCGAAACGAGTTGTCGACCAAGGTTGCGGATGAAGGTGATGATCACCCAATACAGCACCGCTCCCACCACAGGTGACCACACCCGGCCGACTCCTCCCAGGATCAAGACCAGCCAGAACAGGAACGTCTGGGGCGCGGAGAAGAAGTCGGGCTGGATGGCGGCGTTGCCGAGCGCAAGGACGATCCCCGCGAGTCCACCGAGGACGCCACCGAGGATGAGGGCCTGCAGCTTGTACCAATAGGCGTTCTTGCCGAGCGCCCGGGCGGCGTCTTCGTCTTCCCGGATCGCCTTGACGACTCGGCCCCACGGACTCCGCATGAGCTGCCAGACGAGATATACGACGAACGCCACCAGTATCCAGCCAAGGATGATCACGAAGAGCTGCGTCCCCCGGTACGACCAGGGTCCGAAGCCGTACGTTCCGCTGGCGTTGAAGGGATTCAGATCGCGGAACGGACCGATGAACTGGTTGAGTCCTTCGGCGCCGCCGGTGATCGGCCGCAGAGGGGTCGACCGTGCAACCAACCGCACGATCTCGGCCGCGGCAATCGTGACGATCGCCAAATAGTCGGAGCGCAGGCGCAGGGTCGGGATCCCCAGGAGCAGAGCGAAGATCACGGAGAACCCGATGCCGACCAGCACGGCCACGAACACGTTCGGGATTCCGAACCACGTGAGAGTGAGTCCGAATCCATAGGCTCCCATTGCCACGAACCCGATCTGACCGAAGTTGAGAAGCCCGGCGTAGCCGAAGTGGACGTTGATGCCCATGGCGGCGAGCACGAACGCGATGGCGTTGAAGTCGATCGCCTGCGTGAGGCTCTGTGAGAAGATGAATCCCCAGTCGATCATGTCTTCATCTATCCGATCCTCTCAGCCTTGCCCATGATCCCCTGCGGGCGGATGACGAGCACCACGATGAGCACCGCCAGGGCCCCGACATTCTTCAGCTCGGTGGGAATGAACAAGGTCGACACCTGCACCCCGATTCCCACGAGCAGACACCCGACGAGAGCGCCATACGCCGTCCCGAGCCCACCCAGGATTGTGCCGGCGAAGATGAGGAGCAGGAACCGGAATCCGGTGTTGAATCCGACCACCTCCGAGAGCCCCAGGAAGGCGCCGCCGAGGGCGGCGAGCGCCCCACCGGACACCCACACGAACCGGATGACCTTCTGCACGTCGATCCCCGAAGACTCTGCCAGATCCCGGTTGTCTGCCACGGCCCGCATCGCCTTTCCGATCCGGGTGAAAGTGAGGACGACGCCGACACCGATCAGGATGAGCAACGAGAGCCCACCGGTGACCAGATCCTTGGGTGTGATGGTGACGAGTCCGAAGAACTCGATACCCGACTGGGCGGTGTAGTCCCGATAGAACCGGGGAACGCCACCGAAGGCGAAGAGGTACACGAAACGCAGGAAAATCGAGATGCCGATGGTGACGACGAGCTGGGCGATCAACGACACTCCGCGCTTGCGCAGAGGGCCGAACACGACCTTGTCCATCAGGTATCCGAGGCCTGCGCCGAAGATCGTGGCGAGGATGATCGCGAAGATCAGATTGACGCCTCCGCCGAAAGGAGGGGGAAGACCGGACAGGAATCCAAAGGCACCGGCGAACCCATAGAAGTTGAAGAAGTACGCCATCAACATGCCCCAGCCGATCATCTCGCCGTGGGCGAAATTGACCAGCCCGGTCGTCCCGAAGATGAGGGAAAGCCCGATGGCGGCCATGGCGAGGAAGAGTCCGAGCTTCAAACCCTCCGTAGTGAGCTGGGCGAGTGCTCGTCCCGAGAATCCGAGCGATCCGCCAAGGACCGTGCCCTCGTCATCGACCGGCGGCGTGGGACTGAGGGCGAAAAGTGCCCGTCCGGGCTGACCAGGGAGGACGTTGATCGTGACGGAGGTCCGTGTCGGGTCGCGTAGGAACACACCGGCGGGCAGGGTGCCCTCGTCGATCGTGACGACATAGGTCCCGGGTCCTGGCACGCCGACCTCGAAGAGCCCTTCGGCATCCGACACGCCTTCGCCGACCTCAACCTCGTCTTCGGTTGCCACCACGAGCCGGATGCCCTCGACGCCGACACGCTCTCCCTCGGCGTTCTCGACCCTCAGTTGGCTGACGATCGTGTCGCCCTCCTGCGCCACACCTTCGAGGGGAACCAGAAGCACCACACCGATCAGAGCGAATAGCGCGAGCAGCCGCCATGAACGGCGGGAGCCCGCCTCGAGTGCCGCTGCTGAGCCTGTCACGAAGCCGAGAGCATAGGCACGCTGCCACGGCGAAGGCTGGCGAGACCGTTCAGTCGTCGTCGGTCGAGGCGAGAACCGCCCGAAGCAGGTCCCGGAGGGACACGACACCGAGCAAGGTGCCGTCTTCGACCACCGGAAGATGGCGATATCCGCTCTCCAGTAGGAACTCACCGGCTTCGAAGACGTCGACTTCGGGTCCGAAGACGTCGGGTTCGGCGGCCATCCGGCTCTTGACTGGCACCGAGCCGAGGTCCACCCCGTCGGCGACGGCCCGCACAACATCGCGCTCGGTGAGGATGCCCACGAGGTCGCGACCATCGATCACCGCGACGGAACCGTGACCCAATTCGACCATGTTCCGCGCCACCTCCGTGAGCGACGTGTCCGGCCCACAGATAAAGGGTGATCCGCTGACGAGGTCCCGAAGAAGCACGACTCCAGTGTACCGACACTGCAGCCGCCATCGGGCGGTCCCCTCTGACCGTTCCCTCGATGCACTGGCCGCCACGTCCACAGGAATTCCGCAAGGACTTCGTTTGGCCGCCGAGGTCCAGCCTTTGCGGATCGACGATGAAGTCAGGCCATGACGGCTGGGCTTCGCTTCATCGTTTCAGGATTCGGGACGCACCCTCAGATCAGGTCTTGCTCACGGATCCCGAAGGACGGGTGACGCAGCCGGCACAGCGCCAGCTTCTCGAGTTGACGGATCCGCTCGCGAGTCAAGTTGAACTCTTCGCCGATCTCCTCGAGCGTGCGAGGCACACCGTCGTAGAAGCCGTAGCGGAGAGCGAGGATCCGGCCCTCACGCGTGGGGAGACGCTCGATCGACTTGCGAAGCGAATTGGCGACGTCCATCTCTTCGGTGATCTGCACCGGGTCCGCAGCGTCGGCGTCCTCGATGAAATCACCGAGTTGGGCGCCATCCTCGCCAACCGGCTGTTCGAGCGAGACGGTGTCGGCGACGCCAAGTGCCAGTTCGACCTTGTCGACCGTGACTCCGGCCTCTTCGGCAATCTCTTCGGGGCGGGGGTCGCGACCGAGTTCGGCCTTGAGGCTGGCCTGAGCGGCACGTACGGCAGCGAGAGTGTCGTGCAGATGAACGGGGATGCGCACCGTTCGCGACTTGTCGGCGATGGCACGGGTGATCGCCTGTCGAATCCACCAAGTCGCATAGGTCGAGAACTTGAAGCCTTTGCGCCAGTCGAACTTCTCGACGGCACGGATGAGCCCGAGGTTGCCTTCCTGGATGAGATCGAGAAAGTCGATCCCGGAGGTGTTGGCGTACCGACGGGCGTTGGCGACGACGAGACGCAGGTTGGCGGTGAGGAACGCGTCCTTGGCCTCACGGCCCTTGCGCTCGTGGCGGCGCAGTTCGATCTCTTCCTTCTTGCCGGAGTAGTCGCCCTTCTCCAGTCGCTCGGCGGCTTCCTCGCCGGCCTCGATGCGCTGGGCCAGTTCGACCTCTTGTTCGGCGGTGAGCAGGTCGTATTCGCCGATGGCGGTCAGGTACTGCGACACAAGGTCGGTGGTGAGACGGCCGCGCTCATCGGTGAGCTTGCTCACGACAGACTTGCGAGCCTTGTCCTTTTCGGCCTTGTTACGCGTTTCAGCTGTTGCCACTGGTATCGAACCTCCGAAGGGCGACGAGTTGTGTTGGAGAATTGGTGTT
>JBBDWN010000087.1:0-2424 GCA_040902855.1 Acidimicrobiia bacterium | reverse complement strand
GTGTTGGAGAATTGGTGTTCGACGGAAAGCGTCCGTCAGTCCGTGTCCGCGCTTTCCGTCTCACGACGACAGCCATTCGGAACATACCGAGCGGCTGCAGGGCCACGAAAGGTGCGGTCTCGAGCTGCGCTCAGGCCTCGCCTGGGTTTCGCGAACCGAGCAGACACGGGGCCTCAATATGACAGATGGGTGGTCGTTTGTGAACCCCTGCGGGCATGTTTCTCATCTACCCCACGTTCATCGGAGTGAAACGAAAAGTTTCCCCAGAGGTATCCCCAGATGTTTCCCCCAGGAGAACCCCGGGATCCCCAGCATGTCCACAGACTTATCCACAGCAACGCCGAACTGTGGGAAATTGTTCCCGTCAGCGACCGCCCGGTTGAGCCAGCCGTCCCGATACCCTCGACTTCCCCTGTCCGGAGAGCACATGCCGAACCGCCTGATCCGATCCACCTCTCCCTACCTCCGCCAGCACGCCGACAATCCCGTCGACTGGTACGAGTGGGGCGACGAGGCGTTCGAGGCTGCCCGTTCCCGCGACGTCCCGATCCTCCTCTCCATCGGCTACTCGGCGTGTCATTGGTGTCACGTGATGGCGCACGAGTCATTCGAGGACGCCAGAACGGCCGCCCTCATGAACGAGCGCTTCGTCAACATCAAAGTCGACAGGGAAGAACGCCCCGATGTCGACGCGATCTACATGAGCGCCACCCAGGCGATGACGGGGCGGGGCGGATGGCCGATGACCGTGTTCCTCGATGTCGACCGTCGTCCCTTCTACGCCGGGACGTATTTCCCGTCGGAACCTCGGCACGGGATGCCGTCATTCACCCAACTTCTCACCGCGATCTCCGAGGCGTGGGGCCAGCGCCGGGGAGAACTGTTCGACCAGGCAGAGCAGCTCACCGAGGCGATCAGTCGGCCCATCCCATCCGGCGAGACGCCGCCGGACGCCGACTCCCTGCAACGAGCGTACGGCCAACTCGAACAAGACTTCGACGCTGTGAACGGAGGCCTCGGCGGAGCGCCGAAGTTTCCGCAGCAGCCCGCACTCGACTTCCTGTTGCGCATCACCGGCCGGAGTTGGGCCCCGAAGGCGGGACCGATGGTTCGCCAGACGCTGGAACGGATGGCCGCCGGCGGCATCCACGACCACCTCGGCGGCGGTTTCGCCCGCTACTCGGTGGACGCCGAATGGCTCGTCCCGCACTTCGAGAAGATGCTCTACGACAACGCTCAACTGGCGCGGCTGTACCTCCGGGCCGGCCAGGTCTTCGACTCGGAATGGTTCACCGAGGTGGCAGTTCGGACCCTGGAGTACCTGGCCCGCGATCTGAGCAACCCCGAAGGCGGATTCACTTCGGCCGAGGATGCCGACTCCGAGGGCGCCGAGGGGACCTTCTACGTGTGGACCGAACCCGAGCTCAGAGAGGCGCTGGGCGATCGTGCCGACTTCGCAATTGCCCGATACGGAATCACCGCAGGCGGCAACTTCGAGGGAGCGAACATCCTCCACCACGCCCACCTGCTCTCCGAGGTGGCCGAAATCCTCGGAATCGAACAGCCCGAAGCTCGCCGACTCGACCAAGAAGTTCGCCAAGTGCTGTTCGATGTCCGAGATCGTCGCCCGCGCCCTGGACTCGACCACAAAGTCGTCGCCGCGTGGAACGGGCTGGCGATTCGTGCGTTCGCCGAGGCGGGAGCGGTGCTCGGACGGCCGGATTTCATCGACCGTGCCGCCCGCTGCGCCGACTTCGTCCTCGACCGTCTGACCGATTCGACCGGCAGACTCCTGCGCGTGTGGGCGGAAGGCGAGGCGAAAGTCCCTGCCTTCGCCGAGGACCACGCCGCCCTGGCGCTGGGATGTTTCAGCCTCTACGAGGCGACAGGCGAGCTGCGGTGGTTCATCGAGGCCGAGCGACTCACGAGAACGATCCCCAACCTGTTCGCGGCCGAGGACGGCGGCTTCTACACGAGCGGTTCTGACTCCGAGCACTTGCTCGTACGCCAGAAGGATCTGATGGACAATCCTTCTCCGTCGGGGAACTCGATGGCGGCGGATGCCCTCATGCGACTCGCCGCCTACACGGGCGAGCACGATCTCGTCGTCCAAGCGGAAGGCGCGATGCGAGCAGCGGCCTTGATCGTCGAGCGCTCGCCGTCGGCAGTCGGGCACATGCTCGGCGTGATCGACTTCGACGTCTCTGGTGCCGTGGAAGTGGCCGTCGTCGGCGAGGATGCCGACGTGATGGCCCGCGTCGTGTGGAGCCGGTACCGGCCCAACCTCGTGCTCGCCATCGACCGTGACGGCGACGGATCAGATGCGGTGCCTTTGTTGGACGGGCGACACCGGGAGAACGAGACGTGGGCGTTCGTGTGCGAGGACTTCGTGTGCCAAGCGCCAGTCAAGAACGCGGCGGCGCT
>JBBDWN010000086.1:3312-24407 GCA_040902855.1 Acidimicrobiia bacterium | reverse complement strand
CTCGGCCACTCCCCCCAACACTCCCTCGCAGAGCCTCGGTCGCGAGGGGGAGAGAGTTCAGCCTGCCCGGCTACCCGTGGGGCGGTTCGTAGTCGACCGCGTGTCCGACTTCGGCCCAGGCGACGATGCCGCCGGCGAGGTTCCACACGTTCGTCATGCCCGCCTGGGCGGTGAGAGCGAGGACGACCTGGGCTGATCGCCCGCCGGTGTGGCATTGGAAGACGATGTCGCGGTCGGAGGGGAGTTCTGCGAACCAGTCGTTGATCGTCGTGATGGGTCGATGAACCGCGCCGGGGATTCGGGCCTGATCCCATTCAGCCTGTTCGCGGACATCGACGAGGAGCGCGCCGGCATCGACCTTTGCCGCGGCTGCTGTGGCATCGACGGTTGGCACTTGAGGCTGTCCGAACACGGCGGTGAGACTACCCGGATGTGGGTTTGGGACTCCTCCCGGTAACCTGCCGCGGATGGTTCCGTCCACTGTGGAAGAGGTCGCCTCTGCGTTCGAGGCGGCCGATTACATCGCTGATCGCAGTCTCGCCGTCTCGGTCCATCTCGCTCTCCAGTTGCAGCGTCCGCTCTTCCTCGAAGGCGAGGCCGGGGTCGGCAAGACAGAAGTCGCCAAAGTGTTGGCGACGATCCTCGGAACCCCTCTGATCAGACTCCAGTGTTACGAGGGTCTCGACGTGAACCATGCCGTCTACGAGTGGGATTACGCCCGCCAGATGCTGGCGATCCGACTCGTCGAGGCCAAAGGCGAAGGCGCCGGGACCGACGTCGCCGACATCATGAGCCGTGAGTTCCTCCTCGCTCGCCCGCTGCTCCAGGCAGTGGAGACTCCGGGCCGCCCGGTGTTGCTGATCGACGAGTTGGATCGGGCGGATGAGGAGTTCGAGGCGTACTTGCTGGAGATCCTGTCCGACTTCCAGGTGACGGTGCCGGAGATCGGCACGATCCGAGCCGATGAGCCGCCAGTGGTGATCCTCACTTCGAACCGCACCCGCGAGATCCACGACGCGCTCAAGCGGCGGTGCATCTACCACTGGGTCGACTACCCGGACCTCGAACGGGAGGTGAAGATCGTGATGACCCGCGTTCCTGGAATAGAGGAGCGGCTTGCCCGTCAGTTGGCGGCGGCGATGAACGACCTTCGCGCCCTCGATCTGTTCAAACCGCCTGGGGTGGCCGAGACGATCGACTGGGCCCGCGCTCTTCGCGTGCTCGGCGCCCACGAACTCGACAAGGCCTCGATCGACGACACCCTCGGTGTGGTGCTGAAGTACCGCGAGGACGTCGAGCTCGTGACCCGAGAGGGGACGGAGAAGTTCGCCGCCGGCTGATGCTCGGATCGTTCGCAGTGCTTGCGTGGGCACTGCTCTTTGCGTTGCCCGCGTCGGCCTGGGAGAACGATCTTGCGGAGGTGACCATCTCGGAGTCGGGTGGGTTGTCGGACCGGACACTCGCTGCGCTCGACACGATGTCGGTGGTTCTGGGAGTCGAGCCCACTGTGATGCAGTCGGGAACCATTCGCATGCTGGCAGTCAGCCGGGGCGACGCGACGGTCCAATCATTTGCCCCAGGCTTCGCCGTTCCGATGTCTTTTACTGCGGTCGATCCGGTCGGGTCTGCGCCGTTGCTCGGCCTGGACATCTCCGGTGCGCTCGCTCGGGGGCTCGTCATGTCCGAGGCCACCGCCGCGCTGCGCGGAGCGCAGCCGGGTGACGAGGTCACCCTCGAGGCGTGGAACGGGACGATCCATACGTTCCCCATCTCGGCGGTCGTCCCGGACGGTGCGATCGGATGGACCGAGTTGCTGTTCGGAATGGATGTCGCGACCACGCTCGGGATCGACCGTCCGAGCCGTGCGGTCATGTGGGGGGTGAACACGACTCTGGTTGATCTTCTCACCAGTGCGGTGTTGGGCGATGCTCCCGTCCGGGTGAGCGGACCGGGTTCCGAGCGGGAGCCGTTCATGGACTGGGTGCTTCCGTTGGTCCAGGTCAAGCAGCGTTTCGGGGAGTTTTCTTTCGCCGAGACCAACACGGACAGCATCGAGACCGATGACGTCTGGTTCGAGGCGAACATCGTCACTGTGGTCCTGCCGCGGCTCGGCCAATTCCGATGTCACCGCCTTGTGATGCCCTATATCGAGGGTGCCCTGGCGGAGTTGGAGGCGTCGGGTCTCGCCGACCAGGTCGACTCCGAAGACTTCCAGCTGGCAGGCGGTTGCTACAACGCCCGGCTGGCCCGAGGTGGGGACCTGGATCGCGGTTTCGCACTGTCGCGGCACTCGTGGGGCATCGCCATCGACTTCAACCCGTCCACGAACGGCTTCGGGGCCGAGACGACGCTGTCCGAACATTTCGGCAACGTGCTGCGGGACTGGGGATTCGCCTGGGGTGCTGGTTGGAGGATCCCGGACGGGATGCACTTCGAGTGGCACGGCGAGCCCGTCGATCGTGACCGTTCCGATTGTGCAGCCCGTCTCGCTCTCTCGGCGTCGCCGTCCGAGTTCGGCGAGCCTGCCCGCACCTGTTCCTGATGACGATCATGGGCTCAACCCGCCTGGTCGAGTTCGGCCGGGCGCTGCGCGAAGGGGGAATCCCGGTGCCCCCCACCATCGCCAACGACCTGGTCGCTGCTCTCGAACAGGTCGGGGCCGGATCGGCCGAGGACGTCTATTGGGCATTTCGCGGACTCACGATCACTTCGCGGGATCAGATGCCGATCTTCGACCGTGTCTTCGTGCGCTTCTTCCGAGGCGAGGACGGACCTGGGATGGGTTTCACGGAGAGTGCGCCCCCCCGGACCTGGGCGATCGATCGGGGCGGTGCGGACGGTGAGGGCGACGGCGACACCGAGGATCTTTCGGTGGCACGCGGTGCGAGCGCGGTCGAGCGGCTCGCCGACAAGGACTTCTCTCTTCTCAGCGACGAGGAAGCGCGCCAGGTCAAGACGATGATCGCCCAGATGGTCTGGAACCCGGCGCTCGTTCGGGCCCGGCGCCGGGCGCCACTGAAGACCGGCGATGTGCCCGATCTGCGTCGTTCGCTGCGGGCGGCCGTCGGGCCGGGTGGCGACATGCTTGCTCTCTCGATGACCGCCCGCACTGTTCGCAAGCGGCCGGTGATCGTGATCGCCGATGTGTCAGGCTCGATGGAGCAGTACGCAGAGATGCTCCTCTACTTCACGCACGCCGCCCGTGACCGGTTCGGACGGGTGGAGGCGTTCGTTTTCTCGACCCGTCTCACGCGGATCACCAGGGAACTGTCACGTCGCAATCCGGCCGATGCCATCGCTTCGGTCGCCGACCACGTCCACGACTGGTCGGGCGGGACGCAGATCGGTGAGTCGCTTCACACCTTCAACCGTGACTGGTCTCGCCGTGTCTGCCGCGGTTCCCCGGTGGCGATCGTCATCTCCGACGGCTGGGACAGGGGCGATCCGGACCTGTTGGCGGCAGAGATGGATCGTCTGCAGCGCACGGTCTACCGAACGGTGTGGCTGAACCCTCTCGCCGGACGGGACGGATTCGCACCGGATACTCGAGGGATGCAGGCGGCATTGCCGTTCGTCGACGACTTTCTCGCCGCCGGGAACCTGCGGGATCTCAGAACCCTGGTCCGGCTCCTAGAGTCGGTGGGCACGATCCGAGGACGCCGATGAGGGATGCACTCGAGACCCGGGATCGCTGGGTCGCCGAAGGAAAGACCGTTGCCGTCGCCACCGTGGCGAAGGTGAGCGGCTCTGCCCCGCGCCCGGTCGGCTCCAAGTTCCTGGTCAGTTCGACCGGCGACATGGAGGGCTCGGTGTCAGGCGGGTGTGTCGAGAACGACGTCTTCCTGCACGCCCAGACTGTCCTGGAGACGGGCGAGACGAAGGTCGTCACCTACGGGATCGCCGACGATGACGCCTTCGAGGTCGGTCTCGCGTGTGGCGGCAGCATCGCCGTTGTCATCGAACCGTGGTGAACGAGATTCTCGACGCCATGCGGCGCCTCGTCGAAACCGAACGTTCCGGCGCCAAACTCACCGTGGTGGCGGGGGCCAGTCTCGGAGCCACGGCCATCCTCGACCGCGAGGACGGCATCGCCGCCGGTGCGGTTCCGGCCGACGATGTCGTGGTTGCGGATGCAACGGCCCTGATCGACAGGGAGCAGTCGGCGACCCTGCGCTATGACGACGGGACCGAGGTGTTCGTCGATGTGATCGCCCCCCGGCCCCGGCTGCTGATCTTCGGGGCGGTGCACATCGCCCAGGAACTGGCCGTGATCGCCGCTCGGCTCGGATATCACGTGACAGTGTCAGACGCTCGTCCGGCTTTCACCACCGCCGAGCGTTTTCCCGGGGTCGACTCATTGCTGGTGGGCTGGCCGGGGGATCTGGCAGATCAACTCGTCTTCGATCGCCGGACGTTCGTGGTCGTCCTCAGTCACGACGCTCGGTTCGAAGATCCGCTTTGGCCGATGGTCCACCGAACCCCTGTCCGCTACATCGGGGCAATGGGCAGCAAGAGGACTGCGGCGGCACGGCGGGAGCGACTTTCGACTGCCGGGTGGACTGCAGACGAACTCGATCGGATCCATGGTCCGGTGGGCATCGACATCGGCGCCGAGTCGCCCGGTGAGGTCGCAGTCTCGATCCTGGCGGAGATGACTGCAGTTCGGTACGGAGCCGACGCCGAGCCTGATCTGGTCGGCGTGCCACAGCGTCTCGGGAAGGCGGAAGGATGATCGCCGCCCTCGTCCTGGCAGCGGGAGGGTCCAGCCGTCTGGGTCGCCCCAAGCAGTTGGAGCAGTGGGGTTCGACGACATTGCTCCAACACGTTCTCGAACAGGTCAGGCGTTTTCCCGTCGACGAGATCTGGGTCGTCCTCGGCGCGGAACTCGATGCGGTCATGGCCGGCGTGGATCTCACCGACTTCGGCGTCATCGAGAACCCCGAATGGGAGGAGGGCTTGGCCGCGTCGCTGCGGGTCGGTCTCGATGCACTCACCCGGCTGACGAAGGTCGAAGCAGCGTTGATCCTTCTCGGTGACCAGCCTGACATTCCCGAAGAGGTGCCGGAGAAGCTCATCGAGGCGTGGAAGACGACCCGTCATCTGGCGGTGGTGCCCAAATACCGGTACACGGCGGGCAACCCGGTATTGGTCTCCCGTGACCTGTGGCCCCGACTCATGTCGCTGTCAGGCGATGAGGGGGCTCGCCGCCTGCTTCAAGCGCATCCGGAGTGGGTCGAGGAAGTCTGGATCGAGTCCCTCCCCCCACGCGACGTCGATACCCAGCGCGACGTGGACGACCTCCGTCCCCGCCGGGGCTAGTTCCAGGGGTGGGCTGAGATTCGCTCCGCCAGGGTCCTGATCTGTCTGTCCCCCAGGAGCGTCAGCGATGTTGGACGAGGGGGGCCATCAGCGCAGGTTGGTGAACCTGGTTCGAAGTGATCCACGAGTTCGCTGCCGCTCACGGCCCCCCTCGGCCTCGAAGACTCGGCCACTCCCCCCAACGCTTCGCTGGGGGGAGAGATAAAGGCACGGCCCTCGCTGCGCTCGGCGTGCCGTCCCTGGGGGGACCTATCTGCCTGCTTCTACCAATCGTGCGAAGGTGTCGAGGTAGCGTGCGCCGTCCGCGCCGTCGGCGACTCGATGGTCGATCGTGAGACCGACCTCCGCCGTGCGCACCGCTTTCAATCCCCCGTCTCTGGTTGCGATTGGGCGATGACGGATCGAACCGATCGACAGGGTCGCCGCCTGTGGGGGGAACAGCAGGGCGTTGAACCGATCGACCCCCGTGACGCCCAGGTCGGACAGCGTGATCGAGCCCTGGGCCATGTCGTCTGGTCGGACCTTTCCTGCGCGTGCCCGGTCGACGAGGGCGCGTGTCGCCCGGTCCGCTTCCGCCGGATCCATCGCTGATGGGTCGGGAAGGGTGACGACTATCAACCCCACGCCGGGCCGGTCGACCGCAATGCTCACTGCCCGTCCGGAGAACGGAACCGGCTGCCGCTCGTCGTCATCCCAGCGGGCGTTGAGTTCCGGATGCTCGCCGAGGGCTGCGGCGAGTGATCGGACCAACAGGGTCGTCCACCCCATTCCGCCCTTGTGGACGGCGGCTGTGTCCAGTTGCAACGTCCGCCATAGCGTGAGCTGGGGAACGGTTGCGGTGCGGTTCATCATCCCCACCGTTGCCCTTCGCACGGCCAGCCGCTTGGCGTCGGAAACGGGTGCCGGCTGTGGTGGCGCGGTGTCGGTCGTGTCGGGAGCGGGGGCTGGCTGTGGTGGCGCGGTGCTGGTGGTGTCGGGAGCGGGGGCCGGCTGCTGGGGTGGCGCGGCGCTGGTCGTGACGGCGGGAGCGGCTTCGAACGGGGCCTTCATCTGCGGGACCGAACTCCGTTCGTGATACTTCTTGACGTCCAGCGGAGTGACCTGGCCCCTTACGCCGGTTGCCTCGACCACTCTCAGGTCGATACCGAGCTCACGGGCCATCTTGCGAGCGGGCGGTGAGGCTCCAACGATGCCGCCCCCTTCCGGATCCGTGGTCCGCTCCGCTCTCTGCTGAGGAGGGGACGACTCCGACTTGGTCGAACCGCTCAGGTCCATCCCGGCGAACACGTCGTTGGTTTCGAGGGTTGCGACCGTCTGACCCAGGGCCACTGTGTCTCCGGCTTCGACCAACAACTCGACGATGGTGCCGGGGAACGGCGCCTCCAGGTCCATGTCGACCCAGTCGGTCGAGACCTCGGCGATCGGCTGGCCATCGGTGATCGTGTCACCGGGAGCCACCTTCCACGCGAGCAGGATGGCCTCCTCCATGGTGGGGGAAAGGGCGGGGAGGCGGATTTCTCGGGTGCTCACGACTTCATCAACTCCCTCGCTGCCTCGACGACGTTCTCGGTCTGGGGAATTGCGTTGCGCTCCAAGTCCCGGGCGTAGGGCATGGGCACGTCCACCCCGCACACTCGTCGAACGGGTGCGAGCAGATAGTCGAGGGCGTCAGACTCGACCACGCCTGCGACGATCTCGGCACCGACGCCTACGGGGGCGGGTGCTTCGTGCGCGACCAGGAGTCGTCCGGTGCGTTTCACCGACGATCGCACAGTGGCCATGTCGAGCGGCTTGACCGTGCGCATGTCGATGACTTCTGCCTCGATTCCGAAGTCAGACACGGTCTCGGCCGCTTCCAGGGCTCGGATCGCCATGATCGAGTAGGCGGCGATCGTCAGATCCGAGCCTTCTCGCAGGATGGCGGCCTCACCGATTCGCGCCGGAGTGTCGGCGATCTTTGCTCGCGGCTCGAATGGACCCTCGGTCTTGTAGAGCAGTTTGTGTTCCAGGTGGATGACCGGGTTCGGGTCGAGCACCGATGCGAGGAGGAGGTCGTGAGCATCCTGCACAGTGGCGGGCATCACCACTTTCAGTCCGGGCACGTGGGCGAACCACGCTTCAAGGCTCTGACTGTGCTGGGCGGCAGCACCGGTTCCGCCTCCACCGGGAGCGCGGATCACCATCGGCACCTCCACCTGGCCGCCGTACATGAAGTGGAGCTTGGCCGCCTGGTTCACGATGGCGTCCATGGCGTTGACGACGAAGTCGGAGAATTGGATCTCCACGACCGGCCGCATGCCGGTCATGGCTGCACCGACGGCCAGTCCGGCGATGGCGTCTTCGGAGATCGGAGTGTCGCGGACTCGGTCCTCGCCGAACTCTCCGACGAGGCCGTCGGTCACACCGAATGCACCGCCGTAGACCCCGATGTCCTCTCCGGCGAGGAACACCCGATCGTCCTCGGACAGCAGTAACCGCAGCGCTGCATTCACCGCCTCGGCGTAGGTGGTGTGCTCAGGCATATGCGGCTCCTTCCAGGTCTCCGATGTTGGCGTCGGGGGCGGTGAGAGCCCCTTGCACCGCCAGCCGGATCGCATCCTGGGCCTGTTCCCTGGCGGATTCGATCGCCTCGTCGGACAGCGTTGCGGACTCCTTCAACCACCCCTCGTAACGAGCGAGCGGATCTTTCGAAGAGCGCCACTCTTCGATCTCTTCCTGGGTGCGATACAGGTCGCGGTCGGATTGCGAATGGCCCCGATAGCGATAGGTGACGGCCTCGAGGATGGCCGGCCCGGCTCCATTGCGAGCCCGTTCGGCGAGGTCGGCGGTGGCGTCGTGGACCTCGCGCACGTCGTTGCCGTCGACCTCGACCCCGGGGATCCCGTAGGCAGTTGCTCGTCCTGCCACTGATCCGCCGGCAGTCGACCTGTCCTGGGACATCGACATCCCGTATTGGTTGTTCTCACAGACGAATAGGACCGGCAGGTCCCACACGGCGGCGAGGTTGATCGCCTCGTGGAAGGATCCTTCGTTGGCGGCGCCGTCGCCGAAGAAGCAGGCGACAATCTTGCCGGTGGCGCGCATCACCTGGGTGAGGGCGGCGCCGCTGGCGATCGTCATCGAGCCGGCCACGATGCCGTTGGCGCCCAGGTTGCCGTTCTTCACGTCGGCGATGTGCATCGACCCGCCCCGACCCCTGCAGTAGCCGGTGTCTTTCATCAACAGTTCGGCGAACATCAGTTCCGGGTCGGCACCGTGTGCGAGAGCGTGGCCGTGTCCACGATGGGTCGAGGTGATCATGTCGCCGTCCGCCAGCGCGCCGCACACGCCTTCGGCGACGGCTTCCTGGCCGATCGAGAGATGCATCGTGCCGTGGAGGAGGTCGTAGGAGAACAGTTCCTCCACACCTTCCTCGAATCGGCGGATCGTCCACATCGTGGCGAGAACATCACCCGCCTGCTCGGGGCTTCGAGGGTTGCGTCGAGTCATGATTCCTTCCAATGGTCGACTGCGCTGAGGGCGGCCGCCCGGTCGCAGATGAGCGTGTCGAAGATCTCTGACCTGGCGGCGGCGGCGACGGCCCTTGCCTTCCCGGTCCCTGCGGCGACGCCGAGGACGGAGGGGATCGAGGCGAGGTCGGCGAGGTCGATGGCGATGACGCGATCTCGAAGGGGGCCGGTCACTTCGGTACCGGAGTCGTCGATGAGCCTGGCATTGATGGCAGCAGCTGCCTCGGGAGAGGCCCCGGCGTTCTCCGCGAAGTTCTGTCTGGGCACGCCGATCCCGACGAGTGCGATGTCAGCCTGGCGTGCTCGGTCGAGCTCTTCGGCGATGCGCCGTTCGGATCGGAGGCGCTGGGCGGTGGCGGCGTCTTCGACGACGGCAGGTGCGTGCAGGAAGCGATGGCTGCCCCCGATGGCGTCGGCGAGCTGGCGGACGAGCTCATGACCGGAGGGCGCGGGAGCCATCGTGAGGTCGCCACCGACCTGGACGACTTCGACATCGTGACGCTCGATGACGCTCACATGGTCGATCACCGTCGCGACGGTCCGTCCCCAGCCAATCGCGATTCTCTTGGCGCCGTCGAGGTGCTCGACGAGCCACCCGGCGCCGGCGCGTCCTACGAGGTCGATGCCGTCACCATCGATCACTCGGATGTCGAGGTTGGGCGCATGGGCACGCATGGCGCGTTCGAGCGAGGCCGCCCGCCGTAGAGGATGGTCGATGATGAACCGGACGATCCCTTCGGCGCGTGCGACCTCCAACAGGCGAGACACGTTGGACCGGCTGGTGCCGAGGTGGGTGGCCACCTGATCCTGACTCCAGCCGTCGACGTAGTACCGCTCGGCGGCTTCGGCGAGCCGTACCCGACGATCGACGGTCGTCATCGGGAGTCCGCTTCACATACGTGAGATATTTTCACGTTCGCCAGGCTACGGCGTACAGCCCTCCCAGCCTGGGATCACCGCCTGGTTCTCAGGTCTGGACGACGAAGCTGGCGACGGTGGTCATGGAGCCGCCGATGTTGAGAGTCTGTGCCGTGCGGGCGCCTTCGACCTGAGTGTCGCCGGCGGTGCCTCGAAGTTGGGAGGCGGCGTCGACGAGCATGCGGACTCCGGTCGCACCAACCGGGTGGCCTCCCCCGATGAGGCCGCCGGACGGGTTGACCGGGAGGTGGCCGTCCATTCGGGCCGCCCCGGTTTCCACCACCTGCCACGCCTTGCCGGGCGCGCTCATTCCCAAGTGGTCGTAGGCGAGGTACTCGCTGATCGTGAAACAGTCGTGGGTTTCGACGAGGTCGATGTGGTCGATTTCGGTCTGTGCCATCTGGCGGGCCTCGGCGATGACCCTGGCGACGTGTGGGAACATCGGGCCGTCCTCGGGCGCGGCGCGGAGCTTGGTTTCGAGGAGCATGGGTGCGGTGGCGGTGCTCCAGCCGGAGATTCGGGGGAAGGTGGCGACGTCGTTGCCGGTGCGGGAGGCGTGCCGGGATGCGTAGGCCCCGGAGCACAGGACGACGGCTGCCGCCCCGTCGGTGATCCGTCCGCAGTCTTGGCGACGGAGGCGACCTTCGATGATCGGGTTCAGATCGTCGTCTGGTCCGAAGGCGGCGGGCTCGAACGACCATGCCCGCGACTGGGCTTTCGGATTGCGTTTGGCGTTGTCGAAGTTCTTTTCGGCGATGGCTCCGAGATGGGCGTCGTCGAGCCCCCACCGTTCGGCGTAGGCGTCTGCGATCTGGGAAAACTGGTTGACCCACGGATACTTGGCCTCCTGACCTTCCTCGCCCCGCCACATGGCGGCGCCGAGATGGTCGGCGGCGGTGACGGCATCGACGTTGCGCATCTGTTCCATGCCGACGACGACGACCACGTCACTCCACCCGGCCTCGATTCGCGAGATCGCCGACATCGCCGCGACCGATCCGGACGCGCACGCAGCCTCGTGGCGGGCTCCCGGCTTTCCGGCGAACGCCGGGTCGATCGAGGCGACCATTCCTCCCAGCTGTCCCTGGCCCAAGAAGAGTTCGCCGACGAAGTTCCCGACTTCGAAGGCGTCGACCTCTGAAGGGTCGACACTCGCATCCGCCAGCGCTCCGAGCACGGCTTCGGACAGTCCCTCGAACGCCGTCTTCCCGACGGTGGTCCAGTTGTCGGCGAAGTCGGTCTGGTATCCGCCGAGAATGTGGATCTTGCGACTCACGTCCGGCGTGCCTCGAGTTGCTCCTGGTCCACCCAGCAGGCGTGGAAGCCGTGCGGTACCCGCTGCGGGATCTGGACGCGTCCGACCTCGGTCATGGTGGGAGCGTCGATGATGACGCATTCGGAGTGCCCGTCTTCGTGGTTGGCGACGAAACTGACGAGGTATCCGTCGTCTTCTGCTTTGTCCGAACGGGCTGCGAACGGCGCCTCCGAACCGAACCTGCCCGGCCCGAAGTCGTAGCGTTGGGACGACCCGCTCTCCATGTCGTACTTGACGATGCCGTCGAACAGGGTGGTGTACCCGCTCTCGATGGCGATGTTGTACGCATACCGACTGGGAATCCCGGTCCGCGACGTGTTGATGGTCGGGAACTCGGTGTTGAGGTCGTCCATGGCGCCTTCGGTGGTGGCGCCCGTCTTCATGTCGAAGCGATACCGGTACCACTGGGCGTCGAGCCGCAGATATTCGAGGAGCGATTCGAGGGGTCCGTCGAGGGGCCGGGTCGGAGGGGCCGGCCGCCGGGTGCGACACACGTCCATGACGATGGTGTCGCCCTCCTCCCAGGCGTTCATCGTGTGATAGATGTAGCAAGGGTCGGCTTCGAACCATCGAACCTCGGACCCGTGACGGGGAATCACCGCGAAACGTGATGGCGTGTCCTCGTCGAAGACGAGGCGGTGCCGCCCGGACGCGAACACTTCGGGATCCGCGTACAACGGCAGGTCCATCAGGATGGAGTAGCGGGGTGTGATGGCCATGTCGTGGGGCATACGCGCCGCCGGGAGCGGGACGGGCACGTGGTGGACGAGCCGACCGTCGGCCGAGACGACGCCGTACCAGAGGTAGGGCGCTTTCGGTCCGTAGTCGAAGAACATGAATTCGCCTGTCGACTCGTCGATCTTGGCGTGGGCGGACACGCAACCGTTGCGAGCGCCACCCCAGTCTTCCCTGCCGATGGTCTCGAGGGTCATCGGATCGATGCGGTACGGGTCTCCGGAGAGATACCACAGCGCGGTCAGCGATCCGTTGTGGAAGACGACGTCGGTGTTGGCAGTGTCCTTCAGACCGCGGTACTTGGAGGTGGGCGGGTTCCGATCCGACGGTTCGATCATCCCGCTGTACCGCTCGCGTCCCGCTTCCTGGTTTCCGTGGAGTCCTTTGGTCTGCACCCAGCGGTTGCGGTAGGTGGCTTTGCCGTCCCGGAAATGGATGGCGTGCAGCATCCCGTCGCCGTCGAACCAGTGGTAGCGACCGGGAGGGCTGTACATCGGGTTGGGCCCGTTTCGCACGTAGAGGCCGTTGAGGTCTGAGGGGATCTCACCGACGACTTCGAGGTCTTCGGCATCGATCTCGGTGTCGACCGGTGCGTACCCGTCCATCAGATACGGGTTGTCTCCCGTGTCGAGCGCGAGGTTGAGAGCGTCATTGCGGACGAGTGTCACAGGTGGGGTCCTTTCGGCTGCGCGCCCACCGTATCAACTGCAGAGCCAGATTTCTACCGGCGGGTAGAAATCTCCTTCTCGGGTATCGTGCCCCCGATGGAATCTCTCGTGGGGACGTGGCGTCTCGTGGATTGGACCGCATCGGTCGATGACACCGTCACCCGTCCGTTCGGCGGCCGTGCCGAAGGCATCCTGACCTACACCGAGGACGGGCGGATGTGGGCCACCCTTCAGCGCCGGGACCGAGTTTTGCTTGGATCAGGCACGCTGGCCGCCGCGACTGCCGAACAACGCGCGGCGGCTGCCGCCGGGTATCTGTCCTACGCCGGGACCTACACCGTCGATGGCGATCGTGTGATCCACCACGTCGAGGTGAGCCTCTTCCCCGACTGGGTAGGAGACGAACAGATCCGGATGATCGGATGGCAGGACGGCGACCTGGTCCTCTCGACCGAACCGCATACGACTCCGTCGGGACGAGTCGTGGTCAACCGGCTCCAATGGCGTCGGTGAGGTCTGCGACGACTGCGAGCGCGTTCCGACCCCGGTCGCCGGATGCGGTCACCGGAACCACGCATACGGCGTCGAGTCCGGCATCCCGATAGTCGGCGATGAGCGTCTCGATCTCGGGTTTCGAACCGACCAGACCGACCGAGCGTTCGAAGCCGTCTGGGATGGACTCGAGGAGGTCGCGCGGGTGGGTCCCGGCACGAGCTCGTTCGACGAGTGCGCCGTATCCGGCCGCCGCGAACATCTCGCCGTATCCGGGAGCGGACAGGTAGCCGACGACTGCCGATCGGATCTGAGCGAGATCGGCCGGCGTCGGATCGACAGCCGTCACCAACCAAGCCGAGAGAGGAACGTCGCGTCCGCCGGCGGCGTCCAGTAGCCGACGAAAGTCGGCGGCGGCGGTGGGTGTCACCATGTTGAGGAGCATGCGGTCGGCGTGATCGGCCGCCGCCTCGATCGCCCTTGCGCCGAAGGCGGCGATGTGAATGGTCGCCGGTGTCGGGGGAAGACGGAGTCGAAACCCTGAGACAGGATCACGCTCGCCGGCCAGAAGGGCACGAACCGAACGGGCGGATGCGCCGAGTTGGTCTGGTCCGCCCGCCCGACTGCGGCCGTGCCATCGTTCGACGACGACTTTGCTGGATGTGCCCAGCGCGACGTGGGCGGTTCGACCGGTGAGCGAGGTCACAGATGCGACCCCCATGGCGATGTTGGCCGCACTGCGCACGGTCACTGCCAGAGGCCCGACGACCGGTTCGATGGATCGGGTGCTCGCTGCCACCGCGGTCGCCAGCGCGAAGGCGTCGTAGGTGACCATCTCGCCGATCCACAGGCGCCGGTATCCGAGGTCTTCGGCGATGCGCGCCGTGTCGAGAGCCTCGTCTGGCGCCCGGTCCTGCCACAGACCGAGTACGGCTTCCGACCTCATGCGGTGATGCCGCCGAGGATGATGTCGCCGAAGGTTGCTGCCAGATCGTCGATGCTCAGACGACCGTCCGGTCGGAACCACGTGAGCGTCATGTTGCACATGGAGAGCGACGCCTTCACCGTGATCGGTATGTCGAGGTCCGCCCGGAACTCACCGGATGCGACTCCCTCCTCCAACAACTCGGCCCACTGGTGTTCGAACCTGCGACCCATCTCGTCGACGACCGAGGCGGCTTCGCCGCTGATCGATCGGAGTCTCTCCCCAAGAAACATCGTGTAGATATCCCGGTGCTGGTGGAAGATACGGAGGTGGGTCAGGATCGCTTCCCGAACTCGATCCGACGCGGTGGTGTGTGCGGAATCGAGACCCTCGAGGGCGTCGACCGCGATGCCGACCCTCGCCTCGATGACTTTGACGAACAGGTCTTCCTTGGACTCGCAGTAGTAGTACAGGGCGGCCTTGGTCAGATCGAGTTCGGAGGCGATGTCGTCCATCCGGGCGGCGTGGAACCCGTCGCGGGCGAAGACGCGCGCCGCAGAGTCGAGGATCTGGTCGCGGCGGAGTTGCCGTTTTCGTTCCACCGTGCCGGTCACGGCCTGAACCCTAGAACAGGTCGTCTGTCCCTGTCAGCGGCTGTCTGTCGGCGCTAGGGTCCACCGCCAAGTCGTGTGTCGAGAGGGAGTGGGTCGTCATGGGATCGATCGGTGAGTTGCGGGGCATCCACCCGAAGGAGGCCACGAGGCTCCGGAAGGCAGGCGTTCGCACGACCGAGTCGCTCCTCCGACACGCCAGCACGAAGCGGGGGAGGAATGCGCTGGCCAAGTCGACGGACCTCGACCCGGACAAGCTGCTGGACTGGGTGAACCGGGCCGATCTGATGCGCATCAAAGGTGTCGGCGCCGAATACGCCGACCTGTTGAAGGTGGTCGGCGTTGACACCGTCAAGGCACTCCGTCGTCGGAATCCCCGCAGCCTTCTCAACGCGATGGTCGACGTGAACGATGAGAAGCGTCTGGTGCGGAGGCTTCCCACCGAGGCGATGGTCGCCGGGTGGGTCGAGGCGGCGGCTGACGTGGAGCCTTCGGTTTCGAGCTGATCCGCCGACACGTCGCCCAGACGCGACGGGGCCCCGGTGTGATCACCGGGGCCCCGTAATTGTGCTCGGGAATCGAGCGGTCGGTCAGGAGGCCTTGGAGACGGGCTTCTTGGCGGCCGTTGTCTTGGCAGCCGTCTTGGCGGCCGGCTTCTTCGCAGCCGTTGTCCGGGCTGCGGGCTTCTTGGCAGCGGGCTTCTTGGCAGCCGGCTTCTTGGCAGCCGTGGTCTTGGCTGTGGAGGCCTTGGCTGCGGGAGCCTTGGCTGCGGGGGTCTTGGCTGCGGTCGTCACCGATGCGGACACGGTGACCTTCTCGGCGCCCGCGGGACGGAAGTTCGCCCTCCACGTGGAGACGATGTCTTCGAGTTGGTCGCGCAGCTTGTTGACCTGGGTCTGCATCTGATCGAAGTCGACCTTCGAGGTCAGCTCGTCGATCGCCTTGGTGTCGGTGACCTTTCCGAGGAACTGCTCGCCCTGGCCGGCCCAGACATCGATGCGACCCTTCATGTCCTTCGACGTCGAGGTGGCGTTCTCGTTGACCTTCGCCATCAGCTCTTCGAGCTTGGCCTGGGCCGACTTGGCGACGGCAACCTGGGCGCCGACTGCTGCGTAGAGATACTTCTTGGTGCTCATGGAGTGTGCTCCTTCTTCATTCCTGCTCGTCGCTGGCGGTCGCTGCATCCAGCAACGCCCGATAGAGATCCAGCAGGACCTTCTTTTGTCTTGGAGTGAGTGCGGTATCGGCCTCGATGGCCTCGACGACTGTCGGGGCAGCGGAGCCTTCCTCGATCAAACCGGCCCGGGTGTAGAGCGATTCAGCGGAGACTTCGAGAGCCCGTGACAGGCGCTTGAGGATCTCGGCCGATGGCCGACGGATGCCGCGTTCGATCTGTGACAGATACGGGTTGGAGACTCCGGCCCGGTCCGCCAGACGGCGGAGCGAGAGATTGGCTCGCTCCCGCTGCTCGCGGATGAACGTGCCGACGTGGCTGTCCGCCTCGTCTTGTTGGGGTTCAACCTGCTTGCTGTCACTCACAAAGTGCAATATATCGCAAGCGATATACTTTTGCAAGCGCGTGACCGCTTTTTGCGAGCACCCCGATTTTCGGGCGGAATCAGGCGGTCGGGCCGTTGCCCAACGCCACACCCACCGACCACGCGATGAGTCCGCCCAGACCGGCGATCACGAGGTTTTCCAAGCCGGCCACGATCGGGTTGGTGCGTGTGACCCGTGTCTTGGCGGCCCCGACCCCGAACAGCGCCAACGCCGTGAGGATTGTTGCCCACCACAGTCCCTGGGTCGTCGTGTCGGTGAACAGGAATGGCGCCACCGGCGGGATGGCACCGAAGAAGAACAGCAACGAGGAAAAGCCCATCGCCTTGTAGGGGGAGCGGCGCTCGGAATCGGGCGCACCGAACTCGAGAGCCTTCATGGCGTTCAACAGGGCTCGGTCGGATCGGTCGAAGGCGGCGACCACGGTGTCGAGATCCTCGGCGTGGATTCCCATGTCCCCGAACATCTCGTGGAGTTGTTCCAGTTCGGCCTCGCGGTGATGTTGAATGTGGACCCGCTCCAGCGCCAACTCCGACGTGAGAACCTCGTCCTGGGACTTGGTCGCCAGGTATTCGCCTGCTCCCATCGAGACGGCCCCTGCCAGCGCGCCGGCGATGCCGGTCACGATCACATCTTCGCGGGAGAGCCCAGCACCGACGACGCCGATCACGAGCAGGACCATCGACACGAGGCCGTCGTTGACACCGAGGATGATGTCCCGCCAATACTGCCGCGACTCACCAACGTGTGGTTCGTAGGGAACCGCGGCACCCTTTTGAGGTCGTGTCGCCATGCGAAGAGTGTATCGGTGATGGCGGCCGACTCCCCATTGGCGGAATCGCCGGGTCGGGCGCTTTCTAGGCTGTTGCCGATGCAACGCGAAGCCGCCGTCCTCGGAACCGGTCTGATCGGAACCTCAGTGGCTATTGCCCTGCGTACCGCCGGATGGCATGTCCGTGGATACGACCCCGATGGGGTGGCACTCGACCTGGCCACGCGGATGGAAGGGGTCGATCCGTGTGAGACGATCGACGAAGCGGTGGCGGGAGCAGATCTCGTCGTACTCGCCGGTCCGGTCAGTGCCATCGTGGAGACGCTGGGAACGATCGAAACCGATGCCCTCGTGACCGATGTCGCCGGTGTGAAGCGGCCCGTGGTCGAAGCCGGAGGATCGGTACGGCGTTTCGTGGGCGGACATCCCATGGCCGGTCGGGAGTCGGCCGGTCCGGAGGGCGCGTCAGGTGGCATGTTCCGCGGTGCGATCTGGGTACTCACGACGGACGGCGCGTCGGATGCGGATCTGATGGAAATGTCGGCGATCGTCCAGTCGCTCGGCGCCGTGCCGGTGCAGATGACCGCCCTCGCCCACGACAGGGCCGTCGCCGCCGCCAGTCACATTCCGCACCTGACCGCCGCCAGCCTCGTCAGCCTGGTCAACCGGGAGGAAGGGGCGCGGGCATTGGTCGCCGGAGGATTCCGCGACCTCACCAGAGTGGCAGCGTCGGATCCGGGGTGGTGGTCGGAGGTGCTGGTCGCCAACCGGGATGCGGTCGCCGAAGAACTCCGGCTGCTGGCGGGATCGCTCACCGAGCTCGCAGGGCTCGTCGAAGCCGAGGACCGGGATGCGGTCCACCACCGGCTGGACGATGCGCAGCGTCTGCGCCGGGGGATGACGGCTCCGGTCGCCGCCGTTCGTGTGATTCTGGAGGACCGGCCCGGCGAGATCGCCGAGGTGGGGAAGGCGCTCGCCGACAGCGGCGTCGACCTCCGCGACCTCCAGCTCCGCCATGCCATCCACGGCGGGGGTGGCGTTCTCACTCTCTCGGTCAAACCCGTCGATGCCAAGAAGCTCCGGGCCGCGCTGGCCGCATCGGGATTCCGTCTCCTCGAATCCTGAAGGCTCAGCCCGTCAGCTCCTTCAGGATCTCCAGACCTGCGTTGAGTCCGACTTCCAGCGCCGCCTCGTCGAGCATGAAAGAAGCAGAATGCAGGTCGTTGGTTTGAGCGGGGTCGCTGGCACAGCCGAGCCGGAACAGGGCGCCGGGAGTCTCCGGAAGGTAAAGGGCGAAGTCTTCGCCACCCATCGAAATGTAGGTATCGGTGACCGTGTGGGGACCGAGCGCCCGTTCGATCGCCGGCATCAGACGTGCGACGAGCTCGGCGTCGTTGACCACAGGAGGAAGACCGCGGTTGTATCGAATCTCGACGGCGGCTCCGAATGGCGCGGCGAGTTCGGTGACGACTTTTCGAATGAGTTCGGGGGCGCGTTCCCAGGTGTCGTGATCCGGCGTTCGGACAGTTCCGGACATGACCACCGACGTCGGGATGACGTTGTCGGCGGTGCCCCCGTGGACTTGGCCGAAGGTGAGGGCGAGCGGTGCCCGAGCGTCCAGCAGACGATCCACGATCCCGGAGAGGTTGGCGATCACATGACCCGCCGCATGGATCACGTCGACGGTCTCGTGTGGACGGGCGGTGTGTCCTCCTGGTCCTTCCAACAGGATGGAGAAGCGATCTGCAGACGACGTGATGGCTCCCGGCTTCACCCCGACGTACCCGGTCCGGAGGTGAGGGTCGACATGAAAGGCGACGATCGCGGTTGCACCCTTGACGAGCCCTTCGGCCACCAGTTCGTCCGCCCCGCCGGGAAAGACCTCTTCGGAAGGTTGGAACAGAAATCGGACGCGCCTGCCCTCCCCGATCTCGGCCCATGCGAGAGCAAGGCCGAGGGTGATGGCGGTGTGGGCGTCGTGACCGCAGGCGTGCATCACACCGGTCTCATCAGAGGCGAAACTCAGTCCGGCGGATTCGGTGATGGGGAGCGCGTCGAGATCCGCCCGGAAGACCACGAGAGGGCCTTCCGTCCCGACGTCCACCGACAGGCCCGTCTTCGGTGTGCGCAGTCGCGGGGTCAGCCGGGCCTCGATGAGGTGGGTGGCGATCAGGTCGGTGGTGGCGAATTCCTGTTTCGAGAGTTCGGGATGACGATGTATGGCACGGCGGACCTCCACCACGATGGGGAGGACGCGCGCAACCACGTGTGCGGTGTCGAGCATGAGCGATACAGGGTACTTCTCGGACGCGACGCAGACCAGGCGGAGAGGCGGCGAGGTCTAGCCTGTCGCCGTGGCAGATTCGAGACGGACGCGTACCTCCAGCTTCGGGTCTTCCCGGCGTGAGAGCCACGATGCCTCTGCGTTCTACGAGCGCTTCGACCCGCCGATCATCCGCCAAGACAGCGACGTCCACTGGGAGAAGGCGCTCGACGCCATCCATTTGGGCGACTCCAGGCAGATGGTCGAGGTCCCGTCCAACTCTGTCGCCCTGGTGGTCACTTCACCCCCGTACTTCGCGGGCAAGGAGTACGAGGAGGACATGGGCAAGGGCCACGTGCCCGCCTCGTACCAGGCCTACCTGCACGGACTCGAAGAGGTGCTCGCCGAATGTGTGAGAACACTCGAACCGGGCGGGCGGATGGCGGTGAACGTCGCCAACCTGGGCCGAAGGCCGTACCGGTCGCTTTCCGGTGACGTCGTGCGGATCTTCGAGCGCCTCGGCCTGCTGCTGCGGGGTGAAGTCGTCTGGGTCAAGGCGCGTGGCGCGTCCGGATCGACCGCCTGGGGCACGTTCCAACGCCCCGCCAACCCCGTCTTGCGGGATCTGAGCGAGCGGATCGTGATCGCCTCCAAAGGCCGGTTCGACCGTGCGGTATCTGCCCGCGAACGAGCCGACGAAGGGCATCCGCATGTCTCGGACATCTGGCGGGACGAGTTCATGGAAGCGACGACAGACGTCTGGGAGATCGGATCGGAGAGCGCCACCCGTGTCAACCATCCGGCCCCCTTCCCGGTGGAACTCCCGAGGCGTCTGATCGAACTGTTCACCTATCGGGGCGACCTGGTGCTCGATCCGTTCATGGGTTCGGGTACGACCGCGGTCGCCGCCGTTCAGTCGGGACGTCATTACGTCGGCTACGAGATCGACCCCGACTATCACGCTCGGGCCCTCGAACGGGTGGCGGCCGAGGCCGCCGAGAGCGGGTTGGGACCCCGGAGTTCGGATCCCGACGAGGAGGTCGAGTCGGTCACCGACGCCGCCATCCGCGAGGGACGGGCCATTCGCGACCTGGCGCTGGCGGTGCTGGCGGATGCCGGTTTCACCGATGTGCGAGAGAACCCGAAGGTCGGTCCCGGCGTCGACGTCACCTTCGAGGCGTCCGACAGGTCGGGTGGGCGGTGGCTGTTCGACCTTTCCGGAGCCTTCAGTGCGTCTGCGCCTGGCCTCGCCAGGGCCGAGACGCTTTGGCGAGCGATCGGCCGGGCCGCCGCCATCGCGCGCCACCGGGAAGGCCGGCGTCTCGTTCTTCTCACCTCCCACCGGCCACCCGACCGCTCGCCGTTGGCGCGGGTGCTGGCGGAGATGGTCGGTCCCGATCGCCCCGTCTTCGACGTCATCGAGCTGTTGGACCCCGAATGCCGGGCCAGGCTCGCCGCCTATGCAGACGATTGACTGGTCATCGATGCCGAAGGTGGAGTTGCATCTCCACCTGGAGGGAGCGATCCCGCCTGAGGCGATGTGGGAGCTGATCGGGCGTCACGGTGGCGACCCCGAGGTCCCGAGCCCTGAGGCGCTGGCAGAACGCTTCGAGTTCACCGACTTCGCCCACTTCATTCGCGTCTGGGAGTGGAAGCTGAAGTTCCACGACACGCTCGAGGACTACCAGTACCTCGCTGCCGCGGTGGCAGAAGATCTCCGTCGGCAGGGGCATGTCTACGTCGAAGCCTTCGTCTCACCGACAGACTCGCCCCTCGAACCGGCCGCGATGTTGATGGCGGTGCGGCGGGGTCTGGACGAGGTCAGTGGGATCGAAGTCGCTCTCGTCCCCGATCTCGTGCGCGACACCGGCCCGATCGCAGCGATGCGCACGTTGGAGGCGGTGATCTCAGTCCGCGAAGACGCCGGCGTCGTGGGCATCACCATCGGCGGGTCCGAGCAGCTTCATCCGCCCGAACAGTTCGCCCCGGTATACCGGAGAGCGCGGGAGGC
>JBBDWN010000086.1:0-3212 GCA_040902855.1 Acidimicrobiia bacterium | reverse complement strand
GCCATGTTCGGATGCACCCTCGCAGGCGAGTTCGCGGCCCTGGCAGAACTGGGATACGACGACGAGGCCTTGCGGATGCTCACCGAGAACGCCATCGACGGATCGTGGGCGTCGGCCGCCCGCAAGCGAGAACTGCACGTGGGTCTGGCCGCCTGGTGGCAGCAGCATTCCGTGTCGCCGGTAGCCTGACCGCCATGAAAGTGGCGGGAGCCCAGCTCAACCTCACGGTCGGCGACCTGGAGGGCAACGAGGCCAAGATCGCCGAGGCGATGGACTGGGCGGAGGCGGCCGGAGCCGATGTCCTGTTGGTTCCCGAACTCGCCGTCACCGGATATCCCCCCGAGGACCTGGTTCTGCGCCCGTCGTTCGTCGAGGCAAACAAGGCGGTGGTCCGGCGCCTCGCCCGCCGCTCCGGACGTATGGCCACCGTCGTCGGCTTCGTCGACGATGCCAACGGAAGAAGTGGCCCGGACGACGCCGTGTTGCGACAGGTCGCCAACGCCGCTGCGATCCTCGAAGGCGGTGAGATCCGGGGCGTCTACCACAAGGTCCTTCTGCCCAACTACGGCGTGTTCGACGAGGACCGCTACTTCGTGATCGGCGCCGATTCCGACCGGATCTGGGAGGTCGGCGGGGTGCCGGTGGGAGTGTCGATCTGCGAGGACATCTGGGTTCCCGATGGACCACCGCATACTCAAGCGAAGGCCGGAGCGCAGGTGCTGCTCAACATCAACGCCTCGCCGTTTCATCGTGGCAAGGCCGTCGAGCGCGAGGAGATGCTCGCCGCCCGGGCTCGGGCGAGCGGCGTCCCCGTCGTGTATGTGAACCTCGTCGGAGGCCAGGACGAACTGGTCTTCGATGGCGCGTCGGCGGTGTTCGCGGCCGACGGCACGCTGCTGCATCGATCCCCGCAGTTCGAGGAGGACCGGTTCCTCGTCGACGTCCCGACCGGGGATGAGCGTCGAGCGCCGTGCTGCGTGACCAGTCTGCTGGAACCGACCGAGGAGGTGTACCGGGCGCTCGTGACCGGCCTCGGCGACTACTGCCGCAAGAACGGGTTCGACCGGGTGGTGATCGGACTTTCGGGCGGCATCGACTCGGCGCTGACGGCCACGATCGCGGCGGATGCCCTGGGCGGTTCGAATGTGTGGGGGATCACCATGCCGTCCCGGTACAGCTCGGAAGGTTCGGTGTCGGATTCCAAGGCGCTCGCCGCCAACCTCGGCCTGCGCTTCGACCAGATCCCGATGGACGACATCTTCGCCGAATACCTGACCGCACTTGCCCCCGCGTTCGAAGGCACCGAGTCGGGTGTGGCGGAAGAGAACATCCAGTCCCGCATCCGGGGAGCGCTGCTCATGGCGGTCTCCAACAAGCACGGCCCGATGGTGGTGGCCACCGGGAACAAGTCGGAGATGGCCGCCGGATACGCCACCCTCTACGGGGACATGGCGGGCGGCTACGCCGTGCTGAAGGACGTTTTCAAGACGCTCGTGTTCGACCTCGCCAGGTGGCGAAACCGTGACGGTGAGGTGATCCCGCAGAACACGATCGACAAACCGCCGTCTGCCGAACTCGCGCCAGATCAGAAGGACACGGACAGTCTGCCCCCGTACGAGATCCTCGACGCCATCCTCGAGCGCTACATCGAAGACGACATGGGGCCGGCAGAGATCGTGAGTGACGGCTTCGACGAGGCGCTCGTGCGCCGGGTCGCCCGGATGGTGGATCGCAACGAGTACAAGCGCCGCCAGTCGGCGCCCGGGGTCAAGATCACGACCAAAGCATTCGGCCGCGATCGCCGGCTCCCGATCACCAATCACTTCCGCCCATGATCTCCCTCGTCGACGGCGTCCGCCAAGAAGCCCTCCCGGTGACCGACTCGACGATCATCCGGGGTGACGGCGTTTTCGAGGCGGTGCGCAGCTACGGGGGTGTGCTGTTCGCCCTCGACGACCACCTGGCCCGGCTTTCCAGGAGCGCCGAGGCAGTCGGAATCCCGCTTCCCGTCGACGACCGCATCGGATCGTGGGCCCGATCCCTCGCCTCCGAAGGGGGTCCGGGGATCGTCCGGATCATCGTCGGACGGGGGGACGCGGTGCCCGGTCAGTCGGGAGAGCGGCGGATCGTCGTCATGCATCACCCCTTGCCGTTCACGCCGGGAACGATCCGTCTCCGTCCCTGGCCCGCACCGTGGCATCCAGCCGGGCGGCCATGGGAGCTGGCGGGTATCAAGACGACCTCGTACGCACCGAACGTGGCCGCCACCCGACTCGCCGGACGGGACGGATTCGACGATGCCCTGCTGATCGCCGAGGACGAAACGGTCCTGGAGGGTCCGACGTTCTGCGTCGGGTGGGTCGTCGGGGGAGTGGTGCGAGTGCCGGCGACCGAACTCGGAATCCTCGACTCCATCACCCGTCGGCATGTGCTCGCCCTGGCCGAAGGCGACGGCATCGGCGTCGAGTCCGGCCGGTTCGGGTTGGCCGAGGTCGAAGCCGCAGATGAGGTCTTCGCCATGAGCACCGTGAAGGAGGTGACCCCGGTGATCAGTGTCGGTCGATGGGAGTTCCCGACGGGTTCGGTCACCTCGCGCCTTGGCGAGTTGTTCAAGCGCCACGTCGCCGCCTCCGGTCGGTTGTACTGAGCGGCCGGTACGCTGAGTGGCCCGACAGTCAAGCGAAAGTCATGGAGGTCCCAACGTGGTTCGCAGACTGATCTCACTTCTTGCCGTCATGGTCCTGATCGCAGCCTGCTCTCCCGAGGAGGCCGAACTCACGACCACGACCACAACTGCCCCGACCGAGTCGACGACGACGGCGCCGGAGGGCGACGATTCGACGGCCACCACCGATGACGATGACGCCGATGGTCCGTCTGAGGCGGCCATCACCGAATACGAGGTCGTCGTCCGCTCCAGTGCCAGCGCGGGCGAGACCCTGTGGATCCTCATCGACCCGGGTGAGTACACCGATATCGACCTCGAGAACCTGATCCGGGAGTTGGTCGACGAGAGCGACGTCACCCTGCAAGGCATCAACGTCTTCGACGACCTCGTCGCCCTGGAGGCGGGAAGGATCGACGTCGACGCTCGTACAGACGAGGAGCAGGCGCTCGTCGACGAGCATTTTCTGGTGAGCCTCGTCGACGCCTCCACCATCCGCTTCGAAGGCCCCTACGCCGAATTCGGAGAAACCGCCGTAGGAAGCTGA
>JBBDWN010000085.1:10573-24795 GCA_040902855.1 Acidimicrobiia bacterium | reverse complement strand
GGCCTCAGTGTCCCCCCAGGAGCGTCAGCGACGTTGGGGGGACGGACGAGACACGGAGTGGATCGTCCAGGGGGGCGCGAGCGCAGCGAGCTGACGCCTCGGCCACTTCCCCCAACGGGACTTCGTCCCTGGGGGGAGAGTTCAGTCTGTGGAGCGGAAGTCGGGGCGGCGCTTTTCGACGAAGGCGGTCATTCCTTCGCGGTGGGCGGGCCGGGATCCAAGGATTCCCTGGACGACTGCTTCCCGCGCCACGGTGTCTTCGAGACCGGAGGCCGCAGCACGATGGATGATCTTGCGGGTCTCGACGTAGGCACGGCGGGGGCCGTCGGCCATTGCCGTCGCTCGCGTCACCGCCACCTCCACTGGGTCTGGGACGACTTCGACCGTGAGTCCGAGTGCGAACGCCTCGTCGGCGCTGACGCGGCGACCTGACATGGCGATCTCCATGGCTCGTGACACGCCGATCATCTGGGGCAGGAACCACGCCGATCCTGTGTCCGGGATCAGGGCGACGTTGATGAAGGCGCTCATGAAGAAGGCGGATTCAGCCATCACGCGGATGTCGCATGCGAGAGCGAGTCCCATGCCTGCCCCGGCAGCTGCACCGTTGACTGCGGCGATGACTGGCATCTCGGCTCCCAGCACGGCTTCGACGGCCGGGTTGAATCGCTCGGAGATGGTTTTGTTGAGGTCGGGGCCACCGGCTTCGTATTCGCCGAGGAGGTCGCCGAGGTCGGCGCCCGCACAGAACGCTTTGCCCGCGCCGGTGAGCACGGCAGCCCGTGCTTCGCCGGCGGCACGGTCGAAGGCTGCGACGAGACCGTCGGTGAGCGACTGGTTGATCGAGTTGAAGACCTCCGGTCGGTTCAGGGTGATGACGGCGACGTCGTCACGGAGTGTGTATTCGACAGACATGGACCTCCTCGGTGCAACGACCCGACGCTACTCGGGCGTGCGGTGCCAATCAGAAGACTGTTCTGAGGTGCGGGCATCGCTGGAGATCGACGAGTCCGGTTCTCACGGAGGGCTCACAGTCGAACTCGCGAAATCCAGGGAAGCCCAGATCCGCACTGTCTGAGCGGTACCGTGACTGCGAAGATGGCGATGACACGGTGCTCTTTCTGTGGTCGAAGTCCCGAGCTCGCCGGTCCGGTGGTCGCAGGCCCACGTGGGATCGGGATCTGCGGGGAGTGCGCATCACTCGCCACCGAAGTCGCCCTGGACGCCACCCGTCCGGAAGAGGTCGATCGGGTCGTGACGTCGATCGGCTGTCTCGTCACGAATGATCGGCGCAACGACGGGCTCCTCGGATGGGTGTCCGATGCGGCGGTGGCCATTCGGCGGGGGCGTGTCACCTGGATCGGTCCACGACGTCACCTCCCAGCCCGGTACGCCGACCTCCCGACCCTCGATGCAGGGGGTCGGATCGTGTGCCCCGGCTTCATCGATGCCGGTGTAGAGCTTCTGGGCGCCCCACCCTTGGGACAGCCGGAGGAGGCTGTGGAGCGGGCGGCGGGCCTCGCCGCCCAGATGATCCAGGAGGGTGTCACGTCCTTCGATCTCTCCGTCGGCGGATCCGACGATCCGATGGCCGAAACGGTCGCGCTCGCCGCCGGGAGAGGTCTCGCCCAACGGGCGGCGGCCAGCGTCACCGTGTCCTGGCGCGTCCCGAGGTCTTTTCCGCCCGACGAACTCCGACGTATCCTCTTGCCCGCTGCTGCTCGCCTGGCGTCCAACGCGCTCGTGACATGCGACGGCCCGCCCCACGATCTCGACGCCCGTCTTCGTGCCACCCGTCCGCTGCGGCACCGCATCGAAGTGTGTGAGGAACCGGATGGATGCCTGGACGCGGCCGAGGGGGCGTTGTCGGTGGCAGGCTGCGGGCACGTGTCGGCCGTCGAGGGGGTCGTGTCGATCGTCGAGCCGCTGGCGCTGTTGGATGGGCGATCGCTCCCAGCTCGAAAGCTGTGGGATTCCGGCGCCGTGTTGGCGTTGGCGAGCCGCAACGATCCAGACAAGAGGATGTTCCGCTCGCCTGCGTTCATGATCACGTTGCTCGTCGAAGTCGGCGCGCTGTCGATCGCCGAGGCCATGTGGTGTGCCACTCGCGGCGGGGCGTTGGCGCTCGGAGACCCCGAACGGGGTCGACTCCGTCCGGGCGATATCGCCGATCTCGTGATCCTCGACACCGACTCGCTGGGGGATCTTGTTCGTCGCCCAGACTCCGACTGGGCGTCGGTCGTGGTCGGTGGTGGGGTCATTGTTTCGACAAGACCCTGAGATCGTCAATGGCGACGCTATGTTTCTCGGTACCGGGCAGCTCCCGGTATGTACACGCCGCTACAAGGAGGACCGATGAACAAGGCTGAGATGGCGCAGAAACTCGCCAAGAAAGCCGACCTGACGCAGGCTCAGGCCGCGGATGTCATCGACGCAATTTTCTCGACCAAGGATGGTGACGGCATCATCGCGGTCGAGTTGGATGCTGGTCGCAAGGTTTCGATCGCAGGATTCGGCAATTTCACGACCCGGTCGCGTTCCGCCCGCAAGGGGCGCAACCCCGCCACCGGTCAAGAAATCATGATCGCTGCCAAGACGTACGCCCACTTCGCACCCGCCAAGGGTCTGAAGGATCGCGTCGCCGACTGAGCGTCGAAACATCGTCGAGACGACGGGTCCTGCTGAAAGGCAGGGCCCGTCGTTGTTTGCAATGTCGTACGGTTGGTGGCATTGGTGACAGGAGCATCGATGCGTGTATTGCAGGGGTCGGTCCCCTTCGGAATAGCCCATCGGGGCAGTCGCATCCTCTGGCCCGAGAACACGATGGTGGCGTTCTCCGGGGCCGTCGAACTCGGCTTCGATTGGCTCGAGACTGATCTGCATCTCACATCGGACGGTGTGCTGGTCTGTGTTCACGACTCGACGCTCGACCGCACGACTGACCGTTCCGGTCTTGTGTCTGCGCTCACATTCTCCGAATTGGAGACCGTCGACGCCGGCCACACGCATGCCCCCGACAATGAGTTTCCGTTTCGGAATGCCGGTGTCCGGATCCCCGCCCTCGAAGAGGTCGTGACGGCGTTTCCCCACGCCCGTCTGGTGCTCGATCTGAAGCGTGACGGACTGGTAGAGCCGTTGTGGGAGTTGATCCAACGCCACGCCCTGGGGGATCGGGTTGTGGTCGGGTCGTTCTCCGATCGTCGTCTGGCGGCGTTCCGGCGCATCTCGGGAGGTTCGGTCGCAACGTCGACCGGTCCGGTACGGTCGGTCGCCGCCTTGACGGGGGCGTTCGCCGGACGTGCCCTCAAGCTGGCCGACGCCGTCCAGTTCCCCGTCAGCGTCGGGCGGTTCGCTCCCCTCAGCACCCGGACGGTGGCGTCGTTTCACCGGAGCGGATATCAGGCCCACGTGTGGACCGTGAACGACCCGGCGGAGATGCACCGTTTCTACGACATGGGTGTCGACGCCGTCATCAGCGACCGACCCGACCTCCTTCGTGAAGTGCTGATCGAACGCGATCAATGGGGTGGAAGATGACCCCCGCCGAACACGTCGACACTTGGCCGGTCGACCGAGCCGGATACGCCGTTCTCGTCGGAGGTCAAGTCGTGGACGAGTCGGGGGATCGGGGAGCCTTCGAGTTGGCCTCGATCGCCAAGCTGTTCGCGGCCCTCACGGCGATGATCGCTCTGGAGGAGGGGAGCCTCGATCTGGATGCGCCGGCCGGACCCGCCGGGGCAACTGTCCGACATCTGCTCGCCCACGCCGCCGGTTACGACTTCGACTCCGAACGCATCGTCGCCCGGGTCGGGTCTCGTCGCGTCTACTCGAACACGGGAATCGAGATGTTCGCAGACCACCTGGCGGCGGCCACCGGCATGTCGTATGCCGAGTATCTGCGGCTCGGAGTTCTCGAGCCCCTCTCGCTGGGCAACACCGTCCTCTACGGGTCGCCCGCCCAAGGCATGCGTTCGTCGGTGTCTGACATCGCCGGGCTCGCCGCCGAGTTCATGCGGCCCTCTCTCGTTTCCGAGTCGACGGTGCGCATGGCGCGTTCACCGGTGTTCCCCCAACTCGCCGGGGTGCTCCCTGGCATCGGGCGGTTCGATCCGAATCCGTTCGGCCTCGCCGTCGAGGTCAAGGGCGAGAAGTCCCCGCATTGGTCAGGTCGCCGCACTTCACCGGAGACGTTCGGTCACTTCGGCGGGGCGGGAACTTTTCTCTGGGTCGATCCGGTGATCGATGTCGCCGCGGTGGCCCTGACCGATCGGGGTTTCGGTTCGTGGGCGATGGACGTCTGGCCCGAGTTCTCCGATGTCGTCGTCGACAGTCGGTGACCGGTCAGGCGAGGCTCGGCTTCCACACCGGCCTCGTTGCCTCGAAGGAGTCGATGTCTTCGGTGTGCTGCAGTGTGAGACCGATGTCGTCGAGGCCATTGAGCAGCCGATGCTTGGTGAACGGATCGATGTCGAAGCGGGCTTCGAACTCCGCCCCGTAGGAGACGGTCTGGGCGTCGAGGTCGATCGTGATCTCGGCGGTGGGGTCGGCATCGCCCAACTCGAGCAGCCACTGCACCTCCTTTTCCGAGAGCACGATCGGCAGCAGGCCGACCTTCGTGCAGTTGTTGAAGAAGATGTCGGCAAACGAAGGGGCGATGACTGCCTCGAAGCCCCAATCCTGCAGGCCCCAAGGAGCGTGTTCCCGCGACGAGCCTGACCCGAAGTTGGCTCCGGTGACGAGGACGCCGGCGTCGGCGTATTCGGGGCGTTCGAGCACGAAGTTCTCCTCGTCCTTGCGCCAGTCCCAGAAGAGAAACTGGCCGTAGCCCGAGCGCTCCACCCGTTTGAGGAAGTTCTTGGGCATGATCTGATCGGTGTCGACGTTGGCGCGGGGAAGCGGGGCGATCGTGCCGGTGATGACTGTCACAGGTTGCATCGTGTACTCCTCATTTCCAGGTGCGAACGTCGACGAAGTGGCCGGCGATGGCTGCTGCCGCCGCCATTGCGGGTGAGACGAGGTGCGTGCGTCCGCCTTTGCCCTGTCGACCTTCGAAGTTCCGGTTCGAGGTGGAGGCAGCCCGCTCACCGGGGGAGAGGATGTCGGGGTTCATGCCCAGACACATCGAACAGCCGGCGTCTCGCCACTCGAACCCCGCTGCGATGAAGACCTCGTCCAGTCCCTCTTGCTCGGCCTGGAGCTTCACCAGGCCCGAGCCGGGTACGACCATGGCGCTGATCCCCGGTGCGATCGTGCGACCTTCGACGATCTTGGCCGCCTCGCGCAGGTCTTCGATCCTGGCGTTGGTGCACGAGCCGAGAAAGATCCTCCCGGGCCGGATCTCGGTGATGGGGGTGCCAGGTTCGAGATCCATGTAGGCGAGGGCCCGTTCCGCCGACTCGCGGTCCACCGGGTCTTGGAAGGAGGAGGGGTCGGGGACCCGCTCGGTGACGGGCAGCGTCTGACCGGGGTTGGTACCCCAGGAGACGTGTGGTGCCAGCTGGGTGGCATCGACGAAGAGTTCGGTGTCGAAGGTCGCCCCGTCGTCTGTCGGAAGGTTGCGCCAGTTCTCGAGGGCGGCGTCCCAGTCGGCACCTTGTGGAGCGTTCGGGCGGCCCTTCAGGTAGGCGAATGTCGTCTCGTCGGGAGCGACCATCCCGGCACGGGCACCTGCTTCGATCGACATGTTGCAGATGGTCATGCGGCCTTCCATCGAGAGGGACTCGATCGTCGACCCCCGGTATTCGATGACGTGGCCGTTGGCGCCGGCGGTGCCGATGCGGGCGATGATCCCGAGAATGACGTCTTTGGCCGTGACCCCGGTCGGCAGTTCGCCTTCGACGGTGATCGCCATCGACTTCGGTTTGGACTGGGGGAGCGTCTGGGTGGCGAGCACATGTTCGACTTCGGACGTTCCGATTCCGAACGCCAGCGCCCCGAACGCTCCGTGGGTAGCCGTATGCGAGTCCCCGCAGACGATCGTCATCCCGGGCTGGGTGATTCCCTGTTCCGGTCCGATGACGTGGACGATTCCCTGGCGAGGATCGTCCAGACCGTAGAGGGTGATTCCGTGTTCCTCGCAGTTGGCGATGAGCGTGTCGATCTGCTTTTTCGACATTGCATCCTTGATGCCCAGCGCCCTGTCCTTCGTCGGTACCCCGTGGTCGATGGTCGAGACGGTCAGATCCGGGCGGCGAACGGTGCGAGCGGCGAGTCGGAGACTGTCGAAGGCTTGCGGGGAGGTGACCTCGTGGACGAGGTGCAGATCGATGTAGAGCAGCGTCGGTTCACCTGGAAAGGAACGCACGACGTGCTCGTCCCAGACTTTCTCGAAGAGTGTGCGTGGCGTCGTCATGGCTCGAATCCGAGGGTAGTGCGTCCCTCGTGGCCCCAGTTCGGACGTACCCTGAGGCCGATGATCCTGCTTGTTGGCGTTGCCTTGTTCTTCCAAGTCGGCGGTTTTGTGGGTCCGACTGTCGAGGGGAGGGAGACGGGGGCGTCGACGATGGAGATAGACCTTTCGGTGTCGGGAACACCGGGAGCGTCTGTCGTGGCCCACCTGATCCAGCCCGGCGGCCAACAGCAGACCCATGCGCTGAGGGAACGCTCCTCGGGTCGGTATGGGGGGATCTTCGAGGTGGGACGGATCGACCTGGTGGTGGTCTTCGAGGCGGTCGACGGTTCAGGGACCCAGTCCGAGCCTGTCCGACTCACCGATATCGGGCTGGATCGAGCGCTCCTCGGAGCGCTCCCGTTCGCACCGACCACGACGCCGCCTCCGATCTCCGCCGAGACCCAGGGCTGGGGGTGGCTGGCGCTGGCGATGGGCGCGGCGTCGCTGGCGGCGCTGGCCCTGTGGGCACTGCCGGATCGCCGTGAGGGAGAACAGGTGGTCAATGACTCGACAGCCGAAGAGGCGACCGCCGCCGTCCGTCCACCAGGAGCCGGCGACTTCAACGATGCCGAACCTCTGTAAGTATGTAATTGCGTAATGGTGTAGCCTGTGGGGACACAGGAGGTACTGCACGTGAGTGACGAGGCGATCCTCGGCTGGTTCACCGGTCGAGTTCCCGACCACTGGTTCGACGCCCCGCTCCAAGTCCGAACCGATCGTGACGAGGTCATCGTCATCGGAACCCTTCCCGTGCCGGACGTGGGCGATGCCGGAGAATCGGCACGCCGCGAGGCGGAGTACTCCCGCATCGACGCCTTCCGCGAGGAAACCCGGAAGAAGCGGATGGAGATCGCAGGGCTGGCCGAGCATCACTTCGGACGCAAGGTGTCATGGTCCGCCCGCTGCGGGGAGACGCATCTGGTCTTCACCCATTTGTCGGCGCCGACCATGACCCGGTTGCGAATGCCGGAACGCAGAGTGCTGGACACGCTGATCGATGCCGGCGTTGCCCGGTCCCGCAGCGAAGCGCTGCAGTGGTGTGTGAAACTGGTTGGCCGCCACGAGGGGGCGTGGCTGGCGGATCTGCGAACGGCGCTCGAAGACGTCGAGGCAGTCAGAACCCGCGGCCCGGCCAGCGACGACTCGGACTGAGCGATCTCACACGGCGGCTGCGGTCGTCGCTTCCCGGATGCGGGCCGTGTTGAGGTTGGGGAGCGCGTACACGAAGAGGACGACGAAGACCGTAGCGGCGACCCAGAACGGCGCCCGCAACGCCGTCTCTCGGTTGGTGAGAGCTTCGGTGACCGCCACCACGACGCCACCGAGGATGCTCCCGATCGGCATCATTCCCCAGGCGAAGAACCGGTACACGCTGTTCACCCTCCCGAGCAGCCGGTCGGGGATGATCGATTGGCGCAGCGACACGGTGATGACGTTCCACAGCACCCCGGCGAAGCTCGAGATCACGAACATGGCCCACACGACCCAGGCCAGCGACGTCGTTCCCGTCACGAGGAAGGTGCCGCTCTGCACGGCGATCGTCACGAACAGCGATGCTCCCGGACCGATGCGAGCGCTGACTCGGGAGGCGAGAACGCTGCCGAGCACTCCACCCACCGCTCCCGCGCTGAGAAGGACTCCGAAGCTCGCTGCTTCGAGACCCAGGATCTCCTGGACGAACAGGACGTAGGTGGAGAGGGCCATGGCGATCATCGCGTTCATCACGCCCAGGACGATTCCCATGACGCGCAGGAGTCGGTGTTGCCACAGCCACCGCACCCCTTCTGCGATCTCGGATCGGAAGGACCTTCTCGGAGTCGCGTCGTCCGTCTGTGCCCGGTAGTTGCCGGCGAGAGACGCGATGAGCAGTCCTGAGACGGCGAACGTTGCTGCGTCGGCGTAGAACGGCAGGGCAAAAGACACTGCGATCAACAGCCCGCCCAGCGGAGGACCGACGAAGCTGTTCATCACCATCTCCGCCCCCCACAAGCGGCCGTTGGCGCGCTCGAGGTGAACCTTGTCGACGAGGGCGGGCATGAGCGTCTGTGCCGCGTTGTCGCGCAGCACCTCGGCGAAACCGAAGGCCAGCGCCGACGCATAGAGCACTGCCAGGTAGCTGCCGCGTCCGCTGGCGGGCGATTCAGTTGCTGTCGGGTCGATCAGGTTGTCGGCGACGGCGGTCACGAAGACGGCGACGGCAAGGGTGATTCCGAACCGGAGGCCGTCCATCAGCGTGATCAGCTTCCGACGGTCGAAACGGTCGGTGAGTACTCCGGCCGGCAGCGTGAAGATCAGCCAGGGCAGACGTGTTGCGACCCCGATCAGCGCGATCTGGACAGGGTCACGGGTGATGGCCGAAGCCAGCCACGGGTATGCGACGGTCGCCAGACCGTCTCCGAAGTTGGAAACGACGGATGCCGTCCACAGCTTCCAGTAGTTGGCACCGAGGCGGACCCGCTCTCGCATCGAATCCTCAGATTGTCAGGCCGGTTGCCCGGGCTCAGACGCCGCGACCGTCGATGGCGCTCTGGTCGTAGGGCTCCAGCATGATGCACTCGCCGGGGCACTCCTCGGCGGCTTCGATGGTTACTTCGATCTCGGAGTCCGGAACCCGTGCCACGCCTCGGGAACCCTCGGGGCCGTGACCGTCGCCGTCCAGACCGTCGAAGACGATGGTCTTGCCGAAGTGCTTCGTGTCCTCACGGACGACCCACAGGCCGTCGTCGCGAGGCTCGAAGACATCCGGGGCGATCTCCGAACAGATTCCGTCCCCGGTGCACAGGTCCTGGTCGATCCAGACTTGGAGTTTTGTCGTGCTCATATCTAGCTTTCCTCTCGTTCAAGAAGGTCCATGGCCAGCCGGAAGTGGGCCAGCCCTTCGATCTGTCGTATCGAACGCGGGTTCCGCTTGAAGCGCGCTGCGATCTCGTCGTGCGACTCGCCGGCCGAACGAAGGTCGAGAACCCGACGCTCCACTGCCCGCGGCGACCGCTTGGTCGGCGGCTGACTGCGGGGGACCGCGACCCATTCCATCATCCGCCCGACGTGCTGGGCGCTGCGGTTGATCTTTTCGGCGATCTGGTCGTGATCGAGACCGGCGGCCGACATGGCCATGACCCGGCGCTCCATCGGTCGAAGGTATTCGGTCACGAGGCGCTCTCTTCTGTCGCTGCCCCCCAAACTAGTGGTGATGCGCCGCCAACCCGGCTGTTGCTCGCCGTCGGACGTTCTCCGGTTTGTCGTTCGCGACGATCGAGCCCGCCCACCGTCCGAGCTTGCTTGACTGGACCAAATGGAAATTCGGCGCGCCCGCCCCGGTGAGGGCACGGACATCTCTCGGGTTCGGGTCGCTTCTTGGCAGGGCGTGTACCGCGGCTTGATGCCGGACGAGATCCTCGACGCGATGGAGATCGACGGCAGCGGTTTCGACGAAGCCATCCTCTCGGCCACCCCCCGCACGTCCCTGCTGGTGGTGGACGACGACGGCGCGATCGCAGGTTTCAGCGTGCTCGGACCCGACCGAGACGGTGCGGACGAAACGGGGGAGATCGTGGCGATCTATCTGCATCCCGACGTCTGGGATCGTGGATACGGATGGGCGCTAATGGAGCACTCGGTCGCTGAGTTGCGGCAGCACGGATTTCGCAGAGCGGTGTTGTGGGTGCTGTCCACAAACGAGCGCGCCCGCCACTTCTACGAGACGGCAGCCTGGATCGCCGACGGCGCCGAGAGGGTGGACGAATGGCACGGCCACCCCTTGCCGCACGTCCGCTACACGCGCGATCTGGTCTGAATCGAGCCGCTTGGCTTCTCAGCCTGCGAGCCGTCTCCTGCTGCGCAACGCCCACATCGCCAGACCGGCCGCGACGGCGGCCACGAGGGCCGCTCCCGAGATGAGCGGTATCGGCGCCGGAATGGTTTCGAGCCTGGTTCGCAGTGTCACCGCCCGCTCGAATTCGAGAATCGACCACCCCCGTTCAATTGCGATGGCTTTCAACTCCTTGTCCGGGTTGACAGCAACCGGGTACCCGACGATCTCGAGCATCGGGAGGTCGGTCACCGAGTCTGAGTACGCGTAGCTTGCGGCGAGATCGAAACCGTGGTCCTCGGCGATCCGCCTGATGGCGGTGGCCTTGCCTTCCCCGTAGGCGTAGAACTCGAGCGCTCCCGTGTATCTGCCCTGGTCGTCCACCGCCGACACGGTGCCGATCACCTCGTCTGCACCGAGAAAACGTCCGAGGGGTTCGACGATTTCGACCGGTGACGAGGAAATGATGATCACGGGCCGTCCCTGCCGGTGGTGGTCGTCGATCAGGAACAGCGCCTCGGCGTACACGAGAGGAGAGACCACCTCGTCGACCGTCTCTTCGATGATCGCCACGATCTGGTTCCGGTCCCACCCTCGCGTCATCTCGCCGAGTTCTTCTCTGATTCGTTCGAGTTGGTCGTGGTCGGCACCGAACATGCGGTAGTAGCTCTGGGCGAACGCCGCCTTGAGGAGCACCCTCTTGTTCAGGAGTCCGGCGCGGTTGAGGTGGGACGCGAAGGCGAGCGTCGATGATCGGGCGATGATCGTCTTGTCGAGGTCGAAGAAGGCGGCTGCGGCCATGAGTCGCAACCCTATCCGTCGGTCGCCTGCCGCGTCCGGATCCCTATGTCAAGGGGTTCACAGGTCAGGATCCGGTTCGTAGCTTCGCCCCTCGTGCCAGTCAGACGAGTTTCGAGCCCCGATCCGGTGCTGCATCGCATCGCTCCGTTCGGTCTGGCTTCGGCCGTCGGGACATGCCTCGTCGTCGACCTCGATCCGACCGCCCCTCCACTGCCGGGCCCGTCGTTGGTCGATCTCATTCGAGACGGGGTCACCGCTTCCCAACTGCACGCCGGACGCAGTGGTGTCGCGGTGCTCGCCAACGGTGGGGTGTCCGAAGCCGAGGCCACCGGCTTGTTGGAGAGCTTGCTCGCCGGGTGGCCGGCGGCCGTACTGCGGGTGCCAAGTGATCAGCCATCGATCCCCGTTCTTTCCCTCGACCCTCCGGATCTGCGACCTTCCCGCGCCCATCGCGCCGTCTGGCAGTCCACCATCCGCGGCTCGCGGGCTCCCGGCGTGGTTCTTCCACCGCTCCGCCGGTCGGCGATTCGCTCCCTCTGTCGCGGTGTCGTCGAACCTCGCTCCCGCTGGGTCCGAGCGTGGACGCCGGTGTGGGAGGCGTCATGGACGTGAGATCCCGTCTGGCCGCAGCCGTTCTCAGCTCCGGTGTTCCGCTCGACCGGCCGGCCGTCGAACGGGCTGTCACCCGCATCGCCCGGTCGGAGGCGCCACTGGCGGCGGCCGACGTTCTCCGTCGGGTGGTCGACGACATCGTCGGGCTCGGCCCGCTCGAAGAACTCCTCGCCGACGACGCCGTCACCGACGTCCTGGTGAATGGCCCGTCCGAGGTGTGGGTGGAACGACGCGGCGAACTCATCCGAACCGATGTCTGCTTCGACAGCGAGCGGGATCTCCTCTCGGTCATCGAGCGTGTGATCACCCCGCTCGGTCTGCGCCTCGACCGGTCGTCTCCGATCGTCGACGCCCGACTCGCCGACGGCAGCCGTCTGCATGCCGTCGTGCCGCCGGCCACCCCGGACGGACCGATCGTTGCCATCCGGCGCTTCACCGAGGCTGTCACCGACCTCGACGGCCTGGTGGCATCCGGATCGCTGAGTCCACACGAAGCAGATCGGCTGCGTCATGTGGTGGTATCCCGGCGCAACATCCTCGTCTCGGGCGGCACCGGTACCGGCAAGACCACTCTCCTCAACGTTCTCACCCGATTGATTCCGCCGGGAGAGCGGACGGTGATCGTCGAAGACGCCTCCGAGCTGCGTGCCGTTGGACATCGCGTGCGTCTCGAAGCCCAACCTCCGAATGCGGAAGGGCGGGGCGGCGTCGCACTGGACCAACTCGTGCGAGCAGCTCTCCGTCTGCGTCCGGACAGGATCATTGTCGGAGAGGTCCGGGGCCCGGAAGCGCTCGACCTCGTCTCGGCTCTCAACACCGGCCACGCCGGTTCGATGTCGACCATCCACGCCAACGGTCCGGAGGAGGCACTGCTCCGGCTCGAGACGCTGGCGCTGTCAGGAACCCGCCGCCCCGCACCTGACGCCGTTCGTCGGCAGATCGAAGCGGCGGTCGAGACGGTCGTTCAGCTCGCCCGCGTGAACGGCGTTCGGCGGGTTGTCGAGATCCGGGATCTTCGATGATCGTCATCCCCGTCGTTCTGCTGGGCGATGCCCATTGGATTCACCGCGTGGTTGTCGTCGGAGCGCTCATCGCTCCTCTCCCAACCCTTCTGTTCCTTGCGGCGGCAGTGGCGAAGGGAAGACGCCGAGGAGACAACGCAATCGTCGGCGAGGAAGCCGCCGCCCTGCTCGAAGTTCTGGCGTCGCTTCAATCCGGCCAGACACTCCGAACAGCCCTCGCCGGGATGTCACCCGAGATCGATCGTCTCGTCACCGTGGGCGCATCCTCCGAGGCTCTGGCGGACGCCGTGGCGAGAGCGCTCGACGAACAGGGAGCGATCGCGGGAGCAGCTGTTCGGTTGCTCGATCGAGCCGGGGGTCCGGCCGCCCCGGTCGTCGAGGAGCTGGCGGCGCAGGCAACCGAGACGATGCGCATCCGCCGGGAATTGCGAGCTGCGGTTGCTGCACCGGTCTTGCAAGGGGTGATCGTCGGCGGTGCTCCCATGGCGGTCCTGATGTTCATGATCGCTTCGGGCGGATTCGGAAGGACCTTCGCCGCAAGTCCGGCGCACGCCCTCACGGTGTCCGTAGGAGCGGTGATGACCGTCGTCGGTGTCGGATGGGTCCTGGCGATCGTGAAGCGAGCCCTCCCGTGATTGCAGCCGTGATCCTCTCCGCCACCGTCGCCTTCGCACGTCCCGTCCGCCTTCGGCGCCGCACCACTCCTGTCGAGTCGTCGGTGGCCGATTTCGCAAGGCTCCTGTCGATTGCGGCGGCTTCCGGGCTCCCCCTCGGCTCGGCGCTCGACGCGGTGATCGACGAACTGTCCGGCTCGGTCGGGGAGTCTGTTCGGAGCGTTGTCAGGTCGGCTCGGCGGACCGGGCTCACCGCTGCTCTGCTGTCCGCGCCGGAACTCGGCTCGCTCGCTCCCGCCCTCGCCCGCGCCCACTCCACCGGATCGCCACTTGGTCAGACCCTCGACGCCTATCTCACGGCACATGCCGCCGACCGGGTGACGCGAGCGCTCGAGAAAGCGCGTACCGCTCCTGTCCGCGTGATGGTGCCGCTCGCTCTGCTCCTCCTCCCTGGATTCACCGCACTCGTGGTGGGCCCGACGCTGCTCGACCACGTCTTCGACATGACGCGGTTCGGGCGATGACAGATCCACTTCCCCCCGCTGGTCGACCGGCCGTCGACCGAGATCGAGAAAGGAGCGTCATATGACGCAACTGTTCACCAAGCTGCAGGTCCGCCTCGCAGCCGACTCCGAGAAGGGTCAGGGCACCATCGAATACGTCCTCGTGATGCTGGCGGTGGCGGCCGTTGCCGTCGTCCTCGTCAGCTGGGCGAAGAGCGGTTCGGGCAAGTCGAGCCTCGGGAACCTGTTCGGCGACGTCATCGGCTGGGTCACCTCGGCTGCGAAGAAGTTCCGCATTTGACAGAGCGTGGCTCACTGACTGTCGAGGCTGCGCTCGTCATTCCGTTCCTGCTCCTCGTCGGCATTGCTGTCTTCGAGGGTGTGGCAACGATGGCGACACAGATGCAGGTGGTCACGGCGGCCCCGGGTGGTGCCCCGGTGGCCGCCCCCCCCCCCCCCCGGGCCACGGCC
>JBBDWN010000085.1:0-10563 GCA_040902855.1 Acidimicrobiia bacterium | reverse complement strand
ACCGACCGGCGACGGCGGGGCGCCCGGCGACTGTCACGGTGATGGTGGATGTCCCGCTGGTGACGCCCTTCTTGTCGGGTCTCTCGGTTCCGCTCTCGTGGTCCTCTTCGATGCTCGTCGAACCGTGAGCGAGCGGGGGAGCGCCTCGCTGCTCGGTGCGGCGATCTCGGTAGTGATTCTGCTCCTCGGTCTGATGGTGGTGACGGCGGCGGGAGTGGTGTCGGCCGGATTCGCGGCGAGAACAGCCGCAGAGGCCGCCGCGCTGGCCGCAGTGTCACCGGTCGTGCGGGATCCTGTGGGTGCCGCCCGAGGAGTCGCCGCCTTGAACCGGGCGACTCTTGTCTCCTGCCGGTGCCCCAGCCCCGGTGCCACGCCTCCGGTCACGGCCCACGTCCTGGTCGAAACGGTGGTCGACGTCCCGTTCTTCGGTGAACTGCGGCTCTCCGCCGAGTCGTCGGCGGAGTACGTGCCTGACGGGTGGTAGAAACAGGCGATGGCGAAGATGACTCGAGGGGTCCAGTTCCTGGAGCAGGCGGGTGTGGAATTCACCTTGCACCCGTACACGCTCGCTGAAGAGGCTGACAACTACGGCGAAGCGGTCGCCGATGCACTTGGCGTGCCATCCGAACGGCTCTTCAAGACCTTGTTGGCAGCCGTTGACGGAAATCCGGTCGTCGCCATCGTTCCGGTGTCGGGTCGACTCGGTATGAAGGCTCTTGCACGTGCGGCGGGTGCCAAGAAGGCCGACATGGTGGCACCGGCCGACGCCGAACGGATCACCGGGTACGTGACAGGCGGGATCTCGCCGTTCGGACAGAAGAAGCGGCTGAGAACCTTCGTCGACGATTCGATGCTGGCGCACGGGACCATCTATTGCAGCGCCGGCCAGCGTGGCCTGCAGGTGGAGGTGGCACCGGAGGATCTCATACGACTGCTGGACGCCACGACGGTTCGGCTCGCCGGAAACTGAGATCGGGGGTGGGCCCCCCCCCGATCAGGGGACGCTCAGAGGTCGCCGGCGGCGGCTCCGCAGATCGTCTCGAGCATGAGTCGGGCGACCGTGTACGGGTCGCAGTTGGCGTTGGGACGCCGGTCCTCCAGGTAGCCCTTTCCGTCGACTGCCGCCTGCCACGGGATGCGAACCGATGCGCCACGATCGGACACTCCGTACGAGAAGTGGGTCCAGGGGGCGGTCTCGTGCAATCCGGTCAGACGGTGATCGATGTCTGCGCCGTAGTTTTCAATGTGCAGGTCGTGTCTCCGGCCGAGGGCCTCTGCGCCCGCCACGATCGCGTCGTAGTCCTCCCGCATCTGCTTGGTCGAGAAGTTGGTGTGACACCCTGCACCGTTCCAGTCGCCCTTGACGGGCTTCGGATCGAGCGTGGCAGCCACGTCGAAGTCCTCGGCGACGCGGTACAGCAGCCAGCGGGCGAGCCAAAGCTGGTCGCCGACTTCGAGCGGTCCGAGCGGCCCCACCTGGAACTCCCACTGTCCGATCATCACTTCGGCGTTGATGCCGGAGAGGGCGATACCAGCGTCGAGGCAGGCCTGCATGTGCCCTTCGACGACGGGTCGTCCGTAGATCTCGTCGGCGCCGATTCCGCAGTAGTACCCGCCTTGCGGAGCGGGGTATCCGAACTGGGGAAAGCCGAAGACTCGGCCTTCACGGAAGAACGTGTACTCCTGTTCGAGACCGAACCAGGCGTCGAAGTCGGCGTACTTTTCGGCGACAGGTGTCAGTCGTGCCCGGGTATTGGAGGGGTGCGGGCTCATGTCGGTGAGGAGCACCTCGCACATCACGAGGATGTTGTCGCCGCCGCGGATCGGATCTGGAACGATTCTGACGGGCTGGAGGACGCAGTCAGATGCGTCGCCCGGCGCCTGGTTCGTCGAAGAGCCGTCGAAGCCCCAGATGGGTGGTTCGCTGCCCTGCTCGATGACCTTGGTCTTGGAACGAAGCTTCTGAGTCGGCTTGTTGCCGTCGATCCAGATGTACTCGGCGCGGATCATTGACATCGTGTCTCCCTTGTTCTCGGAGTGGTCCGGGGTGACTCATGGGGATGGTCACATCTACGGGAGAACGATGGCACAAGGCGATTTCTCGTCGGTCAATGAAATGTGAACAGCATGTTTCGTGCCGTTCAGGCGAGACCGAATGCCTCTTCGATCCGTGCCAGTCGTCGCTCGAGATCGTCCAGTCGGTCGGTGTCGACTGGAGTAGCCGCAGCGGGTGTGGTGTCGGCGTCGAGGAGGAGGCACCGGTAGCGGTGTTCTTTCTGGCCGGGCATGCGCTCGAGTCGCTCGACGAGAGGTGTCGTCCTGTGCATCAGGTCGATCAGCCGCTCTTCGACGGCGGTCGTGTCGCTGAACTGGACGTATCGGTCGGTCCGAGCTCGCAACTCCCCTGGAGTCTGGGGTCCCCGAAGGAGCAGGACTGCAACGAGGGCCGTCTGCTCGTCGTCGAGTTCGAGGGCCGTCTGCGCCCGGTGCACGTAGCGAATCGTGCGGCCTCCACTTGCCCGGGTGAGCCGGGCGAGGCCGCGGTCGTCGAGACTGCGGAGGGCCTGTTCCACCGTCTCCTCGTCGAAGTCGACGACGGGTTCCCGATTCGACCGTTGGTTGCAGGCCGCCACCAGCGCCTTGGTCGTGAGGGGGTAGGCCTCGGGGGTGGTGAACGCCTTTTCGACCAGCGATCCGAGGACTCGGGCTTCTTGCGGTGCCAGCGGTTCCATCGACGACGAATGTACCGGGTTCAGAACTGGAGGATCACGTCGAGCAGGCGGACTGCTGCCGCCTTGTCGAGTGGTTCGTTTCCGTTGCCGCACTTGGGCGATTGGATGCAGGACGGGCAGCCCTCGAGACACGGACAGTCGCGAACGGCGTCTCTCGTGGCGGTCAGATGTCGGGTGCCGGCTTCGAAGGCGACCGGTGAGATTCCGGCACCGCCGGCGTACGCCTCGTAGATGAAGATCGCCGGCCCGCCCAATTGGGGATGCCAGGCCGTTGACAGGCCGCCGATGTCCCATCGGTCACAGATCGCCAAGAGTGGCATGAGGGCGATGCCGGCGTGTTCGGCGGCGTGGAGGGCGCCGGGTGCCGTACGGGTGTCGATGTCTGCCCGGTGGAGGACGTCATCGGGGATTGCGAACCAGATTCCCTGCGTCTCGTACACGGTGGAGGGAAGCTCAAGGTCGACCGTTTCGAGGGCTTCTCGTGAACCGAGTCGGAGTTTGCGGTAGCCGATGACGACGGCCTCGACTCTCAACCTGCCCAGGACGTGGCGAACCGATCCGAGGTGGTCGGCCCGGTCCTCGTCGATGATGTCGAGCGTCTTTTCGGTGCGCGGCTGGGTGTAATAGTTGACCTGGGCGGGCGTGACCCTCACTTCGCGCCTGGCGAGGTCGAGGCTGTCGACCACGAACGTCTCTCCCTGGTGGAGATAGACCGCACCCTGATGTCCGTCCCGGAACGCCCGCTCCTCGTCGAGGGTGCCTATCAGTCCGTCCGGTCCGGCGACGTGATACGTCGCTCCACCCGATGCCCTGATATCGATCTGGGGGGCGGGCCGCTGGCGGCGAGCCCAGTAGAGACGTCCGTCGCGCAGTCGCAGATGGCCCTGCTGGGTCAGCCGGTTCGCTGCCTCCTCCACACCGTCGCCGAGCACCTCTCGGTCCTCGGGTGCGAGCGGCAACTCGTTGGCCGCACACGCCGTGTGGGCCTCCAACACCACCGGGTTCGACGGGTTGATCACCGCCGACTCGGGTGGCCGGGTGAAGAGCTCGGAAGGATGGTTCATGAAGTACTGGTCGAGGGCGTCCTCCCCACCGACCAGTGCGACGAGCGACTCGTCGCGGGCGCGCCCCGCCCGGCCGGATTGCTGGCGGAACGCCGAGATCGTCCCGGGGAACGAGGAGAGGATGGCGGCATCGAGTCCGCCGACGTCGATTCCGAGTTCGAGGGCGGTGGTCGTGACGATGCCGGTGAGCTGGCCCGAGAACAGCCGCGCTTCGACTGCTCTGCGTTGTGCCGGGAGGTATCCGCCGCGGTAGGCCGCCACCCGGTCGCGGGCAGTCGTCGGAAGCCGCTCCTGGGCGGACCGGTACAGCAGTTCGGTCGCCTTGCGGCTGCGGGCGAAGACGATGGTGCGTTCGTCGCGTCGAACCAGATCCAGGAACAGATCGGTCGCCTCGCCGAGGCTCGAACGTCTTCGATTCGTGTTCTCTTCGACCACGGCCGGGTTCCACAAGGCGACGGTTCGGGCACCGGTGGGCGAGCTGTCTTCGTCCACGACTTCGACCGGCAGGCCGATCAATGCGGTGCCGAGTTCGCCGGGGTTGCCGATGGTCGCCGATCCGAGGATGAAGGTCGGTGTCGCCCCGTAGTGGGCCGCGATGCGTCGCAGGCGGCGAAGGATCATCGCCACATGGGTGCCGAAGATCCCGCGCAACGTGTGCATCTCGTCGACCACGACGTATTCGAGACGGTGGAAGAAGTCCGCCCAGCGATCGTGTGAACCGAGGATCCCGACGTGGAGCATGTCGGGATTCGTGAGTACGACGTTGGCGCGACGCCGGATCCGAGCCCGGGCGTCGAGGTCGGTGTCCCCGTCGTATGCCTCGGCGGCTACCTCGGGGATCCCCAACTCTGTGAATCGGCGGAGCTGGTCGTGGGCGAGCGCCTTGGTGGGAAACAGGAGCAGGGCGGTCGCCTTCGGATCGACCAACTGGGTTTCGACGATGGGCACCAGGTACGCCAGCGTCTTGCCTGATGCCGTCCCGGCCACGACCACGGTGTGCTGGCTGTTGCGAACGTGGCTGATCGCTCGGACCTGATGCCGGTAGAGCTCGGTGATCCCCTGCTCAGCTAGCCGTGTCTTGAGGAGCGGATGGAGGGGCGGCTCCAACTGGGCATAGATCGGGTCGCGGGCCGGGATGACTTCGACGTGGACGAGAGTTCCGTCGAGGTCGGTCACCCAGGAGTCGACGATCGCCCGGAAATGGCCGCCGGCGCCGTCAGCGGCATCGGCCGAGGTCGGGCTCACTCCTCTTCGGCTGCGGAACGGTCGATTCCGGCTACTTCATAGGCCTCGGTCTCTTCGAGAGTCTCCTTCTGCAGGAGGGCCTGGGCGAGCGCTTCGAGCTGGTCGCGATGTTCGTGGAGTTGCTTGACGGCCGCGTCGTAGGACTCGTCGATGATCGTCCGAATCTCCGAGTCGACCAGCTCGAGTGTGGCTTCGGAGACCATCGGTCGCCCAAAGGCGTCGACGCTGCGGTCATCGAAGATCGCAACCGGTCCGATCCGCTCGGACATTCCCCAGCGCCCCACCATGCTGCGAGCGAGGCCGGTGGCCTGGACCATGTCGTTCTCCGCCCCGGTCGAAATGTTGCCGAATATCACATGCTCCGCCGCCCGGCCGCCCAACATCCCGATGATCTTGCCGAGGAGGTATTCGGTTCCGTACGAGTACTTGTCAGCGTCCGGGGACTGCATGGTCACGCCCAGTGCTCGTCCGCGGGGGATGATCGAGATCTTGCGCACAGGGTCCGCCCCGGGCTGGAGCATTCCAAGGAGGGCGTGGCCCGACTCGTGATAGGCGGTGCGCTCCTTCTCCTCTTGGGACATCATGATCCGACGCTCGGTGCCGAGAACGACCTTCTCGAGGGCGTCGGTGAAGTCGGCGAGCATCACTTTGTCGTGGGAACGCCGTGCCGCCATCAGCGCCGCTTCGTTCACCAGATTGGCGAGGTCGGCGCCCACCATGCCCGGTGTGGTCGAAGCGATGGCGTTCAGGTCGACGTCTTCGCCGAGCGGCACGTTCCGGGTGTGGACCTCGAGGATCTTGTTGCGGCCCGCCTGGTCCGGCGGGGACACGGGGACCTGTCGGTCGAAACGGCCGGGACGGAGAAGGGCGGAGTCGAGGATCTCGGGACGGTTGGTGGCGCCGATGACGATGACTCCTTCCGACCCGTCGAAGCCGTCCATTTCTGTGAGGATCTGGTTGAGGGTCTGCTCCCGTTCGTCGTGTCCGCCGAAACTCCCCCCTGACCCGCTCCGCGACCTGCCGATGGCGTCCAACTCGTCGATGAAGATGATGGCCGGCGCAACTTCCTTCGCCTGTGTGAACAGGTCGCGCACCCGGCTGGCACCGACTCCGACGACCATCTCGATGAACTCGGATGCGCTCATCGAGAAAAACGGGACGTTGGCTTCACCGGCGACCGCCCGGGCGAGGAGGGTCTTGCCTGTGCCCGGCTGTCCCGACAGCAGCACGCCCTTCGGGATGCGACCGCCGAGCGCGGTGTACTTCGACGGGTTCTTGAGGAAGTCGACGATCTCGGCCAGCTCCTCCTCGGCGTCCTCGATCCCTGCGACGTCGTCGAACGTGGTCCGGGTGTCGGTGTCTTCGTAGCGTTTGGCACGGGAGCGGCCGAGCCCGAGCGCTCCCCCGCCGAGGGCGGAGCCTGCTCGGCGGAACATGTAGAAGAACAGCCACAGGATGAAGAGCGTCGGCCCGAAGCCGAAGATGATCTGCTGCCAGACGGGCACGAACTCGGGGTCCTCTGCGGTCACCTCGATTCCCTTGGACCGCAACGTGGTGAGCAGGTCGTCCTGGGCGAAGGTGGGCCGTTCCGTTTCGATCAGGCTCGATGTGATCTCTTCGTTGTCTGGGTCGGCGATCTCGGTTTCGAGGGTGGCCTGGATCGTCTCGCCGGTGGCCGAGACGCTGGCGACGTTGTTCTCGTCGATCTGGTCGAGGAAGTCCGAGTACGAGATGGCGATCCGCGGCTCCGGCTGAAGCAGTGTGTTGGAGATGAACACGTTGAAGGCCAGCAGGCCCACCAGGACAGCCCAGAACCAGCGTCCTCCGGGAGGCGAGGGAAGCATGCGGCGCGGGGTTTTCGCATCGTCGCCGTCCCGCGGCATCCCCTCCACCCGCCAGGCGGGTGGCTTCTTCTCTTCCTCGGGTCCCGAGCGGGTTGGTCTCGTCGTCATCGCTCCCCGGAACGGTACACCGGGCCTCCGACAAGGCCCCGTCCGGCGTCGGTGCGGGGCCGTGGCTGGGTACCGTTGTCAGGGTGAACACCCGCGACGTCATCGCCATGTTGTGGGAGCTGCACGCTTTGACCGTGCTCGACGAGGGCAGCCCGCAGTCGTTCAAGGCGCGCGCCTACGAGAACGCCGTCCAGGGGATCGAGGCGGCGGGCGTCGATGTCACCAAGCTTTCGAAGACCGAACTCACGGCGTTGAAGGGGGTCGGGGGTTCGACCGCAGACAAGATCCTCGAGTTGGTCGCCACCGGCACGGTCGACAAGATCGAGCGGCTGCGGAAGGAGTATCCGCCCGAGTTCGTCGCCCTGTCAAAGATCCCCGGCGTGGGTCCGAAAACCCTCAAGACGTTGCGTTCCGAACTCGGGATCCAAAACCTCGAAGATCTGAGGGATGCGATCGCCGAAGAGCGTCTGCGAACGGTTTCGGGTCTGGGAAAGACCTCGGAGGAGAAGATCGCCAAGGCGATCGAGCGGCTTGGACTGCATGGCAAGGACCGGCGGACTCCCATCGCCGAGGCCATGCCGATCGCCACTCGCCTGGTTGCCGACCTCGAAGGGGTCAGGGGGGTGGTCCGGGCCGAATATTGCGGCAGTCTGCGCCGTTTCTCCGAGACGATCGGCGACATCGACATCACCGTGGCCGCCACGAACGGGGTGGCGGTGATGGAGGCGGTGCGCTCGCATCCACTGGCCGATGAGATCGTCGCGGCGGGGGATACGAAGACTTCGGTCCTCACTCGGGAGGACCTCCAGATCGACGTCCGGGTCGTGAGCGATGATCAGTTCGGCGCAGCCGTCCTCTATTTCACAGGCTCGAAGGCCCACAACATCGCGCTGCGTCAACGGGCGATCGACCGGGGGATGCTGCTCAACGAGTACGGGCTGTTCGACTCCGAGACCGACGCGCTCGTCGCCTCCCGCACCGAGGGAGAGATCTATGCCGCGCTCGACATGGCGTTCGTGGATCCACCGTTGCGGGAAGGGGCCGGAGAGGTCGAGGCAGCCGGGGACGGGACGCTTCCGGACCTCGTGCGTCGCGAAGACATCCGCGGAGATTTGCACTATCACACCGATCGGTCCGGTGATGGACGGTCGTCGTTGGAGGACATGGTCCAGGCAGCGGTCGACGCCGGCTACGACTACGTCGCCATCACCGACCACGGCGAGGACCTGGCGATCAACGGTCTCAGCCGGGACGAGATGATCGCCCACCGCGATGCGATCCGGGATCTGGAGCAGCGTCGGGGCGATGTCCGGTTGCTGTTCGGCTGCGAACTCAACATCGGACCGGATGGCAGCCTCGACTACGACTCCGAATTTCGTTCGCACTTCGACTGGTGCGTGGCCTCCATCCATTCCCACTTCGACCTCGATCCTGGAGACCAGACGGCCAGGCTGATCACTGCGATCTCCGATCCGTCAGTCAATGTCATCGGGCACTTGACCGGCCGGTACATCGGACGTCGGCCGGGGATCGAGTTGGACCTCGACCCGGTGCTGGAGGCGCTGTCGATCACCGGAGTGGGACTCGAGGTGAATGGAGCTCTCGACAGGCTCGATGCGTCGCCTGGCGTCATTCGCAGGGCGGTCGGCGCCGGCGTGCGGCTGGTCATCTCGACGGATTCGCATCACGTTTCGGAGTTGGGGAGGATGACATTCGGTGTCATGAACGCCCAACGGGGATGGGCCGAACGGACCGACGTGGCGAACACGCTCCCGACGAACGAGTTCGAGACATGGGCCCACAGCCGTTCCTGATCGTCGCCCTGGTGGCGGCGTCGATGATGCCTCTGCAGGCGGCTGACGTCGGATGCGACACACTCGATCTGGTTCGCGGTGCGTCCAGGTCGACGGTGCGGGGGGTGGTGGAGTGGACTCCGGTGGCATCGAATCCGCTCCCGTGGGGGAGTTCGATCAGTGTGGTGACACGGGTGTGGGGTCCGGTGACGGTCGAGCGGTGGGCGACTGCCGACGAGCTGGGGCCGTGCTCGGTTCCGGGCGAGGTCCCCGTTTACGAAGCGCGAGGGATCGACGAGGTGTTGGTCCCGGCGACGGGGGAGATCAGTGGGTTGGAGGAGGCGGCTCTGATGTCTCAGTTCGGGCCGCCCGTCGTGTTCGAACCGTCGGGGTTCGATCGAGCGATGGCCTGGTTGCGGGTCTTCCCGTCAGTTCTGGTGGTGGTCGTACTGGTGTTGTGGTCGGTGATGGCGCTTTGGCGGCGTCGCCACCGACCCGATACGTATCTGTTCTGAACGTCCGTTACGCCACGCTGTCAAGGCTGATCGGAACCTCTCGGCGGACCGCAGCCGCCAGCCGTCCGAATGCCCGTTCGCGTGAAACGGCCGGGCCGGTGGGGTCGGCGAGGATGCCAGCGAGCGTGGGGGCGACCCCCCGCCGACGTGCGGTATCGGCGAATTCGATGACCTCGGTTTCGAACCGATCGATTCCGTACCTCGCGATGTCGTGAGCCAGTGTGTCGAGATTTTTCATGGTGTGGTTTCCTTTCTTCGTTCAACGTACGGGCTCCTATCGATCGCGTCCAACGATGGTCTTGCATCATTGCTATCATCGACGCTTATGAATATCTCGGACCTCGAACTCCGCCATCTCGTCACCTTCAAAGAGGTCGCGACTCGCCGTTCGTTTGGGAGGGCTGCGGAAGAACTCGGGTACACCCAGTCCGCCGTCAGCCAGCAGATCGCCCGGTTGGAAGCGGTGCTCGGACAGTCGCTGTTTCGTCGCCCTGGAGGCCCCAAGCAGATCGAGGTGACCCGCGCCGCCGAGGTGCTGATGCCTCGGGTGGACAATGTGATCGCCGAACTGCGGTCCATCGAACGGGACTTTGCGGGATTGGCGAAGGGCACCGTGGGAAAGATCTCGGTCGGCACCTTCCAGAGTGTCTCGGTGCGGCTGCTTCCGGCCGTGATCACCTCGCTCACCCTGGAACGTCCTGAACTCGAAGTCGATCTGTTGGAGTCGAGCTCGGACGAAGTGCTCAGACAGGCGCTGGTCGACCACGAGCTCGATCTCACCTTCTGGGCGGACGACGACTCGGACTGGTCGGGATTCGACGTGGTGCGGCTCTTCGAAGATGAGTTCGTGGTCGTCGCACCCGCTGAAGACGCCCAGGACGTCTACGGGCCGCGCCAGTTGGCGTCGCTGCCGATGATCGGCCAGCACCTCTCAGACCAATGTCAGGGCCGCATCGACTCGGGTTTGCGCAGTCACGGTGTGGTCCCTCGGTACGTGTTTCGATCCGGTGACAACGCTGCCGTCCAAGCGATGGTGAGGGCGGGTCAGGGTGTCGCAGTCATGCCGATGCTGTCGATCGACACGTCGGATCCGGGGATCGCCATTCGCCCGTTGGAGCCCGCCCTTCCCCCACGCGTGGTGATCATCATGACCCGTCGTGGGGAGCAGCGCTCGCCTGCGGTCGAACGATTCATCGAACTCGCCATCGAAGAGTCCAAGCGGATGCTCGCCGCGGTGTAGCCCGTTTTTAGCGTCGAGACGC
>JBBDWN010000084.1:0-3688 GCA_040902855.1 Acidimicrobiia bacterium | reverse complement strand
TTCGTGAGGGTGGGCGCACTGTCGGCGCCGGCCGCGTCACCAAGATCACCAAGTAGGAACCAAATATGCCCAGTGACAAGAGACCGCCGATCACGTTGGCGTGCGACGAATGCAAACGTCGCAACTACGTGACCACGAAGAGCAAGGCGAACACACGTGATCGCCTGCAGTTGAAGAAGTACTGCAGGTGGTGCCGATCGCACACCTCGCATCGCGAGACGCGTTGACGTCGAAGAGCCCGGCCGAATGGTCGGGCTCTTCTCGTGGCGGCGGTCCGTGGTGGGGTCTAGCCTCGATGACACACGCGGAGTCAGTGGCCTGGGAGCGAGGCACAGCACGGAGGGTTGCTGGCCTCGCTCCTTTCCGAAGGATGAGATGAGCATCGAGGATCTCGCCGGCGTCAGCTACGGCCCGTATCCGTATCGGACCGATCCCGAGAAGGTCGGCGAATACGCCACAATCGTCGGAGCGGCCGACACTCCGGGACTGGCGCCCCAGTCCCTCGCCGGCGCCCTGCTCTTCGCTGTCGCGCCCCATCTGCTGTCCGACGAGCGGGCGGGTGAAGACACCAGATCGGTCATCCACGGCGACCAGGGCTTCACCTGGCACGCCCCGATCCCTCTCGGTGCCGAACTCGCGGTCACCGGCACGGTGACGAGGGTTCGGGAGCGGGGCGGTGTGTTCTTCACCACCTTCGAGCTCGTGGTCGAAACGGGCGGTGCGACGGTCCTCACAGGCTCCTCGACGTTCCTGATGTCCGGGGGAGAGACCACCCCCGGAGCCGGAGGCGCCGAGCGCCACGAACCTGCCCCCGAGGCTGGGAGCCGATGCGAGGTGACTGCCAGTCTCGGCGACGAGCCTGCGGAACTGGGGTACTTCTCGGCTTCCCGCTCCGATCTCGTCCGGTATGCCGGTGCCTCACGGGACTGGAATCCCATCCACTGGGATCATGCGGCAGCGGTCGCAGCCGGGCTCCCAGGAGTGGTGGTTCACGGACTGCTGCAGAGTGCGTGGGTGATCGAAGCATCCGTTCGTCTCGGCATCGACCCCGCGTCTGCCCGCTTCCGCTACCGGCGCCCGCTGGGGGCGGCGGTCGAGGCACGACTGACCGGCTCGCGAAGGGACACCGGGGCTTCCTTCGATCTGGGAGACGAAGACGGAGCGTTCCTGACCGCGGTCGTCGAATGATCCGAATCAGCGGTTCGGTGGCCGCCAGAAGCCGGTAGGCTGGGGTTCGGCATCGGGTGTCGGACACCTGGAGATGCGACAACTGAGGGATTTCCCCCGCTCCGAGGCGGTCCGTATACTGACGCGGCCCTGCGCCCCCGTAGGGGTGTAGCTCGAACTGGTTAGAGCGCCGGACTCCAAATCCGGAGGTTGGGGGTTCGAGTCCCTCCACCCCTGCCGAAGAGACCACCGCGGCGAAGCCGCGAGGAAAAGAGCCATGAACCGAGAAACCCGCCGCATGATCGAACGCGAAGAGCGGCTGCAGAAGAACAAGGAAAAGAGCGAAGGCGGACGTGGCCCGGCGGCCCGCGCCAGTCGCGCGGCCGCCGCAAAGGTCCCGGCGGGTGGTGGGACGGCCGGAGGCGGCGCCCAGCCGGTCGCCGAGAAGCAGAACCTCTTTCGACGAATCGTCGAATACCTCCACGAGGTTCGTATCGAACTGCGCAAAGTCTCCTGGCCGACCAGCGAGCAGCTCATCGTCTTCACTGCAGTGACGATGATCACCAGCGTGGCGCTCACCCTCCTCATCTTCGGACTCGACTTCGGTCTCAAGTCAGTCGTGTTGTGGATCATCGATGGAGGCATCAGTGGCTGAGAAAGCATTGGCTGAAGAAGCCGTCGAGATCGAAGACGACATCCTCGAAGTCTCCGAACCCGCCAAGCCGGCGAGTCCGTACGACCTTCCCGGGGATTGGTACGTCATCCACTCGTACTCCGGATACGAGAACAAGGTCAAGGTCAACCTCGAGACGCGCACGAAGTCGATGCACATGGAAGACCGGATCTACGACGTCGAGATTCCGATGGAAGACGTCGTCGAGATCAAGAACGGCAAGAAGGTCACGGTCAAGAAGAAGGTCTTCCCCGGGTACATCCTCGTGCGGATGCGTCTCGACGACGACTCCTGGTACACGGTCCGCAACACACCAGGAGTGACCGGGTTCGTCGGAGGTTCCAACACTCCCACCCCGCTTTCGCGGCGAGAGGTGGAGCGCTTCCTGGGCGTCGAGAAGGAAGAGGAGAAGCCCAAGCCGCGCTTCAAGCCCGCCTTCGACATCAACGACATGGTTCGGGTCGTCACCGGGCCGTTCGCAGATTTCAACGGCCGGATCGAGGACATCGACCTCGACCAGTCGAAAGTCACCGTGCTCGTCAACATCTTTGGGCGAGACACCCCGGTGGAACTCGGATTCGAGGACATCCAGCGGGGCTGACGGTCGTCGATCCGCTTCGAGAACGAACAGGACTAAAACACAATGGGTAGAAGAAGACTCGCTGCTGTCGTCAAGATGCAGCTTCCGGCCGGTCAGGCCACTCCGGCACCGCCGGTCGGTACCGCACTCGGACCGCACGGCGTCAACTTGATGGACTTCGTCAAGGCGTACAACGACGCCACCGCCAACCAGCGCGGCCAGATCATCCCGGTGGAGATTTCGATCTTCGAGGATCGGAGCTTCGAATTCGTCCTCAAGACGCCACCGGCTGCGGCCCTGCTCCGGCAGGCTGCCAGGATCGACAAGGGTTCGGCCGTCCCGCACCTGGAGAAGGTCGGCAAGGTGACCCGGGCCCAGGTCAAAGAGATCGCAGAGATCAAGATGCCCGACCTCAACGCCATCGACATCGATGGAGCAATGAAGATCGTCGAAGGAACCGCCCGTTCGATGGGCATCCTCGTCGAAGGCTGAGAACAGCCCCGTAATCGAAGCGTGGGAGGCGGGGTCACCCCCGCCGTCCGGACCACAGGAGGTAGACCGCCATGAGCGGGAAGCGATACGCCAACGCAGCACGGACCTACGACAAGCATGCTGCCCATTCCGCCCAACAAGCCCTGGAACTCGTCAAGTCCCTGAGCACGGCCAAGTTCGATGAGACCGTCGACGTCGTGTTCCGACTCGGCATCGACCCCCGCAAGGCGGACCAGTTGATTCGCGGAACAGTTGCCCTCCCGCACGGGACCGGCAAAGAAGTGAGGGTCGCAGTGTTCGCCCCGGCCGACCGTCACGCCGAAGCCACCGCCGCCGGCGCCGATCTGGTGGGCGGCAAGGAACTCGTCGAAGAACTGGCTGCCGGTCGGGCGCTCGACTTCGACCTGGTCATCGCCACCCCGGACATGATGGCCGAAGTCGGAAAACTCGGGCGAGTGCTCGGACCGCGCGGCCTCATGCCGAACCCGAAAGCCGGCACAGTCACGCCGGACGTCGGCAAGGCTGTCGGCGAATTCAAGGCCGGAAAACTCGAATACCGCAACGACCGGTACGGCAACATCCACGTTCCGATCGGCAAGGCGTCCTTCTCCGCAGACCAACTGCTCGGGAACCTGGCTGCGCTCTGCGGAGAGCTGTGGAGGGCCCGGCCTGCGTCGACCAAAGGTCGCTACGTGCGCGGCATGTCGGTGAGTTCGACGATGGGGCCGTCCGTCAAGATCGACACGTCTCAGGTCGAGGATCTCGCCAAGACCGCC
>JBBDWN010000083.1:0-25377 GCA_040902855.1 Acidimicrobiia bacterium | reverse complement strand
GGAGTCGGCTCCGTGAGTCGCTCCTATCCTCCGGGACATGTCCCTCCTGTCCGAGTTGAGCGAACTGTTCGGAGACGCCTTTGCCGGCGTCGGACTCGATTCGAGCCTGGGAGGCGTCGTACCGTCACAGCGGCCCGAGCTCGCACAGTTCCAGTGCAACGGAGCGATGGCCGGCGCCAAGCAGGCGGGACGCAACCCGCGTGACATCGCCGCCGAGGTCGTCGCCACGGTCGGCGGAGATCCGAGGATCGGGAAGATCGAAATCGCCGGTCCCGGTTTCCTCAACATCACCGTCACCGATGCGACGCTGACGGAGGCGATCGAAGGAATGCGGACCGATGACCGACTCGGAGTCGAAGCACCCTCCTCGTCCCGCACCGTGATCGTCGACCATGGCGGCCCCAACGTCGCCAAGAGCCTCCACGTCGGCCATCTCCGACCAGCAATCATCGGGCAGGCCCTCAAACGGGCGTACGCCTTCGCCGGCTACGAGGCGCTCGGAGACGTCCACCTCGGTGACTGGGGAACCCCGATGGGACAGCTCATCGCCGAACTGGCGCTCCGCAACCCGAACTGGCAGTACTTCGACGCTGCCTACTCCGGCCCCTACGACGAGGAATCCCCCGTCACGGTCGCCGAACTGGAAGAGCTCTACCCGGCGGCGTCCCGGCGTGCCAAAGACGATCCTGACTTCGCCGAGACGGCCCGACGGGCCACCTTCGAACTGCAGGAGGGGAGGCCGGGATACCGAGCCCTCTGGGCGCACTTTCGCGAGGTGTCTGTCGAGGCGATGCGCCACATCTACGACGATCTCGGCGTCACCTTCGAACTGTGGCTCGGCGAGGCGTCGGTCCACGACCGCATCGCGCCGATGATCGACCGCATGCGGCAAACAGGAGCGGTGACCGAGAGCCAGGGTGCACTCGTCGTCGATGTGGCGGCGGCCGACGACAAGACCGAGATCCCGCCTCTGATGCTGGTCAAGTCCGATGGGGCCTACACCTACGGCACCACCGATGTGGCCACAGTCGACGAACGCGCCGAGCGCGGCTGCGACGAGGTGATCTACGTGGTCGATCAACGCCAGGCACTGCATTTCGAACAGGTCTTCCGGGCCGCCCGCAAGGGCGGTATCGCCCCCGCGGACATGGTGCTCGAACACATCGGATTCGGGACGGTCAACGGATCCGACGGCAAACCGCTCAAGACCCGGGACGGCAACCTGCCCCGGCTCGAAGACCTCGTCTCCGATGTGGTGACGCGGGCTGCGGAGCGGATGGATGAACGCGGCCTCGCCAGTGACTACCCGGTGGCGGAACGGGAGCGGATCGCATGGATGGTGGGTGTGGCTGCGCTCAAGTTCGGCGATCTCGCCAATCACCGCAGCTCGAACTACATGTTCGATCTCGACCGGTTCACCTCGTTCGAAGGCAAGACGGGGCCGTATCTCCTGTACGCCTCGGTCCGGATCGGATCGATCCTGCGCAACGCAGTCGACGAGAGCGTCGGGCCGATCAGAAAGGTCGCAGGCGACGCAGACCGCACCCTGCTTCTCCACCTCTCGCGGTTTCCCGAGATCATCGACCGGGCGATCTCGTTGCGCGCTCCGAACCATCTCGCCGAATACACCTACGAGTTGTCGCAGGTCTTCAACCGCTTCTACGAGGAATGCCACATCCTGTCCGAGGAGGATCCCGAGCAGCGGGCGAGCTGGCTCGGCGTCGCTGAACTGACCGGACGCACGATCAGGACCGGTCTCGAAGTTCTCGGGATCGACGTCCCGGACCGGATGTGACCGAACCGACCATCCGCCCGGCCACCGCGGCTGATCACGCCGCAATCCGGGAGTTCACGACGGACACATTCGACTGGGGCGACTACGTCGCCGACGTGTTCGAAGACTGGCTCGAGGAGAGCGACTCTCACGTCGCGGTCGTCGAGTGGGAAGGCCGACCCGTGGCGATCGCCCGAGCGGTGATGCTCTCGGCCAACGAAGGCTGGGTACATGGTGCCCGGGTACATCCCGAGCACCGCCGGAAGGGACTTGCCAGCCGTCTCAACGACCATCTGTGCGACTGGGCCCGCGACCAGGGCGCCCTCATCGTCCGGCTGATGATCGAATCGTGGAACGAGGCGGCCCAACGCCAGGTGGCTGCCCGCGGATACCGCAGGATCTCCGAGTGGACGAACGCCGCGCGCGGACTGGGAAGCGCTCCCGATCCGGTGACGAACGGCGGGCGGCGGGTTCCGGGCGACGAGCAGTTGGTCGTCGGGACGCGAGCCGAGATCGAACCCGCATGGGTGGCCTGGTCGACCTCTGAGCTGTCGCGGCTGGGCAGAACGCTTTATCCGCGCGGCTGGCTGATGCGACGCATGACGCGAACCGACCTCGATAACGCGGTTGCAGCCAAGAAGCTCCTGCACGGTCCTTCAGGATGGATCGTGGCCGAGGACGAAGACGAGACGATGTTCGTCCCGCTGCTCGTCGCCACCGACGGCGACGCGTACCGCATGGTGCGGGCCCTCGTCGATCGAGCGGACCGTCGCGACTACGGGCGAGTGCGGATCATGGTCCCGACCGTCGACTGGATGGACGAGGCTCTGACACGGGCAGGCTTCGATCTCACCGGTGAACAGATCTGGGCCAAGACACTGGTGTGAGTCTCAGGGTGCGTCGAAGGAGACGAGCGCTGCGACGACCCATATGAGGTAGAGCGTCGGAATGACCAGCGCCGTGCCCCAGCCGAGACGGTCCAGACCGCGACGGACTGCCCACGAAGCGGGCACTCCGACGAGGGCAGCGATGAAACCGGTCCTCCCGACGCTGCGGACGACTTCGACCGCGACGGAGAACGAATAGGGCAGTTCGGTCACGACGGGCTCCAGGCGGCCCGCCACGAACAGCAATGCGAACGCCATGATCACGATGGCGACGAGGCGCCCCAGGGCGACTTCGAGAGAAGGGAAACCTTCGAGCGATCGGGCCATGCCGTACCGACCTTCCGATGCCACCCCCAGCGCGAACCCTCCACACACGCCGATCACGAGAGCTGCCCCCAGAGTGCCGCCGATGCCGGTGCCGAGTTCGAGGTCGATGACCTCGAAGCCGTCGAGCAGCACCGCCAGCGCCAGCCCGACGAGTCCGGTGCCCACCACCAGCATCGCGACGTCGAGACCTGTGCGGAAGGTTCCCAACGCCAGCGTGAAGTAGTAGCGGGCCGGCTGGGGATGAGTGCCGAAGTCGGATCGGTCCAAGAAGGTCATGGTGTGGATGCAGCGTACCGGTCAGCATCGGAGGTGCTCAGCCTCTCGAAATACCACTCGATCGGATGCGCCACCGTGACGTCGCGACCGAGGGCCGCTCGCAGCTGCATCTCGCACCCGGGATTGGCGCTCGCCACCGCCGACACCCCCACCGCTTCGACTTGCGCGGCCTTCATGCGACCCAGCTCGGCCGATGCCTGCGGCCTTAGCACCGTGTAAATCCCGGCGGCACCGCAACAGAGGCCGTCCGGATCGATCTCGACCGGTTCCAGTCCCGCCGCCCGGAGAATTGCCCGCGGCTCGGACACGATCCGCTGGGCATGACGGAGGTGGCACGGATCCTGGATCGCAACCCGGGTCCCGCTCGGCTCCAGCGTGGGCAAAGATCCGTCAGCGATCAGAGCTGCAATGACCTCGGTCACATCTCGCACCCGGCTGGAGAACTCGGCGCCCCCCGACGCGAGGTGGGCGTACTCCTTGAGGTGGGCGCTGCAGCCGGCAGCATCGACGACGACGAGATCGGCCTCCGCGAACGCCACCACGTTCTGAGCGGCCAGCCTGCGAGCCGTATCGGCGTGTCCGTCGTGGGCAGCGAGCGCACCGCAACACGTCTGGGCCTCGGGCACCTCCACCCGGTAACCGGCTCGAGTGAGAAGGGCGACGGTGGCATCGTGCACCGGGCCGAACCACTCGTCCATCACACACCCGGCCACGAGCATCGCGGTGCCCCGGCAGGGACCATCTGGATCGACTGTCCGGCCGACCCATGTCCGCCGTCCGAACTCCAGCCGCCGCAGCCCGGTCAGAGCCCGGCCGGCCATGCCCCCCAGGCGCCCGGCACCCGCCCGTTGAGCGACGGCCATCGCCATGGTGCCCAGCCCGACGATCCGGCGATTGGGGAGCATCCGACCCAGTCCGAAACGGCGGACCCGACGGGCCGGCGTCGGACGTTGAGCGACGAGTTCGGCGCGAGCACCCTCCAACACCCGCCCGTACGGAACCAACCCGGGACAGACGGACTCACACGCCCGACACCCGAGGCAGAAGGAGATCGCCTCGTCGAAAGCGGCGTCGATCTCCGCCTCGCCCTCCAGCACTGCCCGCATCGCCGACAAGCGACCGCGCGGGGAGGCGGACTCCTTGCCTGTCAGCCGGAACGTCGGGCAGTGTGGAAGACACAACCCGCATTGGACGCAGGCGGACAGCTCCGGAGCGGTCGGTGCGTCGATAGTGCGATATCCCATCAGATGCCCCCGGGAAGCCGGCCGCGGTTGATGGTGCGGACCGGATCGAAGGCCGCCACCAGTCGACGTTGGACGCCGAGGGCGGGCGGATCAGATCCCCAGGCGTCGAAGCCGTCGTAGAACGTGTCGGGAGCCGATGTCACCGTCAGTCGGCCTCCTACGGACTCCGCCCACCCCCGCAGGTCGCCCCAGCCGGCGCCGGCGGTGCCGCCTACGTCGATCCGGCCGACGCCGTGCTGGGCAACGAACGGGCCGATCGGCGCGACTCGGTCGACTGCTTCTCCTATGAGCGAAGGCGCGACAGTCACTGCGGCGGTCACCTCGCCGACAGGAGAGGCGGGCCAGTGGAGTCCTTCGCGCATTTCGCCACCGAGCCGCTCGGCCTCGTTCGCCACCTGGCGGACAGGTCCTTCGAGGTACGCGGCCGAGTCCTCCGACGTCTGCAGCACCGCCAACGGCCGGTATAGCCCGGTCCAGGCGGGGGCCGGATCGGTGACCGTGACGGTGGCCGAGGCCGCCGCCCGGGGCCAGAGCTTCAGACAGACCGATGTGATCACGCCGAGAGCACCGTGGGTGCCGAACACGGTCCGCTGGATGTCGAAACCCGAGACGTTCTTGACGACCCGCCCCCCGGCCGTGACGAGGCGGCCGTCGCCGGTCGCCACCGTCGCCTGCAGGATCCGGTCGCGCGTCGGCCCGTAGCGGGGACGCCGGTATCCGGATGCACCCGCGGCGATGACCCCACCGATCGTCGCCCCCGGGGCGGTCTCGGGAAGCGCGGCCGTCTGGCTTCTGGTCGCAAGTTCGACCTCGAGATCGTCGACTGTCACACCCGATTCGACGACGACGGTGAGATCCTCCGGCTCCCACGCCACGATGCGGTCGAGGCGGAGCGTCGACGCGATGACGTCCGGATAGACGCGGTGGCCGAGCCCCTGATGGATACCGCCGCCCCACGGCACGACGATCGCACCCGAATCGCTCGCCGCAGCCAGCAGCTCGGCCATCTCTTCTGCGGACGAGGGGGCGACGCGATGGTCCGCGGGAGGCAGGGCGGCGCGGATCTCAGGCGGGGCAGCGGTGAAGTCGTCGAGGCTGCGAACGTTGACCGGCATCAGATCCAGGTGCCCTCTGGGATCGGACGACCGAAGTCGTAACACCGGGAGCCGCGCGGGAGGACCTTGTCGGGGTTGAACAGTCCGCCAGGGTCGAGCGCCTCCTTCACCCGGGCCTGGGCGTCGAGGTCGAGTTCCGAGAACATCAGCGGCATCAGATCGCGCTTTTCGATACCGATGCCGTGTTCCCCCGACAGCGCCCCGCCGTTGTCCACACTGAGTGTCACAAGCTCCGCGGACGCGGCATGGACCCTGTCCAGGGCGCCCGGCTCGGAAGCGTCGAACGTCATCAGCGGATGCAGGTTCCCGTCGCCGGCATGGAAGACGTTCATCATCACCAACTGGTGACGCTCGCCGATCCGGTAGACCTCCTCCATCGTCTCTACGAGACGGGTTCTCGGGACGACCGTGTCGTGCAGGTAGTAGTTGGGGGCGGACTGGGCCACCGCTCCGAAGGCCGACTTGCGGGCCCGCCACAGCACGGCGCGCTCGGTGTCGTCAGCAGCCGTGTTGACCGCCGTCGCCCCGCACTCGCGTGCCACCTCCTCGATCACCGCCGCCTCGGCCTCGACCGACGCCGTCTCACCGGTGACCTCGGCAAGGAGGATGGCGGCGGCGGCGGTCGGGAGTCCGGCGTGCAGCCAGTTCTCGACCGCCACCGTCATCTTCTGATCCATCATCTCCAGGGCGGAAGGAACGATGCCCGATGCGATCACCCCCGAGACGGTGGCAGCGGCCGCTCCGACGGAATCGAAGACACACAGGAGGGTTCGCACGTCCGGAGGGTTGACCATCAGCCGCACGAGAACCTTCGTGATGATGCCCAGTGTCCCCTCCGAACCAACCAGGATCGTGCGGAGATCGACACCGGGAACATCCGGAGCGTCGCCGCCGACCGTGATGACGGTGCCTCCGGCCAGGACGACCTCCAGGCCCAGTACGTGGTCGGTGGTGGAACCGTCGGCCAGACAGTGCGGACCTCCGGAGTTGTTGGCGACATTCCCTCCGATGGTGCACGCCTGTTGGGAGGAAGGATCGGGGGCGAAGTGGAGCCCCAACGGAGCGGTGTGACGAGAGAGATCGAGGTTGATGACGCCGGGACCGACCCACGCCGACCGGTTGACCGGATCGACCGAGTGGATCTGGTTCATCCGCGTCGTCGACACGACGACGCCTGCTTCGACTGGCACCGCTCCCCCGGCCAGACCGGTCCCTGCACCGCGAGCCACGATCGGCACGCCATGACGCTCCGCTATCCGGACGATTTCGGCAACCTGGCCGGTGGTGGACGGCATGGCCACCACGGTGGGGGCACCACGGAAGACCCCCGCATCCTTGCCGTAGAGAAACCGTTCCAGGTCATCAGACAGAACATGTTCCGCCCCGACGACACCGGCCAGATCTTCTGCGAGTCCCATTGGTTCGAGGCTACTCCCGGCCGGGCCGTCAAGAAGCGCCGGTGATCGGCTCGCCCCAACCACCGCCGCCCGGAGTGAGCACCCGCAAACGGTCGCCGGGCGCCACCTCGATCGTCACCTTGCCGGGGAGCGTCTCGATGGTTCCGTCCGCACGGATCAGAACGTCGGATCCAGTGGCACCTGCCAAACCCCCGTTCAGACCCCACGGGCGGTGCCTGCGCCGTTCGCCCATGAGCGACACCGTCGCCTCCTCGTCAAAGGCGATCTCGCGCTCGATCCCGTCACCCCCGGGATGCAGTCCCTCGCCACCGGAGTCGCGCCGCAGTGTGTAGCGGGTGACTCGGAACGGATAGTGGGTGACGAGCGACTCGATGGGCGTGTTGCGGGTGTTGGTCATCCCTGTCTGTATCCCCGACTGCCCAGGTCCCCGCGGGCGACCGCCCTGACCACCGGCAACCGTTTCGTAGTAGGCGAACCGGTCGTTCCCGATCAGGACGTTGTTCATCGTGCCCTGCGAGGCGGCGGGGACGCGCTCCGGTGCGGCCTGGGCGAGCGCACCCAACAGGACATCGGCGATCCGCTGGCTCGTCTCGACGTTGCCGGCGGCGACCGCGGCAGGCGGGCGGGCATTGACGATGGACCCGGGGGGAGCGTGGAGCGTGACGTTCCGGTAGGCCCCGCCGTTGGCCGGGATGCTCGGATCGGTTGCGACCCGCACCGCGTAGTAGAGGCACGACCTGGTGACGGCTTCGACGGCGTTGAAGTTGGCGGGAATCTGATCGTCCGTGCCGCTGAAGTCTGCGTGAAGACTCCCACCGTCGACTTCGACCGTCACCGTGATCGTCACGTCCTCGTCGCCCCACTCCATGACATCGGAGAAGGCATACCTCCCATCCGGTAGCGCGACGAGAGCCGCCTCCATCCGACGTTCGCCGTACGCCAGCAGTTGATCGGTGAGACGGCGGAAGCCGGGGACGCCTTCGAGTCGGATCATCGACTCGAGCCGAGCGGCGGCCACCTCGTTGGCGCCGAGTTGGGCGGCCAGGTCTCCCCGCCGTTCGCCCGGTGTCCGTGTGGCGTCGAGGAAGGGATCGAGGAACGTGTCCAGCCACTCGCCGTTCCGCACGGCGGCCATCGGCGCCACACGGATGCCCTCCTGGTCGACGGTCGTGGCGTGCGCCGGCATCGAACCGGGAGCCTCTCCCCCCACGTCGGCGTGATGGGCGCGATTTCCGACCCACGCCACATGGATGCCGTCGACGAAGACCGGACGCACGAGAGTCAGGTCGTTGAGGTGGGTCCCGCCTGCGAACGGATCGTTGACGGCGTACTGGAGGCCGGGCTCGGCGCCCAGCGCGGCCAGGACCGCGGCGACCGAGGCGGGCATCGCACCCAGATGAACCGGGATGTGCTCGGCCTGGGCGAGCATGGTCCCGTCTGGTGTGAAGACGGCCGCCGAACAGTCTGCTCGCTCCTTGATGTTGGGCGAGTAGGCGGTGCGGCGGAGGACGGTGCCCATCTCCTCGGCCACCCCCGCCAGCCGATGGCGAGCCACTTCGAGCGCAATGACGTCAGCCACCTTCGATCACGAGTGTCCCGCTCTCGTGCATCCGCCCCCGCGTCCCGTCCTCGAGCCAGGTCGTCGATCCGTCCTCGACCACGATGGCAGGGCCTCTCAGCTCAGTCCCGGGAACGAGTCCGGCGCGGAGGTAGACCGGTGCGTCAGCGACACCGGAGGCGGTACGGACCTGACGCTCGCCGATGACGGCTTCTCCGACTGGCGTGTGAGCCGGGAGATCGTCGATGGACAGGGTGGCGGCACCCACCGCCGTCGCTCGCACAGTGACGACCTCGACCGGATCCTCGGGACGGCGGAACCCGTTTCGTTGGTCATGCGCGGCGTGAAAGCGGTCGGCCAGGGAGACCGCATCGTCGCCTGAGTGCCAGGGAACGGTGGTCTCGTGTGACTGTCCGATGTAGCGCATGTCCAGCGCCACGGTTGCCTCCCGGGCGTGAGAGCCGACCGCAGACTGGAACTCGGAAGACACCTGCGAGATCAATTCGTCGATCGCTCGCGACAGTCGTTCGGTCTGCGACGGGTCGACGAGGATCGTGCGGGCCGCGTCGACCCGCGGCGGGGACAGCAGCAGTCCGAGCGCACTCAGCAACCCGGCATGCGGCGGGATCAGCACCGTGCTCATCCCAAGCCTCGACGCCAGGGCCGAGGCGTGCATACCCCCAGCACCCCCGAAGGCAACGAGGGCGGCACCGGACGGATCGAAGCCCTCTTCCACCGACACCCGGCGGATCGCCCGTTCCATGTGGGCTTCCACGATCTCGACCACGCCGAGCGACGTCTCAGGTATCGAGAGTCCGAGCCGGACCCCAAGCCGTTCCATCGCCACCGTGGCTGCATCGGCGTCGAGCACGAGGTCGTCTGCCAGCGCCACGTCGGGGGAGAGGCGTCCGACCAGCAGATCGGCGTCGGTGACCGTTGCTTCGACCCCTCCGCGACCGTACGAGGCAGGTCCTGGGGCGGCTCCTGCGCTACGCGGACCGACCCGGAGCGCCCCACCCGCATCCACCCAGCCGACAGAGCCTCCACCCGCCCCAACCGTGTGGACGGCGACGCTGGGCAGCCGGCAGGCGAATCCCTCGACGGTCCGCTCGAATGCCACCTCGGGGCGACCGCCTTCGATCCTGCAGACGTCGGTCGACGTGCCCCCCATGTCGAAGGAGATGACGGACCGGTGCCCGAGAAGATCCCCGTAGGCGGCAGCCGCGACCACGCCACCTGCCGGTCCGGACAAGAGGATTGATGCCGCCTGTCGCCCCGCCGCCGAAGCGGAGACCAGGCCTCCGCTCGACCGCATCACGAGCACACGGTCTGCCACCGACTGTCGCACTTCACGATCGAGCCGGTCGAGGTACCGCTCGACGACCGGGCGCAGATAGCCGGTGAGGACCGTGGTCGAGAGACGCTCGAACTCGCGGAACTCCCCGGACACCTCGGAGGAGGCGATCACGTCGAGATCGGGATGCGCCGCCGCCACGAGGGAAGCGAGCCGCTGTTCGGCGGAGGGATCGGCGTAGGAGCCGAGGAGGGAGACGACCGCCACATCGGTCTCCTCGAACCGGTCAGGGACGTGGCCGAATCGGCGGGACCGCGGTACCAGAGGTTCAGGGCGGAGCACGTCGTGGTCGTACAGACTCGGCCGGTCCTGTCGGGCGATCTCGATCAGATCCTCGAAACCGGGGTCGGTCACAAGCGCCACCCTGGCGCCCCGTCGCTCGAGCAGGGCGTTGGTCGCGACGGTGGTTCCGTGCACGAGCATCCGAACGCGGCTGCCGGCGGTCAGTTGCGTTGCGCCCGACACCACGCCCAGGCTCTGATCCGGCGTCGTGCTCGTCTTGGCGACGCGGAGCCGTTCGCCGTCCCACCAGACCAGGTCGGTGAAGGTGCCCCCGACGTCGACGCCGAGGGTCACTTTCGGCCCACCGCTACGATTTGCGCCTCGCCATGCCTGTTCACACCGACCCCACCCCGAATCCGAACGCAATGAAATTCACCGTCGGCCAGCCTGTGGGCGGACCGGCAACCTACGTCGCCGGAAGCGACGCCGATGATCCGGCGGCCGGCGCGCTGCTCAGACTCGCAGGTGTCGTCAGCGTATTCATGACCGCTGACTTCGTGACGGTGTCGAAGTCATCCGACTCCACGTGGGAGACCCTCGCTCCGCTGTGTGTCGAGATCCTCACCGAGCACTACGACTGAGCGAAGATCACGACCCAGCGAGGGGGAAGGACATCGGCCAGGCGATGCCTGCTTCGTCGACCACCTTGACCGCCACTCGCTGCTCGCCGGACGCCAGAGTGGCCACGACGACGGAGTCGCCAACAACGGTTCCAAAGGGGGCGGCGAGGGCCATGGCGGTCTCGATGGCGGCGGGATCGGCGATCTCGGAGGTCGCGGTCGCCGGGACCAGGGAACCGAACGGCAGGGTGGCAGGTGTCGGGAGGTCGACCGGGCGGAATGTCCCGTCCGAGGCATCCACCACGATCGAAACGCCGCGCAGCGGGCGACGGACGAAGGGCTCACCGTCGACCGCGTCGAGGACGGACACTGCCACGATCACCTCGAAACGGGTGGCTGCCACCTGGGTCACTGTCACCGCCGTGGCGGACTCGACAAAGGTGGAACGCGAGGGATCGAACTCGACCCCGGTCCAGATTCCACCCGATTCGGCGGAGAAGTACTCCACGGCAGCCGCCTCGGCCAGACCGGCTGCCGCCCGCTCAAGCATGTGAATGTCGACCGCCATGAGGTCGGCCTCGGTGATGACCTCCGGGATGGTCGATGTCGTCGTCACCGGCGTGGTGACGCTGACCGGCACTGTGGGAGCATCGACGATCTCGACGGGATCGGCCGTTCCAAGACTGCGGATGGCGGAGAAGGCCACCGCGACCGCGACGATGACCCCGGCAATGACGTACCAGCGCCGATGGTCACCGGACCGTCCGAGTCGATCGAGCGCCTCCCACGGGATCGATTCGAAAGTCTCGCCGTCTTCGTCGGCGATGTGGCGGGCGTCTGGTCGGAACTGCTTCGTTGAGGGCATCGGAGGAACGTACGAAGCCGGCCCCGCGGTTGCTAGACCCTCGCGAACCCCGGAAACGGTGACGCGGGGACTAAGTTTCCGGATTGATGGCCCTCAATCCTGACCCGCGCCCAGGCAGGTGGCTCCTGCCTCTCGTCATCCTCGGGATGGTGGTGTTCACCTACGTGTTCGTGCAAGCCCTCCCAGGAGCAGAGGCAGAAGGACAAGATTTGTCGGCCGGAGCGACCACCACGACCACCACCGAGGTAACCGATGAGTCGTCCACCACGACGACGACGACCGCAGTGGTCCTCGACCCATCGGTGCAGAACTACCTCGACCTCGTCGCCAGCCAGGAGACGGCTCTCACTGGTTTCCAGACGGAGATGGCCTCGATCAACGGACAATGGGATGCAGAGGAACGGACTGTCACATATTCCGACACCGAAGCCGCCCTCGTCGATCTCGCCGGCCGGGTCCGGACATGGGCGGAGGGTGTCGCGACGGTCGTGGCACCTCTCGGACTCGAAGGCGTGCAGACGGTTCTGAGCGCAGCCGCCGCCGAGGCTGCAAACGCCGCGGACGCCGTCGTGGCCGGCATCCAGTCATCCGACACAGGCGAGGCGCGCCGAGCCGCCCTCGACTCCTTCGACGAGGCCGTTCGGGCCTTCACTGCCGCGGCGGACGAAGCCGAGTTCCAGGCAGCTCTCTCGAGTTGATCGAGGTCCGTCCACCCCGAGCCGATGAACTCGAGGCGTACGCGACCGCGATGAGCGGCCCGTTCGGCTTCGATCTGCCGGAGGAGCCCGACGATCGCAACGCCCTTCTGGAGCGGATGCGCAAGCTCTTCGAACCGGAGCGCGCCCGCTGCGCCTTCGACGACGGTCGAATCGTGGGGACGCTGGGAGTCTTTTCGTTCACGATGACAGTCCCTGGTGGGACGATCCCTGTCGCCGGCACCACCCAGGTCACTGTGCAGGTGACCCACCGCCGGGGCGGCGTCCTGGCGCAGATGATGCAAGCCCACCTGGAGGAGGCGATCGATCACGGTGACGCCGCCGCCGCACTGTGGGCCAGCGACAGCGCGATCTACGGCCGGTTCGGCTTCGGGATGGCCGCCTGGAGCACCGAGATCGAGATCGACCGTCGCCACACGGATTTCCACCGGCTGGCGTCACCGAGTGCCACGGTCGAGATCGTCGATGTGGACATCGTCCGCCCTCCGGCGACTGCGATCTACGACGCTCTCCGGGCCGAGGTCCCGGGGATGGTCGGCCAGAGCGAAGCCTGGTGGGATCGCATCTTCTCTGACATGCCGTGGTCCCGGGGCGGTGCCGGTCGCGCCCGCTACGGCCTCGTTACCGAAGGAAGTATCCCGACCGGGTGGACCAAGTATCGACTGAAGGACGTCGACGGAGACGACGATCACCCTTCACAGGACGTCATCGTCGTCCAGTTGTACGCCACGACACCGGCGGCGTGGGCCGGCCTGTGGCAGCACGTGATGTCCCACGACTTCGGACGCACGATCCGCGCCGACCTCCGGCCGATCGACGATCCGATCCACTCGTTGCTGCGGGCGACCCGTCGAGCGCGCACGCGAGTGACAGACGGTTTGTGGGTCCGCATCCTCGACGTCGCCTCCGTGCTGGAGGCGAGGACATATCTCACCGACGGTTCGGTCAGCTTCCGGGTTCACGACCCGCTCGGCTTCACCACCGGCAGCTACCGACTCGACGTGATGGAAGGCGGCGGGACCGTCACCAGGGTCGACGATGCAGACATCGACCTGGACATCGAAGACCTCTCGGCGTTGTGCCTGGGCGGCCGCTCGGCGGTCGAGTTGGCGATGGCGGGACGGCTGGCGGGGCAGGGTGCGGAAGTCGAGAAACTCGATGTTCTGTTCCGCGGCGTGCGAGCGCCGTGGAGCCCGGTCATCTTCTGACCCGCCGGATTGCGACGATGAGGTCTCAACCGCCAAACTGAGGCGATGAACCGTCAAGCCGACTACGTCCTGCGAACCGTGCAGGAACGGGGCATCCGCTTCATCCGACTCTGGTTCACCGACGTCCAGGGGTTTCTCAAGTCGGTTTCGATCAATCCCCAGGAACTGGAGACGGCGTTCACCGAGGGAATGACCTTCGACGGTTCATCCATCGACGGCTACGCCCGACTGCAGGAGGCGGACATGCTGGCGGTGCCGGATCCGGCCACCTTCCAGATCCTGCCCTGGCGGCACGAGGAACAGGTCGCCCGTATGTTCTGTGACATCACGTCACCGCAGGGAGAGGCCTTTCTCGGAGATCCCCGCACGGTCCTCAAGAGGAACCTGGCGAAGGCGACCGACATGGGGTTCACGTTCTTCGTTGCGCCGGAGATCGAATACTTCTACTTCGCCGATTCAGGACCGGAACCCAAAGTGCTTGACCGCGGCGGCTATTTCGACCTGACACCGCTCGATGTCGCCCAGGAGTACCGCCGCAAGACCATCAACGCGCTGGAGAAGATGGGAATCCCGATCGAGCACTCCCATCACGAGGTGGCCCCGAGCCAGCACGAGATCATCGTGCGCTACACCGACGCACTGACGATGGCCGACAACATCATGAGCTTCCGTCTCACAGTGAAGGAGGTGGCGCTCGAGCACGGCATCTACGCCACGTTCATGCCGAAGCCGCTCGAAGCCCACGACGGCTCGGGCATGCATTTCCACATGTCGCTCTTCGCCGACGATCAGAACGTCTTCGCGGGGGACGGCGGACGAGAACTCTCGAAGACCGGACAGCAGTTCATCGCCGGCCTCCTCACCCACGCCCGTGAGATCACGGCCGTGACCAACCAGTGGGTCAACTCCTACAAGCGTTTGGTGCGCGGGTTCGACGCACCCATCTGGGTCTCGTGGGGATACAACAATCAGTCCGCCCTGGTCAGAGTGCCGACGGTGAAGGCGAACAAGCCGTCGAGCGTGCGCGTCGAGTACCGCTCCCCTGACGCCGCCACCAATCCCTATCTGGCGCTGTCGGTCCTGCTGGCGGCCGGGTTGCGGGGCATCGAACACGGATACGAACTCCCACCGGAGGTTCCCGGCAACGTGTTGGAGATGTCTTCGACGGAGCTGCGCGAGGCGGGCATCGAGCGACTCCCGGAGACGCTGTCTGAGGCGCTCGACCTTCTCGAGTCGTCAGAGCTGGTGCGCGAGGCGCTCGGAGAGCATGTCTTCGGATGGTTCCTGCGAAACAAGCGGGACGAATGGGACCGCTACCAACACCACGTCTCCCGATTCGAACTCGACACCTACCTTCCGATCCTCTGACGACATGACGGTCGCACTCTTTCCGGCCGACAGCTCAGAGCCCGTCGCCGTTGCGCTGGCGATTGCAGGACTCACACCGAAGCTGGTCGACTCGATCGCGTCCCCCGACACGGGAGAGACCGGAGAGTGGTCGGTGCTCGTCGTCGAGTTGGCCGACGAGCCGATGCGGCGGCTCCGCCAGATCGGGGACCTCTTCGTGGCCACCGGGGTACCCGTGTTGGTCATCGCCGATCCCGCCCAGTTTCCCCTCGTCGAGCAGGCATCCGGGGTGGCGGACTTCGTTGCCAACCCGCCCGACGCGGCCGAACTCGGAGTGCGCATCCGCCGCATGATGAAGCAGAGCGCCGGGGATGAGATTCTCGTGTACAACGATCTCGAGCTCAACCCTCTCACCTACCAGGCGACTCTCGCATCGAATCCGCTCGACCTCACCTACATGGAATACGAGTTGCTGCGGTTCTTCGTCGAGAACCGCAGCAGGGTGTGGACCCGCGAGCAACTCCTGTCGAAAGTCTGGGGTTACGACTACTACGGCGGTGCGCGCACCGTCGACGTCCATGTCCGCCGGCTCCGGGCCAAGGTTGGTGAAGAGCGGGCGGCGTGGATCACCACCGTCCGGTCGGTCGGTTACCGCTTCGGCTGAGGCGATCAGCCGAACTCGATGCCCTGGGCAAGTGGCAGATCGTCGCCCCAGTTGATGGTCGTCGTCTGCCGGCGCATGTAGGCCTTCCAGGCGTCCGAGCCTGCCTCGCGTCCCCCGCCCGTCTCCTTCTCGCCGCCGAAGGCGCCACCGATCTCGGCCCCCGACGTGCCGATGTTGACGTTGGCGATTCCGCAGTCCGACCCGATGTGGGACAGGAACGTCTCGGCGTTCCGCAGCGAGTCGGTGAAGATCGCCGAACTGAGCCCCTGCTTCACACCGTTCTGAATGGCGATCGCCTCGTCGAGCGAGTCGAACGGGATGAGCCAGAGCACCGGGCCGAATGTCTCGGACTGGGTGATAGCGGCGTCGCTCGGAACCCGAACGATCGCAGGCTCCATGAAGTGTCCCGGGCGGTCGATTCGACGCCCTCCGGTGAGGAGTTCGCCACCTTGGGATTGGGCGGTGTCGATGGCGGCCAGGGTTGCGTCGACTGCATCGGCGGAGGTCACCGGTCCCATCAGGGTTCCCTCCTCGAGCGGATCACCGATCGGAACCTGTCCGTACGCGTCCACCAGTCGCTTGGAAACCTCGTCGATGACGTCGCGATGGACGATCAGGCGGCGAAGCGACGTGCATCGCTGACCGGCCGTGCCCACCGCGGCGAAGAGCGCAGCGCGGACCGCCAGATCGAGATCGGCATCGTCCATCACGATGATGGCGTTGTTCCCGCCCAACTCGAGGATGGTGCGACCCATTCGAGTAGCGACAGTGGGACCGACGATCTCACCCATCCGACAGGAACCGGTCGCCGAGATCAGCGGGAGCCTCCGGTCTTCGATCATGCGCTGGCCGATGTCATGGCCGCGCCCGACGGCGAGGTTGAAGACTCCTTCGAATCCCGACCCGGCCATCACCGTCTCGGCGATCTTCGTCACGGCGATGGCGGTGAGGGGGGTGCGTTCCGACGGCTTCCAGACGAGCGTGTCGCCACACACGGCGGCGATCGTCGCATTCCACGACCACACCGCCACCGGGAAGTTGAAAGCCGAGATGACGCCGACAGGACCCAAAGGATGCCACTGCTCGTACATGCGGTGCCGTGGCCGCTCCGAGGCCATCGTCAACCCGTACAGTTGTCGGGACAGACCCGTGGCGAAGTCGCAGATGTCGATCATCTCCTGCACCTCGCCGATCCCCTCGGGAAGGATCTTTCCCATCTCCAGGCTGACGAGTGCCCCGAGGTGATCGCGATGCTCACGCAACGCATCACCGAGCATCCTGACGTACTCGCCGCGTCGGGGAGCCGGGAGCATCCTCCACCGGTCGAACGTCCCAACCGAGCAGTCCACCACTGCGTCGTAGTCGGATTCGGACGCGAGGGTGACAGAGGCGATGGTCTCACCGGTTGCCGGGTTCTGGACCGCGATCGTCTCCCCGGAGGCATCGATCCAGCGGCCGGCGAAGACCCCGCTGTTCGAATCGCCGAGTCCGAGACTGGCGAGCACCGAGCTCATCGTGCGGCGATCACTTCGATCTCGACCCGGTATTGGGGAGCGGGAAGCGCACCCGCCTGAATCGCCGATCGGGCAGGGGGTTCGGTGCCGAAGTAGCGGGCGTAGACCTCGTTGACGAGGGCGAAATCACGAATGTCGGCGAGGAACACCGTCGACTTCACCACATCGGTGAAGTCGAGACCCAGCTCGTTCAGGATCGCCCCGATGTTGCGGAGCACCAGGTCGGCCTGTTCCTGGGTATCAGACGGTGTCGGACCGCCGGCGGGATCGATCGCCACCTGACCGGAGAGGAAGACGAACCCGTTGGCTTCGGTCACCACCGAATACGGTGCGACCGGGGCAGGGGCGTTGGTGAGGGCGGGAATGGACTTCGGCACGGTGAACGGTACCCGTCAGCTGAAGCTGTTGCCGCAGCCGCACGAACGAGTGACGTTCGGGTTGTTGATCGCGAAACCCGCACCCATCAGGCCGTCCTTGTAGTCGAGCACGGAGCCGCGCAGGTGCTCGACGGACTGCGGGTCCACGACGACACGGACGCCTTCGTCGAATTCCTCGACAACGTCTCCCGTCTCGACCTCGGAGTCGAAGAACATCTCATAGGAGAAGCCGGAACATCCCCCGGGCCGGACCGCCATGCGCAGGGCCAGCGACGTATCGCCTTCGCTCGCGAGCAGCTCACGGATCTTGTTGGCGGCGGCGTCGGTCACGTCGACCGCCTTCTGCGGCTTGTTCGACTTGATGTTCAGCAACTGCGACATGGGATTCCTTCTGGCGGGTGCGTTCCCCAAGGGTACAACGTCGAAGGGAAAGAGGAATTCCCGTGACAGTCCCATGCGTTCCATACTGGGAACACAGCAAGCGGGGAAACGCCCATGAAGCCAGAGAGAATTCCATGATGCCCACCATCGAGCAGGTCTATAGCGCACTCAAGGGCGTCGTCGATCCTGAGTTGGGGGGGAACCTGGTCGAGTTGGGGATGGTCTCCGGCGTCGACATCGACCCCGACGGCGTCGTGACTGTCGGTATCGCCCTGACGATCGCCGAATGTCCGATGCGCTCGCAGATCGAAGGCGATACGGCGCGGCGTATCCGGGCGATGGCCGGCGTCACAGACGTCATCGTCGAGACGACGGCGATGACGAAGCGGCAGCGCTCCGAGCTCATGACCGTCGCCAGGAAGCGGGTCCGCGAAAACGCCGAACCGACCCAGATCACGCCGACGACTCGAGTCGTCGCCATCAGCTCCGGGAAGGGGGGTGTCGGAAAGTCGTCCGCCAGCGTCAACCTGGCGATGGCCATCTCGGCGATGGGGTTCCGGGTCGGGATCCTCGACGCCGACATCTGGGGGTTCTCCATCCCGCGCATGCTCGGCGCCAGCGGCCGCATGGAGGCAGACAGCGACACTCGGCTGATCGAACCGGTCGAGGCGCACGGGGTGAAGCTCGTGTCCACCGGGCTGATCATCGAGACCGAGGAGACGGCGCTCATGTGGCGCGGACTGATGCTGTCCAAGGCGCTGGAGCAGTTCCTCAAGCAGGTGCGGTGGGGCGACCTCGACTATCTCGTGATCGACATGCCGCCGGGCACGGGCGACATCCAGATGGCCCTCACGCGGCTCCTCCCCCAGGCCGAAATGGTCGTCGTCACGACACCCCAGAAGGCCGCTCAGAAGGTGGCCATACGAGTCGCGGACATGGCGCGACGGTCGTATATGCCGATCGTCGGCGTGCTCGAGAACATGGCTGACTTCACGTGCGAGCACGGCACGTCCTATCGCCTGTTCGGGTCGGGTGGAGGCGACGAACTCGCCGAGACTTTGAACGTTCCGCTCATCGGCCGCATCCCGCTCGATCCTGCGGTCGTCACCGGCGGAGACGAAGGACTCCCCGTCACGGTTCACGCTCCTGACAACCCGGCCGCCCGGGCGTTCAGGGAAGCCGCCGCCCGACTCGTCGAACTTCTTCCGCCTGCGGCGATGGAGACCTGCACCGGGCGCATCGCCAAGCTCCTCGAGTCGCTGGACGAAGCGCTGCCCGCCTGATTGGTACAGACTCGATTCCCCCGCCGTCGGCGTCAGCCGCAGATCGACTTCACGAGGGGATACGGATTCACCGCTCCCCCGCCGCCCGGGTGATACTCGAAATGGAGGTGCGGGAGGTAGTCGGGGGCGTTCCCGCTCGACCCGTTGTATCCGATGATCTGTCCCTCGACGACGGAGACACCCGGTGCGATCCCGTCCGCGTGCCCGTCCAGATGGGCGTAGTAGTACTCGTCACCGGCGTCGCTGCGCATCCAGACGGTGATGCCGCCCAGGGTGCTCGACGACGTGCGCTGGATCACCCCTGAAAAGATCGCAGCAATGGGGGTCCCGCGGGCCGCGATCATGTCCACTCCCTCGTGGGCACGGCCCCCCGAACGAGGCGCTCCCCAAGAGTCGACGAAGGTGACGGGGCCGGCCACCGGACACGCTCCGCCGCCGGAAGGCGCAGGTGGCGCGGTGGTGGTCGTGGTCGGGGTCGTCGTCGTGGTCGTGGTCGTGGTCAGGGTCGTCGTGGTGGTCGTGGTCAGGGTCGTTGTGGTCGTCGAAGTCGCAGCCAGCGTCGTGGTCGGAGTGGTCGTCGTCGTGGTGGGAGGCGCGGTGGTCGTCGTCGAAGTGGCCAGGAAGATCTCCTGGGCGCGCAATGCCTTCAACTCGTCGACCCGGTCCGCCTGTGCCCCGAGCGCGGCGGTGACCTCGACGGCAAGAGCGGCCAGGGAGGCGTCCGTTTCTGCTTGGGCGGCGAGAGCGTTGGCCAACTCTGTACGGCGCCTCTCCAAATCGGCGGCGACAGCAGTCAGCCGGTCGAGGGCCTGTTCGGAGTCGTCTGCCGCCGTCGACAAATAGTGGACGGCCGCGGCATAGACCTCTTCATTGGTCGACAGGACCGCCGATATGCCTTCACCGGAGGAGACGTCCATGTACAGCCGGACTGCGGTGTCCTCCAGCTCCGCCAACGCCGTCGCGAATTCGATCTCCACGAACGCCTGGGCATCGGTGAGAGCCGCGACGTGCTGTTCGAGTTCGAACTGACGCTCCCAGCCGAGTTCGATCTTCTGGGCGAGCGCGTCGGACTGACTCTGCAACTCGGCGAGTTCGGCTTCCGCCCGAACGATGTCCTCGGCGGTGTCGGCGGCCGCCACGGAGGCGAACGCCAGCGCCAGGGCAAGCGCCACCGAAACAATGACATTTCTGCGCCCGCTGGGCGCGGGACCTCGATACAACCTGGTTCCTCTCAAACCCAGAGTGTACGGACGGTCCGGATCTCGGCCCGGTCCATCAGCGGAGCCAGATCCGGCCAGAGGACTCTTCAAAACCGACCTTGGCCTCCTCGGAAAGCTTGCGAAGGTGTGCCCGGACGCTCCGCTCCGCCAACGGGTGCAGGCTCGAGTCGACTTCGCGGTAGACCATTTCGACCACGTCGGAGACCGTGGCCATCCCGCCCCGGACTGCTGCAAGGATCTCTTCTTCTCGCTGGAGACGATGGGCGATGTACCAATCGATGACCGCCCCAGGGTCGTCGATCTCCGGACCGTGCCCGGGATAGAGGCGATCGAAAGTCTCGGTCTGCAGCCGACGGAGCGAACCCATGTAACGAGACAGGTCGTCGACCATCACCGACGAGCCTCCAATGATGTGGTCGCCCGTGAACAGGACGTTGCCGAGCCGGAAACACAGGTGGTCGTCGGCATGGCCAGGCGTGTGCAGGACTGTCAGCGCGCTCCCGGCGAAGGCGACCGTCGATCCGTCGACGAGTCGCTCGTCCGGCTCGAAGTCGGGCCCCGGAGCATGCCCCAGCGCCCTGGACGACACGTTCCTGGCAAGAGGGTTGGCCAGTGGAGCATGATCCGAGTGGGTGTGAGTGACGATCACTGCGGCGACACTCCGATCCCCGATCACCGATTCGATCGCCGTTGCGTGCGACGAGTCCACCGGACCGGGGTCGATCACGACCGCTTCGGTCTCGTCGCCCACCACCCAAGTGTTCGTGCCTTCGCCGGTGAACGGTCCGGGGTTCGGAGCAAGGACACGCTGGATCCTCATGCGAATCTCGGGTCGTTGTCGACGACCAGCCGGTCGTTGCGTTCGAATGGCCGGGGTTCGATCGCCGGGATCACGTCGAGGGATCGCGCCTCGGCGATGAACTCAGAGACGGTGCCGAACCGCTCCACGTACCGCAGGTGGCTCACCGTGGGAAAAATCATCGGGAACTCGGCGCGATCGTGCAGCTCCAATGCTCGACCGACGGGAATCCACGAAACGTCAGCCAACTCGTCTCCCGAACGAAGGCCCCCGTCTGCGGTGACCACGAAGAAGCGGGTGTCGAATCGCTTGGAGACCATCCGGGGGGTCACCCAGTTGGAGAGGTAGACGAGACGATCCGTCGTGAAGGTGATCCCGGCGGCGGCCATCCGGAGATGCACCGACCCGTCGCCCGCAGGTATCTCGGCGCCGTCCGGATCGGTCAAGGCCAGGCCGACTTCCTCCCAGGTCTCGCGGAGCGCCGCCAGGCGCCACGCCGTCTCGGCGTCCGGTGCGGCGTCGATGTCTTCTGGATCGACTGCACCACCTGGGAAAACCCACACGTTTCCGAAGGGTCCGCCTGGCGGCCGCTTTCCCATCACGATCTCGATCCCGGCCGGCGAGTCCCGTACGACGAGCAGGGTCGACGCTGCTCGTACCTCGCTCACAAGACGACGACCCTCATGGTGTTGAAGAAGCGAACTCGTATCAGCTCACGGAACCAGGGGACCATCAGGAGCAGTCCGAACAGGTCGGTGAGGATCCCCGGTGTGATCAGGAACGCTCCCCCGACCAGCAGCATCGCCCCATGGGCGAGTTCCACACTTGGCACCTGGCCGCTGTGAAGGCGGGCGACGATCTCCCGCCACACGAGTCGACCCTGCCGAGCCACGAGCCGAGCACCAACGATCCCGGTGATGACGACGATGAGCGCAGTCCAACCGAACCCGATCGTGCTGCCGACCCAGCCCAGGAGGATCAACTCGATCAGTGGCAATGCGACGAACAGAACAAGCCGAATCACACCTCCGACGTTAGGCGGCGTCGCCCGGAAGGCAGCCGTCCCAGAGACATAGGCTCACAGATAGGCTCGTGGGGTGCAGTCTCCCCACCCGCCCAGCGTCGACTCGCTCAGCCGTCTGATACCGGACACGATCCCCGCCGCCGTGCGGGTGTCGATCGGACGGACGGCGGCAGAACGCTCCCGCCTCGACCCGTCGCTCGACGCGGCCGAAGAGACGAGGCGGCTTGCGATGCTTCTCGACGCCACGAGACAGCGGTCCGTGATCAACGCCACGGGAGTCATCCTCCACACCAACCTGGGTCGGGCTCCCCTGGACGACCTGGCTGGCCAAGCCCAGCTTGCAGCGGCCACCCGATACACGAATCTCGAACTCGACCTCGGTGACGGGACACGCGGCGGGCGGACCTCCTACGTCACTGCCCTCGCCTGCGCTGTGACCGGAGCAGAGGACGCGCTCGTCGTCAACAACAACGCGGCCGCGTTGTTCCTCACGCTGATCGCGATGGCGACGGGTCGCAGCGTTCCGGTGTCCAGGGGCGAGCTGATCGAGATCGGAGGGTCCTATCGGCTGCCGGACCTCATGTCGTCGACCGGGACCCGACTGGTGGAAGTCGGAACGACCAATCGGACCAGGATCGCCGACTACGAGTCCGCGATCGACGACACGACAGCGCTGCTGCTCAAGGTCCACCCGTCCAACTACCGGATCGAGGGCTTCGCCCACGGTGCGACCCTCGGTGAGGTCGTCGAACTGGCCCACGCCCACGGTCTTCCCGCCGTCTTCGACGCCGGCAGCGGCCTGATCGACGAACGGACGCCATGGCTGTCAGGACCAACGCCCATCTGGCTCGAAGGAGAGCCTGGCATCGTCCAATCACTCGAAGCAGGGTCGGATCTCGTCATGTTCTCGGGGGACAAACTGCTCGGCGGGCCGCAGGCGGGAATCATCGTCGGCGACGGCGAGCTGATCGCCGGACTGCGCAGACACCCGGTGGCGCGTGCGATGCGGCTCGACGGTCCGACGCTCGCCGCCCTCGAAGCGACTCTCGAGGCATATGCAGATCGCCGAGCGGCGGAACTGCCGCTGTGGACGATGGCGACGATGCCCCAGGAGGAACTCCAGGCGCGATCGGAGACGGTGGCGGGGTCGCTACCCGACGTCAGCATCGTGGCGGGGGCGTCCACAATCGGCGCCGGAAGTGTTCCTGGTTCCCAGATCCCCGGTCCGGTCCTGCAGGTACGCGGTCGGGGACAGGGAGGGTTCGAGACGCTGCTGGCGTCGGACCCTCCGATCGTTGCCCGCCGCGACGCGGGCGACCTGGTCCTGGACCTGCGCACAGTCAGGCCGGACGACGACGGTGAAGTGACCGAGGCTCTGGTGCGCCTATGCCGGTCGTAGGGACGGCCGGGCACGTCGACCACGGAAAGTCCACCCTCACCGAAGCGTTGAGCGGTCGCGACCCGGATCGCTGGAAAGAGGAGAAGGAGCGCGGCCTCACCATCGACCTCGGATTCGCCTGGACGATGCTGGACGGCCTCGACGTCTCCTTCGTCGACGTGCCGGGACATGAGCGGTACTCGAAGAACATGCTCGCCGGCATCGAGGCCATCGATGTGGCGCTGCTCGTGGTGGCAGCCGACGAGGGATGGATGCCGCAGTCTGAAGAGCATCTGGCGATCCTCGACCTGCTCGGCGTGACGAGATCCGTGGTGGCGTTGTCGAAGCTCGACCGGGTCGACGCCGATCTCGCCGAGTTGGCGACCCTCGAGATCGAAGAGGAGCTGGCAGGAACGGTGCTGGCGGGCGCACCCATCGTCGGCGTGTCCGCCGTGACAGGGGAGGGTCTCGATGAGTTGCGGGCCGCACTGTCGGCGGCCGTGCGCTCTGTGGATCCGCCCACCGTCGACCGACCGCGCCTCTGGGTCGATCGGGTCTTCTCCGCATCGGGCGCCGGGACGGTCGTCACAGGCACGCTGCTGGACGGCCGTCTCACTGTCGAAGATCGAGTGCGAATTCACCCGGGCGCGCTCGACTCGCGGGTGCGCGGGATCCAGAGTCACGAGACCACCCTCGACACAGTCGAACCTCGGCGTCGAGTGGCCCTCAACCTGGCGGGGGTCGGCATCGGCGACGTCGAACGAGGCTCGATGTTGGGACGGCCGGACGAGTGGCGAACGACCAACCGAATCGCAGTGGAGTTCCGACCAGCGCGCTACGTCGAAGAGATCTCCAATCGCGGCGCCTATCACCTTCACGTCGGCAGCGGCGCCTGGCCGGTGAGGTTCCGACAGGTCGACGAAGGAGTGGCCATCCTCGACCTGCCGATCGAACTCCCGCTGACGATGGGCGACAGGTTCATCCTGCGGGATACGGGGAGACGGATGGTGATCGGCGGCGGCCGTGTCATCGACCCGGCCCCAACCCGACCCTCCAGACTGCGCCCGCACATCGGGGCGCTGCGGGCGGCGCTCGACGGCGGTCCGGACGACAGAGCGGCTGCCCTTCTCAGGATGCGGGGCCGCGAAACGAGATCAGTGCTTTCGGCCCACAGCGGTGGCGGTGCCGCGGCAGGGGCGACGGGCGGGGCAGATTGGGCGATGACCTCGGGCACCGCGGATGAGTTGGGTGCCCGCCTGACCACGCTGGTTGCGGACTACCACCGGAGCCACCCTCTTCGTCCCGGCCTGACCGCGGCCGAAGCGGCATCCCGACTGCAGATCGATCTCGATGTCCTGAATCTGATCGTCGGACGCACGCAAGGTCTGGACACAGAGGGCTCGCATATTCGCTCGACATCGTTCACCGGAGTTCGCAGCCAAGCTCAGGAGGAAGCATGGGAGAGGACCCGCACACTTCTGGCCGAAAAGGGACCAGGCGCTGCCCCGCGGGTCGACGAGCTCGAGATCGGAGTCGAACTCGTGCATGCCTTGGTCAGGGAGGGCGAGCTGGTCCGGATCTCGGAGGACTTCGTTCTGCTCCCCACCCAGGTCGACAACCTGCTCGGCGTCGTCAGGTCGTTCGAAAGCCCGTTCACCGTCTCCGAGTTCAAAGACAAATCAGGGCTGTCCCGAAAGTATGCGGTGCCATTTCTCGAGTGGACGGACCGGGCAGGACGCACGGTGCGCCAGGGCGACACCCGCCGGGCGCGCTGAGGAGTCAGCGGGCAGCGACGCCGACGAGGGC
>JBBDWN010000082.1:0-25449 GCA_040902855.1 Acidimicrobiia bacterium | reverse complement strand
ACCTAGCCCTCGAGGGTTTCACGTGAAACAAGAAGAGCCCCGGGTCTGAGACCCGGGGCTCTTCGATCCACGGATGGGCTCACTCCTCCTCGGAGTCGCTCCCGCTGGCGGCAATGACGACGAAACGTTGCGGTGCCTCCCCTTCGGAGTAACTTCGAACCCCGGAACGGTTGGCAACGGCGTCGTGAATCGTCTTGCGATCACCAGCGGACATCGGTTCCAGCATCACCTCACCGCCCTCGGCCAGGACCTGGTCGATCAGCTGATCTGCATAGATCGCCAAAGCCTGCCGACGTCGCTCGGCGTATCCGGCGATATCCAGCCGAACCCGAGCCGACGCCTGGGTCTGCCGCTGCAGCACCGTCTTCGTGAGCTCATGGATGGCTTCGATCGTCGCCCCGCGCGGGCCAACCATGGCCTCGGTTTGCGGACCAGATACATCTGCGACGATCACATCATCTTCGGTCGACACCGAAACCGCTCCCTCGAGGCCGAATGCATCGACCAAGCCCTTCAGGAACGACTCCACGACCGGGGCCTGTTCTTCGATCGACACCTCGGATGCCTCCTTCTTTGGCTTCTCCTCGCTGTTCTTGCGGTCATTGTCGCGCCCCGCCTTGGGGCGAGAATCACGGTCCCGGCCCCGATTCTGGCGCTCCGGGCGCGACCCACCCGGCTTGGGTGCCTCCCCGCCCCGCCCCGAGCCGCTCTCACCTGACCGCTGGTCATCTCCGCCCTTGCGACGGCGACGACGGCGCTTCTGGGAGGATGGTCGCGCTTTGACTCGCACGACCGCGTCTTTGCCGCCCATACCCAGAAATCCCTTTTCCGGCTCCTGAATCACCTCGATGTCGGCGCGGTCGCGATCGATGCCCAACTCCTCGAGGGCGGCTTCGACGGCCACATTCACCGTCTTGCCCTTGACTTCTACGTATTCCACCGGTCATTTCCTCCTTCGGCGCCGATTCTTCGCCGCCCGCGGATGGGGCTGCTTTGGCGCCGCCTGGTCGTTGTCGCCATCCGAACCGGAGTCGTCGGGAGCTCCGTCCTTCGTGGCGCTTCCGCCGGTCGATCCCGGCTGCGGCGGCCGGCCATCGATGGCGAAGATTGCAAACTGTTGCCCGAGACGGAACACGTTCGACGTCGTCCAGTAGACCACCAGGCCCGCCGGGAAGTTCCAGGAGATGAATCCGATGAAGAGCGGCATCACTCGGGTGATGACCTGCTGGGTCTGCTGTTGCTGGCGCTGTTGGGCTGTCATGTCTGCCCGCGGCGTGTTCCCCCGTTGGGCGTGCCATTGCTGGAAGTACTGCGACGCGACCATGAGCACCAACATCAGCACGTAGGGGATTGCGTTCGGGACGCCGGCCAAGATTCCGTTGGACATGTTCGATCCAAGATCCATGCCGAGAAACGAGATGTCGTGGACCTGAAGTGCGTCGTACAACGTCGAGGTCGCGGGAATCGGCGGCACGACATCCTGGCCATTGGAGAAGTCTGAGATGTTCTGCAGAACGCGGAAGAGGGCAAACCAGATGGGGGCTTGGACGAGGAGTGGGACGATGCACCCGCCCGGCGTCGCACCCGCCTCTTTCTGGACCCTCATCAGCTCCTGCTGCATCTTCTGGGAGTCTTCCTTGTACTCCTTCTGGATCCGCTTGATCTCCGGTTGGATCTCCTGGAATGCCCGGGTTGCCCGGGTCTGCCGCAGGGTGAGGGGAAAGAGCACGATGTTGATAGCGATCGTCAGCATCACGATGGCGAGACCGAACGACCCCCCGTTGATTCCGAAAAAGAACGCCAGGGTTTCACCCAACAAACGTTGAAGACCGTCGAACAACGCCCCCATCTGTCAAATCCTCTCAGGTACCGGGTCGTAGCCGCCGTCGACCAAAGGTTGACAGCGACCGAGCCTGCGTATTGCCATCCCGCTCCCGCGCAGAAGACCGTGGCGGTCGAGCGCCTCGAGCGCGTAGGCCGAGCAGGTCGGCGAAAAGCGGCAGTTGCGGCCCAGCAAGGGGCTGACGAACCGCTGGTACGCACGGATAGCCCCCGTCGCAACCCTGGTGAGAGGACGCGTGGTCATGGACGCTCCGTGGCGCGGCGCAGCCACTCCACCAGGCTGGAAAAAGATGCCCGGGCGGTAGAAGGGGCTGGGATCACCACGTGATCCCAGCCAGGGGCAAGGTCGAGATGTCGACAGGCATGGCGGATCCTGCGCTTGATTCGGTTCCTGATGACTGCCGAACCCAGTGTGCGACCGACCGCAAGGCCGATTCGAGTTCCAGGCTCGTCGACAAAGAGACTGACGACGGTGATCCCTCCCACCGTTCGTCGATCCCCCCGCCGCAATACTTCACGAAAGCGTACAGGGGAGCGGAGGGACTCGAACGGCTGGTCAGGCGGCGAGTCGCTTGCGACCTTTGACACGGCGCGACTTGAGGACTGCGCGCCCGGCTCGGGTCTGCATACGGTGGCGAAATCCATGACGGCGCTTGCGACGTCGGACTTTGGGCTGATAGGTGCGCTTCATTATGAGAACTCGAAGAGTCGAGGAGTGATGGACCGCAATAGGCTACGGAGGAGCCCCCTCATATGCAAAGTCGGGCCGGTGCGCGAACAACATCGCTAGGACGCGAAAAATCCGCGGCGGATGATTCGGCCTCGAATTGCACCAAGAGCGCGAAACCCGACTCTCGCACTCTCAACTAGTACAAGGGATTTTTCGGTGTTCACCCCCCGTTCACCTACCTGCCAGAGACGATTTCCGCGCTCTTGAACCTGCGTCGACCCCGCGCGTATGCTCGCTCAGCGCAGGCTCAGCGGTGTGAACCGATCTGGGAGAAAACCTCACTCCGGAATTGGTTGCGCGCGGTCTGGCGAGGATTGGCTGACAAACGAACGACAAGACGTTGACTCGGGCTGAAATGCCCCGTGTCGCCGGTTTTCCACAGTTGTGGACAACTCCGGGGACAACCGGGGCGTTGTTGTGTTCGATGGACCCCCGGTCCTTCGAAACTCCGCTCCCTCGACGGAGCCGGTTCCGGGATGACAGGGGAGGGATGACGTGGTGCACGTTCCACAACATGACGATCGGGTTGCCCGGTTTCGGACGGTGTTGAGGGATCGCGTGACCCCCGGTGCGTGGCAAACATGGCTGGCCCGGCTGGACACGGAAGTCGACGACGGGTCCGTCACTCTCGTTGCGCCGAGCGACTTCCATCTCAGATGGGTCGTCGAAAAGCACGGCGAGGCGGTCGAGCAAGCATTCCACACCGCCTTCGGAACCGAGATGGACCTCGTGTTCATGACCGGGGACACCGACGCCTTCGACGAACCGGTGGCTGAAGGAGCATCGGTCGAAGGATCGCCCACCCCCAACCCGATGGTGCCGGCAGAGGGCGGACGCAACGGTCTTCCTACTCCCGAATCGGCCGCTCGTCTCGTCCGGAAGTACCAATTCGAGAACTTCGTCGTCGGTTCATCCAACCGATTCCCCTTCGCGGCGGCCATGGCCGTCGCCGAACAACCGGGAAGCACCTACAACCCTCTGTTCATCTACGGCGGAGCGGGTCTCGGCAAGACCCACCTTCTGAATGCCATCGGACACCACGCCATCGAGCTCTATCCGGGTCTGGAGGTCCGTTACGTCTCATCGGAGACCTTCTTTTCGGACTTCATCTCCGGTATTCGTCGCAAACAGATGGATGCCTTCAAGATCCGCTATCGGACCACCGACATCCTGCTTCTCGATGACATCCAGTTCTTCGAAGGCAAGGAGCAGATACTCGAAGAGTTCTTCCACACCTTCAACACGCTCTACGAGTCCGGCAAGCAGATCGTCATCACATCCGATCGCGCACCGAAGAACCTGTCAACCCTCGAAGATCGGCTCCGAAGCCGCTTCGAGTGGGGACTCCTGACAGACGTGCAGCCACCCGATGTCGAAACCCGCCTCGCCATCCTCCACCGCAACGTGGAGATGGCTCGACTGAGCGTTCCCGAAGATGTGCTCGGGTTCATCGCCACCCTCGTCTCGGACAACATCCGCGAACTCGAAGGTGCCCTCACCCGAGTCAGCGCCCTCGCCAAACTCACCGGAGAGACGATCAACTTGGCAATGGCCGAGCGCGTGCTCCAAGACCTCCTTCCGGGACATGAGGCGAAGGCCGTGGACCCACCGATGATTCTTCAGGCCACGGCCGAGGCCTACGGCCTGACCGTGGCGGACCTCGTGAGTGCGAGCCGCAAGCAGCCGCTCGCCCAGTGTCGACAGGTTGCCATGTACCTGTGTCGAGACCTCACCAGCCTCTCGCTCCCGCGTATCGGCGAGGTGTTCGGCGGTCGCGATCACACGACTGTCATGTACGCCATCGACCGCGTGAAGAAGATCATGGAGACCGAACGAGAGGTCTATGACCGTGTTCAAGAGTTGTCATCCAACCTGAGGAAAAGATGACCACTCATCCACAGGAGTCGTTCAATCGCGTTTCGCGATGTGAGCATCCCGGATTCAATCCACAACGCGAAAGTCCCGAAACAACCTGATGACGCCTACCGTTTCACTTCTTCATCCACAATCCACACCCCCTACTACTACTACTGGTTTGAATATCGATAGATCAAGAAGTCGAAGAAAGGGACTGTGAGCTGTGAAATTCCGAGCTGAACGAGACGATCTCGGTGATGTGTTTGGCCGAGCGAACCGGGCAGTCGGCGCACGCTCCGCCCTTCCGGTCCTCCAGGGTCTGCTGTGCGACGTGAGCGGTTCGACGTTGCGCGTCACGGGGACCGACCTCGAGATGACCGTCCAAACTCACGCCGACGTGGAAGCGCTGGAGGAGGGCAGAGCGGTGATTCCCGGCAAGCTCCTCGAGCAGGCGGTGCGACGGATGCCGGTGGGACCGGTCACGATCACCACCGGGGACGCCGACGTCGAAATCCTCGGCAAGGGCCCGCGTTTCAATCTCCGCCAACTGTCACTCGACGACTTCCCGACGATCGACGACGGGATCATCGGTGGGACCGAAGTCGACGGCGAGGCTCTGTCGCTGGCGACCGGTCAAGTCACCGTGGCGGCCTCCGGCGATGCCGCACGTCCGATCCTCACGGGAGTGCTCTTCGAATCCCGTGACGAGGGGGTCCGACTGGTGGCCACCGACTCCTACCGTTTGGCCGTGAGAGACCTGCCGGGGGTGGGTATCGAGGGTTCCGGCCTGATACCGGCTCGGGGGTTGCGGGAACTCCCGAGGACGATCGGCTCTTCCAAAGTGACCGTGAGTCTCGAAGGACGCGAAGGCGTCTTCCAATCCGATCGCGGGATGCTCAGGCTCCGAATGATCGAAGGAACGTTTCCCAAGTACCAGTCGCTGCTGCCCGACTCGTATCCGAACGAGATGGTCGTCGCCAAGGAGGGGCTGTTGGAGGCACTCGGACGGGTGTCGCTGGTTGCCGAGGATCACATTCCCGTGCGTCTGAATCTCACGGCCGGCGGGGTGGAGATCACGGTCTCCCGCCAGGATGTGGGTGGTGAAGCAGAACACCTCCCTGGTGAGTTCAGCGGCGCGGACGAAGCGGTCCAGATCGCGTTCAACCCTCGATATCTGGCCGACGGTGTGAGTGCGATCGAAGGAGACCAGATCCGGATCCGGGTGATCGACGGCCTCAAGCCAAGCGTGATCTCCTCGGTCGGCGAGGACGGCTTCATCTACCTGCTGATGCCCGTCCGGGTGTGACCGGGGCACGGTGTACCTCGAGTGGTTGACACTGGCCGGATTCCGGAGCCACTCCGAGGTTGAATGGCGCCCCGACCCTGGAACCAACGTGCTGGTGGGTCGGAACGGTGCAGGCAAGACGGGTCTTCTCGAAGCAGTGTCGTATCTGGCGACCCTCCGCTCGTTTCGGGGCAGCCCGGATGAGGCTCTCGTCGCACACGATGCCGATTCCGGGTTCCTCCGCGGGTCGGTCGTCCGGGGCGACGGCGGCTCCACACTGGTGGAGATCGAGGTTCGACGACGCGGTGCCCGTCGGGTGCAGGTCAACCGGCAGCGGCTGGCTCGGACCGCCGATCTCATCGGCCACGTCCGCATCGTGGCGTTTCTGCCCGAAGACCTCGACCTGATCAAGCGCGGTCCCGCCTACCGCCGCGATCTCCTCGATGACGCCGCAATCCAGCTGTGGCCGGCTTCCTACGCCGATCGGATGGAGTTCGAACGGGCACTCCGGCAGCGCAACGCCTTTCTCAAACAGGGTGAGAAGGACCCGATGACGCTTTCGGTGTGGGACGAGCGGCTGGCGCAGGCTTCCGGGCGGCTGATGGTGCGCCGTGTCAGGGCGCTTGCTGCCATCTCGGCCCATCTGGGGGGCGCCTATTGCGAGGTGGCGGGTCACGATGCGGCACCCGAGTTCGAATATCGGTCGGAGTGGGCGACCGACTTTGCCCGGTCTCGACCGGGAGCAGCCTTCGCTGGCGAGATGCAGCAGGCCCTCGCCGGCGCCCAGCGAGCAGATCGCGATCGGCGGGTGACGACTGTGGGCCCGCACCGCGACGAGCCGACGTTTCTGCTCGGAGGTCACGATTCGCGGCACCAGGCCAGTCAGGGAGAGCAGCGGACGTTGGCGCTGGCAGTGAGGTTGGCGACCCATCGGGCGATCACCGAGGTCACGGACACCGTTCCCATCCTGCTTCTCGACGACGTGTTCTCCGAACTCGATCCGTCGCGAGCGCGTGCGTTGACGTCGGCGTTGCCCGTCGCCCAGACGATGATCACGACCGCCGACCCGTCCCACGTCCCGCTCGAGGGCGTCACCTGGCAGGTCAAGGATGGGAGGATCGGGCAGTGAGAGACCCGAAGCCCATCGGCGAACTGCTCGACACCCTCATGAAGCGATATCGCCTCGTCGCCCCCGACACCTGGACGCGTCTGCGGACAGAGTGGGACGCGGTGGTCGGCCACCCGTGGTCGGGACGGTCCGTTCCGGTGTCGCTCCAGGACGCCGAACTGGTGGTCGAAGCGATCACGCCGGGTGCGGTTTCGATGCTCCGCTACGGAATCGGGTCACTTCTCGAACGGCTCGGCGAGGAGTTCGGACCGGACGTCGTGACCTCCGTGCGGGTCGTGGCGCCGAAACGTCGCTGAATACCCGGAAAACCTAATCAACATCGGCACTTCCGAGCGTCACAGGGCTTGGTCGCGGCACTCGATTCCACTAGAATTACATTTATGAATTTCGTCTTGCGCACTTCATGTCGCGCGCTCGGAGTAAGGGTATGACAGCCAAGTCCGGCGGCGCGTACGACGCCTCACAGATCACGGTCCTCAAAGATCTCGAACCGGTCCGAAAGCGACCAGGGATGTACATCGGGTCGACGGGACCTCGAGGCCTTCACCATCTCGTATGGGAGGTGGTCGACAACGCCATCGACGAGGCCATGGCCGGGTACTGCACCAGGATCGACGTGACGATCCTCGAATCCGGTGGCGTGCGGGTCGTCGACAACGGCCGGGGAATCCCCGTTGCTCAGCACTCCGAGACGAAGGAGTCGGCGCTCACCACCGTGCTGACGAAACTCCATGCCGGGGGCAAGTTCGAAGCCGGTGCGTACACCGTCTCCGGTGGTCTCCACGGCGTGGGGGTCTCGGTTGTCAACGCCCTTTCCTCCCGTCTCGAGGCCGAGATTCGCCGGGACGGTGCGGTCTGGACCCAGGAGTTCGAGCGCGGGTTCGTGCTCGGGCCGGTCGTCAAGGGCCGGGAGGCCAAGAAGACGGGGACCACCATCACGTTCTGGCCCGACACCGACATCTTCACCGAGACCGTCGAGTTCGAATACGACATCATCCAGACGCGACTGCGCGAGATGGCCTTCCTCAACCGGGGCATCGAGATCACCCTCGAGGACGAACGGGGCGAAAGACGCTCGGACAACTTCCTCTACAAGGGCGGGCTGGTCGACTACATCGGATATCTGAACCAGAAGAAGGAGCCGTTGCACGCCCGGATCGTGGAGTTCGATGACACCAGTCCGACCATGGAACTGGAGGTGGCGATGCAGTGGACCACCTCTTACAACGAGACCGTCCTCAGCTTCGCCAACAACATCAACACCCACGAGGGCGGCACGCACGAGGAGGGCTTCCGCAAGGCGCTCACGAAGGCCGTCAACGACTTCGCACGAACCAAGGGGATGTTGAAGGAGAAGGACCCGAACCTCACCGGAGAGGACATCCGGGAGGGTCTGACGGCCGTCGTGAGCGTCAAGGTGCGCGAGCCGCAGTTCGAGGGTCAGACCAAGACAAAGCTGGGCAACACCGAAGTCCGGTCATACGTCGAGCGGGCGCTCAACCAACGCTTGCCTGAGTGGCTGGAACGGTATTCGGCCGACGCTCGCAGGATCATCGACAAGGCGATCACGGCTGCCAAGGCTCGTGAGGCAGCCAGACGCGCTCGCGACCTCACCCGCCGTAAGTCGGGGCTCGAATCCGGCGGCCTTCCCGACAAGCTGGCCGACTGTTCGTCGCGCGATCCGGGGGAGAGTGAACTCTTCATCGTCGAGGGCGCCTCGGCGGCCGGGCCGGCCAAACAGGCACGCATGTCCGAATACCAGGCGGTGCTCCCGATTCGCGGAAAGATCCTCAATGTCGAGAAGGCACGACTCGCCAAGGCCCTCGAAAACACCGAGGTCCAGGACATCATCACGGCGATGGGAACCGGCATCGGCGAGGAGTTCGACATCACCAAAGCCCGCTACCACAAGGTCGTCCTGCTGGCGGACGCAGACGTCGACGGTGCCCACATTCGGACACTGCTGCTCACCTTGTTGTTCCGCCATCTGCGAGGGCTGATCGAGGCGGGCTTCGTCTACATCGCCCAACCCCCGCTGTATCGGGTGAAGATCGGGTCGAACAAGATCGTGTACCTCCACGACGATCGGGCACTCGACCAACTGCGGACGACGAACCCGAAGGTGAAGCCCACCCGTTTCAAGGGTCTCGGTGAGATGAACCCGAAGGAACTGTGGGACACCACCATGAATCCTGAGACTCGCACGCTGCTGCGGGTCGACCTCGAGGATGCCGCCAGGGCGGAAGAAGTCTTCTCGACATTGATGGGCGATGATGTCCCGTCGCGGAAGGCATTCATCCAGCGCCGGGCCAGCGACGTCCGCTTCCTCGACATCTGATCGCCATCGGAGACCACTCATGACTGACGAATTCGTTCCCGTCCCGCGTACCGACATCGACATCAACGCCGAGATGGAGCAGTCCTTCATCGACTACGCCATGTCGGTGATCGTCTCGCGTGCCCTCCCCGACGTCCGCGACGGCCTCAAGCCGGTGCAGCGTCGCATCATCTGGTCGATGTCGGAATCCAACATCGGCCCCGGCACCGCCCACCGGAAGTGCTCGAAGGTGGTCGGAGACGTGATGGGTAACTATCACCCGCACGGAGACCAGGCCATCTATGACGCGCTGGTGCGCATGGGTCAAGACTTCTCCATGCGTCACCTGCTCATCGACCCGCAAGGAAACTTCGGGACCGTCGACGATCCCCCCGGTGCCGCCCGGTACACCGAATGTCGACTCAGCGAGCTCTCGATGCGTCTTCTCGAAGGAATCGGCGAGGACACCGTCGACTTCGAGGACAACTACTCCGGTGAGTACCAGCAGCCGACCGTGCTGCCTTCCCGGTATCCGAACTTGTTGGTCAACGGCTCCCAGGGAATCGCCGTCGGCATGGCAACCAACATCCCCCCGCACAACCTGCGTGAGGTCACCGCCGCCTGCATCCACGTGCTCGAGAACCCGGATGCCGACTCCGAGGAGCTGATGAGGTTCGTCAAGGGTCCTGACTTCCCGACCGGCGGTTTCATCGTCGGCACCGCTGGATCGAAGGAGGCCCTTGCCACCGGACGCGGTTCGGTCAAGTTGCGGGCTGTGGCCGATGTCGAGGAGATCAAGGACGGCAAGGGGACGCGAACCGCGATCGTGGTCACCGAGTTGCCGTATCAGGTGTCGATCGAGCGTGTCATCGCCAAGATCAAGGTGCTGGTCGACAACAAGCGGGTCACGGGGATCGCCGATGTCCGCAACGAGTCGAACGAGCGGCGCGGCATGCGCCTCGTCATCGTTCTCAAGCGGGAAGCCATCCCACAGGTGGTTCTCAATCAGCTCTACAAGAACACGCCGTTGCAGGACTCGTTCGGGTACAACGTCGTCGCCCTCGTCGACGGGGTGCCGCGAACCCTCAACCTCGCAGACATGGTCGGGTACTACATCGACCACCAGATGGAAGTCGTCGAACGGCGAACCCAGTTCCGTCTGGACAAGGCGCAGCGGCGGGCCCACATCCTCGAAGGACTGATGATCGCCGTCGACAACATCGACGCCGTCATCGCCCTCATTCGGGAGTCGGCTGACACGGCGTCGGCCAGGGCAGGGCTGGTCGAACGGTTCGAGCTGTCCGAAGAGCAGGCCAACGCCATCCTGGAGATGCGTCTGCGCCAGCTCACCGCATTGTCCATCAACGAACTGCGCGAGGAACTGGAAGGGCTCAGGGCGCTGATCGCCGAACTCGAGTCGATTTTGGCGGACCCGACGAAGCGTCGGGAGATCATCAAGGCAGACCTCACCGAGATTCGTGAGAAGTTCGGCGAGTCCCGCCGGAGCCAGATCATTCCCGACGAAGGCGATCTGTCCTTGGAGGACCTGATTGCCGACGACGAGGTCATCGTCTCGGTCTCTCGATCGGGTTACGTCAAGTCGGTCGCCGCAGACACCTACAAGTCCCAGGGGCGGGGAGGGCGAGGCATCAAGGCGGCGGAGGTGGGGGCAGACGATGTCGTCTCACACCTCCTCTACACGACCGCTCACGCCTACCTGTTGTTCTTCACGAACACCGGCAAGGTGCATCGCGTCAAAGCCCACCAGATCCCCCGTCAGCAGCGCACGTCCAAAGGTGTGCTCGCCCAGTCGATCATGCCGCTCGAGCCAGAGGAGAGGATCGAGGCGGTGATCGACACACGGGACTACGAGACGAACCGCTATCTCGTGATGGTCACAAAGAAGGGCCAGACGAAGAAGACCGAATTCAAGGAGTACGACTCCCGGAACACCACCCTTGTCGCCATCAATCTCAACGACGACGACGAACTGGTGGCGGTGAGGACGACGAACGGCCAGAACGAGATGCTGCTCTTCACCCGCAACGGCCAGGGAATCCGTTTCTCTGAAGGGGACCTGCGCCCGATGGGCCGCGCCACCCAGGGCGTGCGCGGGGTCAAGCTGCGGGAGGGCGATGAGGTCGTGGCTGCGACGTCGAATATCGACGGCGACGAGGTGTTGCTCGTGACGTCTGGCGGGTACGGCAAGCGGACGGCCACGGACCAGTTCCCCCGTCAGAACCGGGGCGGCATCGGGGTGAAGGCATTCAAGCTCACCAAGGTGCGGGGCGAACTGATCGGCGCCAGGGCGGTGCAACCGGACGACGAGATCTTCCTGATCTCGACGACGGGGATCGGAATCAGGACGACGGCCAAGAGCATCTCGCGTCAGCAGCGGGTCGCAACCGGTGTCAAGGTCATCGACGTCGGCGCCGGGCAACTCGCCACCTTTACGATCGTGCAGGAAGTAGAAGACGAACTGAGGTCCTACACTTCCGGCTGAGAGGAGGCCGACCGTGGCCAACGTGCGTCGAGTCCGTCGCATCATCCGCAAGATCGATGCCTGGACCGTGTTCAAAGTGTCTGCCGTGGTGTGGGCTGTTGCCGCATTGGCGATGGTCCTCGGCCTCGTCATGTTCTGGTCGGTCTTGAACGCGGCGGAAATCCCCGAAAAAATCACCGGCTTCCTCATCGAGATCACTCTCCTCACCGAGGGATCCGACCCGTTCGCGGACACCGATGCGTTCCTCCGCCTCGCCATTTTCGGCTCGCTCGCCTGGGCGGTGCTCGGGTGTGGGATGACGACGCTGCTCGCCGTGATCTACAACCTCGCCTCCGATGTGGTGGGTGGCGTCGAGATCGTGGTGTTGGAAGAGACCATCATCTCAGTAGGCCCGTCCACGACCGTTCCTCCCGCTCCTCGCCGTCCGGCTCTCACGACAGCGGACGTCCCGACGCAGGAGACTCCGATCACCACTCCCGATCGGGGCTGACGAAGTCAGCTTGCGCGATCCGCCAGGACGAGACCCAGCTCGGTCAGCAGCTCGATGTACCGCTGGTGGGTCTCCCACACCGGACCGCGGTGACCTTCGGCTGCGAGAAGGACGCCGGCCGCCAGAAGGGCTCCGTCCAGGAATCCGCGATCGTCCAGCACGACGAGGGCACGGCCGCGATCGTCGACTGCCATCACCGCTGCCAGTGAGCCGCGGGTCGGGCAGTGGTGGATCCCGTCGACCAGTTCCCCTCCGAGCCAATCCAGAGGTGGGGGAAACCCGAAGCGGAGTTCGGAGTCGAGGGGTTGGCCGGGGACGGTGCCTGCCAGGCGTACGACGCCTCCGAGCCGCTCACCCAGGCTCCGTGCCAGCCCGCTCGGTCCGGCCCATGAGACTGCGCCGCCTTCGCCGACCGTCACCGAGACGCCGGTCGATATGCCGACCGTGATGTCCCAGCCGTCTGGCGTCGTGATGGCGACGGCGCGTTCGCCCCACGCTCCCGGGGGCGTCCTCCCCAGGATCCCAACCTGGTCGACGCGATGGTCGGCAGCGAGCGCCGATGCCGCTCGCATGCGGATCGGGTCCGTCCCGTCGATGGCGATACGAGCAGGCGACACGGTCGCAAGGGTATCGATGTCCGGGAGACTGTCGGTCAGAGGGCCTCGAAACACGAAACTCATCCTCTCGTCACCCATGAAGACCGTCCATCTCGTACGATCGCCCGAATGCGAGCAACCCTTCTTACGTCGCGCCTCCTGCGATGAAGGCGTCGTTGCGGACGACCGTCAGCTTTGTCGTCATCGTGGCGGCTTTGGTGCTCCTGTGGGAGGGCTACAAGGCGTTAGGGCAGGCGACAGGCGGGGTGTGGCCCGGCACGTCGATGAATCTCCCCGTTCGCACCAACGAACGGTCGATGCCCCATGTCTGGGACATCGTCGGGTCGCTGTTTGCGCCGGCTCGGCGCGGGGGGGAGGACATTCTGTTGGTGATCCTCGTCCGCGCCGCGCTGTGGACATGGCGGTCTGCCCTCATCGGATTCGTCGTGGGATCGTTTGTCGGCTTCGGACTGGGCGTCCTGTTCGTGCGATCACTGCTCGCCGAGCGAGGCCTGATGCCCTACGTGGTGGCCTCGCAGGCGGTGCCTGTCCTCGCCATCGCTCCCATCGTGGTCGTGTGGTCGGGGCGGTTGGCATTTCCCAATTGGGTTCCGATCGCTGTCATCTCGGCCTATCTCGCCTTCTATCCGGTGGCGATCAACACGCTGCGCGGGCTGCGTTCACCAGAGGCCACTTCGATGGAGTTGATGCGCTCCTATGCGGCCTCGCCCGGCCAGGTGCTGTGGAAGCTGCAGATCCCGGCGTCGCTTCCCTACCTGTTCCCCGCGCTCAAGATCTCGGCCAGCGCCTCGGTCATCGGTGCGATCGTCGGTGAGCTCCCCGCCGGGTTCCCGCAGGGTCTTGGGCGGGCGATCCTCAGCTTCGCATCGTCGTTCAGTTCGGCTCCCGAGAAGCTGTTCGCATCTGTGCTCGTCTCGGCCATGCTCGGGTTGTTCTTTGTCGGCCTCATCTCGCTCATCGAGCGCTGGACGGTTCCCGCCGCCATGCGGCTGAGAGAGGATCCTGCGATGAAGTTCGTTCCGCCGCCGGCCACGGTGACTGCATGACCGCTCTCGACCTGCGTGGCGTCGGCATGATCTTCAATGAGGGCGCGTCCAACGAAGTGACGGCGCTCCAGAACATCGACGTCGTGATCGAACCGGGAGAGTTCGTCTCACTGATCGGGCCCTCTGGGTGCGGGAAGTCGACTTTGCTGCGTCTTGTTGGCGATCTCCTCAAGCCGACGTCAGGCGAGATCTCCGTCAACGGCAAGGAACCTGCCCGCGCCCGCCTCGATCGCGACTACGGGATGGTGTTCCAGTCCGCGACTCTTCTCGACTGGCGCACAGTCCTCGACAACGTGGCTCTGCCCCTCGAGATCATGGACATCCCGCGTCACGAGCGGGAGGAGACCGCCCGCGAGATGCTCGAACTGGTGCAGTTGGGAGGGTTCGCCGATCACCATCCCTACGAACTCTCGGGAGGGATGCAGCAGCGGGTGGCGATCGCCCGGGCGCTGTCGTTCCGCCCGTCATTGCTCTTGATGGACGAGCCGTTCGGTGCGCTCGACGAGATGACCCGTGAGCGAATGCAGATGGAACTGCTGTCAATCTGGCGGGAGACCCAGACGACCGTCGTCTTTGTCACTCATTCCATACCCGAAGCGGTGTTCCTGTCCACGCGGGTGGTCGTGATGTCTCCTCGACCCGGCAGAGTCTCAGAACTGATCGACGTAGACCTCGCCCAGCCGCGCGTCTTCGAGACTCGCGAGGAGCCGGGCTTCTACGAAATGCTGACTCGCTTGAGGGAGTCGCTGCGGAAGGTCGACGAGTCATGAGAGACCGGATGCGCAAGGCAGGTCCGGCGGCGGTGCTGTTCGTCGCGGCGCTCGCTCTGTGGGAGGCCTTGGTGCGGGCATTCGAGATCCAAGGGTTCATCCTCCCCGCGCCTTCGGCGATCGCCGAAGCGTTCGTGGCGGAATGGCCAGTCCTGCGGGTTGCGGCGATCGGGACCTTCGGATCGGCCCTTGCCGGACTGGCGGTCGGGGTGGTCCTGGCGGTCGCGGTCGGCATGGCCGCCGCCCGCTGGCGGGGAGTACGGGAAGGCGTGATGCCGTTGGCGATCGCCGCCAACTCGACGCCGATCGTGGTGCTGGCTCCGGTCGCTATCGCCTGGTTCGGTCTCCTCAGCCCATGGGGAACGATTTCGGTCGTCGCGATACTCGTTTTCTTCCCGATCATGATCAATCTCGTGCGAGGACTTCTCTCGGCACCCTCTTCGCATCTCGAGTTGATGCAGTCCTATGCCACGACCCGGCGTCAGGTCCTTCTGAAGCTGCAGGTACCGACATCCCTGCCGTACCTCTTCTCCGCCTTCAAGGTCGCCGCCGCCCTTTCCCTCATCGGGGCGATCGTGAAGGAATACTTCGGTGGATCTCAGGACCGACTGGGTCAGTACATCACACGCAAGGCCGGACTCTTCCAATTCGAGGAGGCGTGGTCGGCGATCGTCCTCGCCTCGGCGTTCGGTGTGTTCTTGTTCGTCCTGATCGGTCTCGTCGAGCGAAGGGTGATGCCGTGGCACATCTCGGTTCGGTCGAGACAATGACGAGCTTCCGACGGGCCGACGGCTCGCCGGTACATGAGGGCCGCGACAGCGGTCGAGAGAGCATGGAGGAAACAATGCGAAAGAGGAAATGGCTTGTCCTGCTGGCGGTGCTGGCGATGACCGTCGCCGCCTGTGGCGACGGTGACGACGTCGCCGAGACCGATGACGGGGATACGACCACCACGGAAGCGCCGGTCGAGTTGACGCCGGTCAAGGTCCAGTTGCAGTGGTTCGCCCAGTCGCAGTTCGCCGGGTACTACGCCGCGGTGGCGGAAGGCTTCTACGAAGAAGAGGGACTCGACGTCACGATCCTCGAAGGAGCCGTGGACATCGTTCCCCAGCAGGTCGTCGCCACCGGTGGCGCCGAGTTCGGTCTGGCCTGGGTGCCGAAGGCTCTGGTGTCGAACACCGAGGGAGCGGGTCTCGTCAATGTCGCCCAGATCTTCCAGCGTTCCGGCACCTTGATGGTGTCGTGGGCGGATTCCGGGATCACCAGCCCCGAAGACTGGGCGGGCAAGACGGTCGGCAACTGGGGATTCGGCAACGAGTACGAACTCACCGCCGCCATCGAGGCGTTCGGCGTCCAAGACGTCAACCTCGTGGCCCAGAACTTCGACATGGAAGGCCTGCTCAGCCGCGACCTGGACGCCGCCGAGGCGATGATCTACAACGAATACGCCCAGGTGCTCGAAGCGGTGAATCCGGATACCGGTGAGCTGTACCAGCCCGAGGATCTGACCGTGATCGACTTCAACGACGTCGGCACGGCGATGCTGCAGGACTCCGTCTGGGTGACCGAGGACTACGCAGCCAGCAACGGCGATGTCATCGAGGCATTCCTGCGCGGAACGTTCAAGGGCTGGATCTTCTGCCGTGACAATCCGCAGGACTGCGTCGACCACGTGTTGGCGGCCGGACCGACGCTCGGTGGGAGCCATCAGCTGTGGCAGATGAACGAAATCAACGGGCTCATCTGGCCCTCGCCGGGAGGCATCGGCGTCATGAACGGCGACCTGTGGACCCAGACCGTCGACGTTGCCACGACCCAGATACCCGAGTTGCAGGGCGTCGCCATTCCGGAGGGGTCGTACACCACCCAGTACGCCGAGGCTGCGGTGGCGGCCCTGAGCGCCGAGGGACTCGACACGGTCGGCTCCGGATGGGAGCGTCTGGTCGTCGAACTCAACGAGGGCGGCGAATAGCCGTTACGTTTGGTGGTGGGGTCCGGTGGGCCCCACCACCACCAACCGAGAGGAGTCACCATGGCGAACGTCGTTCGAGCAGCGATCGTCCAGACCGAGTGGACCGGTGACAAAGAGTCCATGATCGAAAAGCACGTGAAGTACACCCACCAGGCGGCCGAGCAGGGGACCCAGGTGATGTGCTACCAGGAGTTGTTCAACGACGCCTACTTCTGTCAGGTGCAAGAGGCAGAGCACATGGACAGCGCCGAATCGATCCCTGACGGCCCGACGATCACCCGGATGAAGGCGCTGGCGCGTGAGACGGAGATGCTGCTGATCGTCCCGATCTACGAGAAGGAGGACGACGGCTTCCTCTACAACACCGCCGCGGTCATCGAACGCGACGGCACCTACCTGGGCAAGTACCGCAAGACCCACATCCCCCATGTGGGCGGTTTCTGGGAGAAGTACTACTTCCGTCCCGGCAACATGGGCTATCCGGTCTTCGATACTTCTGTCGGGCGGATCGGCGTCTACATCTGCTACGACCGCCACTTTCCCGAAGGCTGGCGGGCGCTCGGACTCAACGGGGCCAAGATCGTCTTCAACCCGTCCGCCACCAGTCGAGGCCTGTCGATGTACCTCTGGGGTCTCGAACAGCCCGCCTCTGCGGTCGCCAACGAATACTTCATCGGAGCCATCAACCGGATCGGCAAGGAGCCGTACGGCGACAACGACTTCTACGGGTCCAGCTACTTCGTCAACCCCCGCGGTCAGTACGTGGGCGATGTGGCGTCTGACACGGAAGAGGAACTGGTCGTGCGGGATCTCGAAATGGACATGATCGACGACGTCCGCAAGCAGTGGGCGTTCTTCCGCGATCGTCGTCCCGACCAGTACGGCGACCTCGTCGCACCCTGAGGAGGCGCACATGGGAACACATGCCGAGTTGCTGGCACGACATCGCAACGTGCTGCCGTCGTGGATGGCGCTCTATTACGAAGAGCCGATCTCGATCGTGGAGGGCGACGGGAGGTACGTGACCGACGCCGAGGGAAGGCGCTATCTCGACTTCTTCGGAGGGATACTCACCACGATGTCGGGCTACAACGTCCCCGAGATCGTGGCGGCGATCAAGGCGCAAGCCGACAAGATGCTCCACACCTCCACGCTGTATCTCATCGAGAGCCAGATCGCGCTGGCCGAGAAGGTGGCGGAACTCTCCGGGATCCCAGACGCCAAGGTGTTCTTCACGAACTCCGGGACCGAGGCGAACGACGCCGCCCTCATGCTGGTCACCCAGAAGAGGAAGTCGAACCAGATCCTGGCGATCCGCGGGAGCTATCACGGGAAGTCGCATTCGGCGGTTGCTGTGACGGGGATCCGGTCATGGTCGGCGACGACGCTGTCTCCCTTCAACGTCCATTACGTGCACGGGGGATACACCTACCGCTCGCCGTTCGGGCATCTCCCCGAGGACGAGTTCACCGCGGCGTGTGTCGACGATCTGCGCAACATCCTCGAGGTGGCCACGGCGGGTGACGTCGCCGCGATGATCGCCGAACCGATCCAGGGCGTCGGAGGCTTCGTGACGCCCCCTGACGGGTTCTTCGGGGCGATGAAGGAAGTCCTCGACGAACACGGCATCCTCTTCATCACCGACGAGGTTCAGACCGGCTGGGGTCGCACCGGCGAGCATTTCTGGGGGTATCAGGCGCACGGGATCACTCCCGATGTGCTCACGTTCGCCAAAGGCCTCGGCAACGGCCTGGCGATGGCAGGCGTGGTGGCATCTGCGGAGCTGATGGACAGCCTCCCGGCCAACTCGATATCGACCTTCGGCGGTAATCCGCTGTCCACGGCGGGTGCGCTGGCCAACCTCGAATACGTACTCGAACACGACCTCCAGACGAACGCCTCCAAAGTCGGCCGCCACCTCAAGAACCGCATCGACGGCCTCGCCGAACGTTCCGAACTCGTCGGCGAAGTCAGAGGCAAGGGCCTGATGCTGGGGATTGAACTCGTCCAGCCGGGCACCAAGACCCCCAACTCGCCGGCTGCCGCGGCCGTCATGGAGGAGGCAAAGAAGGAAGGCCTTCTCATCGGCAAGGGCGGCGTCTACGGAAATGTTCTGAGGATTGCCCCGCCGCTGACCCTCACCGAGGGAGAGGCTGACGAAGGCTACGCCATGCTCGAGAGGGCGATCAGTCGAGCACAGGAGGACACATGAGCACACTCATCACCAACGGAACCGTCGTCACCCATGCCGGACGCATGTCGGCCGACGTCCTCATCGATGGAGAGATCGTGGTCGGGATCGCCGCTCCGGGATCCCATCAATGGACGGCAGATCGCGTCATCGATGCCACCGGCAAGTATCTCTTCCCGGGCGGCGTCGACGTCCACACCCACATGGAACTGCCCTTCGGGGGCACATTCGCCTCCGACGATTTCGAGACGGGAACCCGGGCCGCCGCCTGGGGAGGGACCACGACGATCGTCGACTTCGCAGTCCAGACGATCGGCGAGCCGATCATGGACGGCTACGAGGCATGGCGGGCCAAATCCGACGGGCGGTGCGCCATCGACTACGGCTTCCACATGATCGTCTCGGACGTGAACGAACAGACCCTCAAGGAGATGGACATCCTGATGGGGGAGGGGGTCACCAGCTTCAAGCTGTTCATGGCCTACCCCGGCGTCCTGTACTCCGACGACGGACAGATCTTCCGGGCGATGCAGAAGGCCTCGGAGAACGGCGGGACGATCATGATGCACGCCGAGAACGGCATCGTCATCGACGTGCTGCGCGAACAGGCCATCCAGCGCGGCGAGACCGACCCGATCTATCACTCGATCACCCGCCCCCCCATCACCGAGGCGGAGGCCACTCATCGGGCCATCGCCTATGCCGAACTGGCCGGTTGTCCGCTCTACGTGGTCCACATGTCCGCCAAGGAGGCCGTGGCAGAGGTGGCGGCTGCGCGCGATCGGGGTTCGAACGTCTTCGGCGAGACCTGTCCCCAGTACCTGTTCCTCGGATGGAACAACCTGGCCGAACCCGGCTTCGACGGCGCCAAATACGTGTGCTCCACCCCGGTTCGCAACTGGGAGGAGGACCACCAGGAGTCGTTGTGGAAGTACCTGGCGACCAACGACCTGCAGGTGATCTCGACGGATCACTGTCCGTTCTGTATGAACGACCACCCGACGCTCGGCACCCAGAAGCGACTTGGTGAAGGCGACTTCACCAAGATCCCGAACGGAATGCCAGGCGTGGAGGAACGGCTGAGACTCATCTACGACGCGGCCGTGTCGGAGAATCGCATGAGCCTGGAACGGTTCGTCGAGGTGTGCGCTGCCACCCCCGCCAAGATGTTCGGGATGTATCCGAAGAAGGGGACGATCGCGGTCGGCTCGGACGCAGACATCATCGTGTGGGATCCGGACGCCGAGACCAAGATGTCGGTGGACGTCAACCACATGCGAGTCGACTACTCGGCATACGAAGGCAAGGACGTGGCCGGGAAGATCGAGCTGGTGATGTCCCGCGGGAGGGTGCTGATCTCAGACGACACCTATCACGGTTCACCCGGAGACGGCGATTTCGTCTTTCGCGGCCTCAACCAGTACCTGATCTGACATGGACTTCGGGATCGTCCTCCAAACGGACCCTCCTGCGTCGCGGGTGGTCGAATATGCCGCTCGGGCGGAGAAGCTCGGGTTCACCCACGGCTGGACGTTCGACTCACATGTGCTGTGGCAGGAGCCGTTCGTCATCTTCTCGCTGATGCTGAACGCGACGGAGCGCATGATCGTGGGCCCGATGGTGACCAACCCGGGCACACGTGACTGGACGGTGATCGCTTCGCAGTTCGCCACGCTCATGGAGATCTCCGACGGGCGGATGGCCTGCGGGATGGGTCGGGGAGATTCGGCCGTCCGATATATCGGAGGGTCGCCGGCCACGCTGGCCACCACTGCCGAAGCCTCCAAGGTCATCAAGGACCTCGTGGGCGGAGGAACGGTGGACTACAACGGCAAGCGGTTCTCGATCCCGTGGGCGGAAGGACGCGATTGGGATCTCCCCATTTGGCTCGCCGGTTACGGTCCGAAGGCGCTGGCATCGACCGGGACCCACTACGACGGTTTCATCCTCCAGTTGGCAGACACCCAGGTGGCGGCGTGGACGATCAAGGCAGTTCGGCAGGCGGCAGAGGATGCGGGTCGCGATCCCGACTCTCTCTCCATCTGTGTCGCCGCCCCGGCCTACGTCGGTGACGACATCGCCCATCAGCGGGACCAACTGCGTTGGTTCGGCGGGATGGTGGGCAACCACGTCCACGACATGGTCAAGCGGTACGGCGCCGACGACGAGTCCATGGTGCCGCGTGTCTTGGCCGACTACATCGCCGCCCGAGAGGGCTACGACTACGACCACCACGGCAAGGCGTCCAACACCTCGACCGATTTCGTACCCGATGAGATCGTCGATCGGTTCTGTCTTCTCGGACCGGCCTCCGCTCATATCGAAAAGCTCGAGGAGCTCAGGTCACTCGGGGTGAACCAGTTCGCCATCTACCTCATGCACGACGACATGGACGGGACACTCGAAGCCTACGGGCGGGACATCATTCCGAGGATGGGCTGAACAGTCAGCGACGGTATTCGTCGTCGGTCACCTTGCGGGGAAGCCATTCGGTGGCTCCGCCGGTGGTGATGGAGAGGTGGGTCATCGGACCACGGGGGGTGGCTCCGTGCCAATGGACCTGTCCCGCGGGGGCGTAGACGGTGTCTCCCGCACCGAATTCGACGACGGTCCCATCGTCGTCACCGACCAGACCGGTGCCTGACACGACGTAGAGCAGTTGGCCCTGCGGGTGGGTGTGCCAGTCCGTTCTCGCCCCGGGGTCGAACCGGACACCAAGCATGCTGACCGGACCGTCGGTGCTGATCGGGCCGAACTGCACCGATCCGGTGAAATGCTCGGACGGGGCGGGCTCCCACGGAATCGAGTCAGCTGGTCGATGTTCCATGCTCCGACCCTAGATCACACCTGCCCTGACGCCGAGCCGCGGTGGATCGGGTAGCTTTCGGGTCAGACTTCGGGAGGATCGACATGGAACTGCTCACCCACTGGATCGACGGCAAGAACGTCCACGTCAACGGCGCCCGCACGGGACCCATCTTCGACCCGGCGACCGGTCGCCAGCGGAGCGAGGTGGCGTTTGCCGACGAGGCGATGGTCGACACCGCGGTGCGTGCCGCCGCTGCTGCCTTCGAGACGTGGAAGGACGCGCCCCTCACCCGCCGCCAGAACATCATGTTCGCCTTTCGGGAACTGGTCGCCGCCCACCGTCTCGACCTGGCGAAGGCGGTGAGTGCCGAGCACGGCAAGACTCTCGACGACGCCCTCGGTGAGGTGCAGCGCGGACTCGAAGTGATCGAGTTCGTCACCAACATCGCCCACCTGCTCAAGGGCGAGTATTCCGAGCAGGTCTCCAACGGGGTCGACACCTACAACCTGCGTCAGCCGCTCGGGGTGGTGGCGGGTATCACGCCCTTCAACTTCCCGGTGATGGTCCCGATGTGGATGTACCCGGTCGCCATCGCGTGCGGGAACACCTTTGTGTTGAAGCCGTCGGAGAAGGATCCGGGAGTAAGCCAACTGGCGGCGGAGCTCTTCGCCGAGGCCGGGCTTCCCGACGGGGTTTTCAACGTCGTCCACGGTGACAAGACGGCGGTCGACGCATTGCTGGATCACCCTGGTGTCGCCGCAGTCAGTTTCGTGGGGTCCACTCCCGTGGCTCGTGCGATCTGGGAGCGGGGGACCAAGGCCGGCAAACGGGTGCAGGCGCTGGGCGGCGCCAAGAACCACATGGTCGTCCTCCCAGACGCCGACATGGACCTGGCGGCGGATGCCGCCGTTTCCGCCGGCTACGGGTCGGCCGGAGAGCGTTGCATGGCCATCTCGGTCATCGTTTCGGTGGGTGACGCGGCGGACAAACTCGTCCCACTGATCCGTCAGCGGATGTCCGCCCTGGTCGTCGGTCCCGGTGACATGGAAGGCGCCGAGATGGGCCCACTCGTCACCGCCGCCCACCGGGACCGGGTGAAGGGTTACGTCGACGCCGGGGAGAGCGAGGGCGCAACGCTGCTCGAGGACGGACGGGACCTGATCGTGGCCGATCACGAGGAGGGCTTCTTCTTCGGGCCGACGCTGTTCGACCAGGTGAAGCCGAACATGTCGATCTACACCGACGAGATTTTCGGTCCCGTGCTCTCGGTAGTGCGGCTGGACAGCTATTCCGAAGCGATCGACCTCATCAACCGGAACCCGTACGGCAACGGAACCGCGGTTTTCACCAACGACGGCGGTGCTGCTCGCAAGTTCCAGAACGAGATCCAGGTGGGGATGGTCGGGATCAACGTTCCCATCCCCGTACCGCTCTCCTTCTACAGCTTTGGCGGTTGGAAGGACTCGATCTTCGGACAGTCGGCGATCTACGGACCCGAAGGCATCCAGTTCTACACCCGCCCGAAGACGATCATCAGCCGCTGGCCCGACCCGATCCACCGCGGCGTCGACCTGGGATTTCCTCAGCACAACTGAGGCAGCAGGGGCGCGCACGCCTCTCGTCGCGGGGTTCGTTGACAGTAGGCCCGCCTAGGACTGCAGCGAAGGAAGGGGAATCAGCAATGTCTTCGCGATCGTTTTTGGTCTGTGTTGCCGTCGTGTCCGCACTCATCCTGGCGGGGTGCGGAGCGTCGGATTCGGGTGAGGTGGCCGGTTCAGAGGAGTCGCCGGCGACGAGGATGGTTCCGACATCATCGACTGGGCGACCGTCGACCTGACCTCGATCGATTGGGAGAACAACGACATGCGCACGATCGACTTCCAGGCGATCCAGGACAACCCGACGGCGGCAGACATCGCCGAGGAGATCCAAGCCATTATCGCATCCCGTCTGAACCCTGGAAACGCCACCCTCACCACCGACACTCACGGGGACTTGGACGGCACCAGGGTCCAGATAAAGGCCACCGTTCGCGACGACTCGGAGCAGGGTCGGGTCGAAGGCGATGGACTCGTCCACGAAGTACAGGTCGACGACATCAGCGACTTCGAGAATCCGGCGGTCTCCTGGCGGATGAGGGGATCTGACGGTGTCACCATCGATGGATACGGACTGACTGCTGAGGGGGCCTTTGACGATGGGCACCGGAAGATGACGCAGTGCCTGGAATGCTTGTCGGCACCTGCGGCGATGTGAGTCGGATCCCCTGACGCGAATCGCGGTCGGGTTGGCCTGCCGTCGTCGACACACGGGAGTAGGCGACATGCTCGGTGAGACGCGAGGACTGAAGGAAGGAAGCCTGATCGTCGCCTCGGTGTACGACCCGACAAACCGCGACGGGACCAGAGCCCCCTTCCCAGAACTGCTGCCATCTGACGGGCCACACCAAGGTCATGGTCCTTCGCCCCGGCTACGAAGAACCCGTTTGTATTGGGCCACCGTACGTCCGTGTAGGCCCATTCAGCCGGTGCGGGTCTCGATCCGTATTGGTTTGTTGCCGGTCATGGCGAGGAATCCAAGGAGTGTGGGGACCAGGAACAAGAGGTAGCCGAATATCATCTCCAGCGAAGGGCTGGGTGACCACCCGAACAGACTGGAAAGGAATTCGCCTGCCAGGCTGGTCTCCGGGTCGAGAACTCCCAGATTCCACAGGTGTTCTCGAGTCGTTCCCAGGATGCCCACCTCCTGGAACTCGTGGATGGCCTTGGCGATCAGCCCGGCAGCAAAAAGCACGATCAGAATCCCGGTCACCCGGAAGAACAGCGCAATGTTGAGCCGGTGGCTGCCCCGATAGATCAGATATCCGAGAGCGGCTGCCGCGGCGATCCCCGCGAGACCGCTCACCAACTTGGCGACGGCGGACGCTTCCCCCACGGTGGTGGACAGGAGGAAGAGCGCAGATTCCAGCCCTTCTCGTAGCACCGACACGAACGCCACCACGGCGAGACCGCGGAGGCTGTCGGCTGCCAGCGCCTCATCGACCTGCGCCTCGAGGCCGAGACGTATGGATCGCGCCCTGCGGCCCATCCAAAAGATCATCCAGGTGAGCAGACCAGCCGCGGCGACTGCCACCACCCCCTCGGCCATCTCCTCGGACCGCCCTTCGAGCGAACCGATGGTTGCGAAGACGATGACACCGGCGACGACGGAGACCAGGACCGCCGCCCACACGCCATTCCACACCCACTTCTTCTCGTCATGTCGGCCGAGACGACTGAGGTAGGCGAGGAGGATGCCGACGATCAGCGCCGCCTCGACACCCTCGCGCAACATCAGTAGAAAGGCGTCCATTTCCCTCCGTGTTAGGTCAGCCAAACATAATTTGCACTATGGCTCTAGTGCAAATGACGGGATCGGGTTCCGAGCGCTTGCAGAGCTGGCCATCGCTTGGTCGCTGCGGACGCTGAACCGGGTTCACAAAACGAAGCCGTGTCAAGGTCACACTCTGTTCGGACACTTGCGGAGCCCCCTTCACGACGACGGTACGACGGTGCGGTGAATCTCGGTGGTGAGACGATCGACCTCCTCGGTGAGACGAGTGTTCGCCTCGATGAGCTCCTGCAGACGAGCCGCCTGTTGTGCGGCGATCTGCTGGCGTTCCACCGCCGCCTCGGCGAGTGCTTCTCGGTGATTGGCGTCGGATTCGCTCATCGTTCGATCGCGTTCGGCCTGCCTGGTCTGCGCGAGGAGGATCAGCGGCGCCGCGTAGGCAGCCTGCAACGAGAACGCCAGATTCAACAGGATGAACGGATATGGGTCCCACCGAAAGGTCGCGAGGAGGATGTTGAGTGCGAGCCACACCGCAACGATCACCGTCTGTCCGATCAAGAA
>JBBDWN010000081.1:0-3771 GCA_040902855.1 Acidimicrobiia bacterium | reverse complement strand
CACGGGCTCAACCACACCATCCACGACGTCGTCATCCGCCGCAAGCGCATGCAGGGATTCGCCGCCCTGTGGATCCCAGGTACCGACCACGCCGGCATCGCCACCCAGAACGTCGTCGAACGTGAACTCGCCAACGAAGGACTCACCCGCCACGACCTCGGCCGGGAAGCCTTCATCGAACAGACCTGGGAATGGAAACGGAAATATGGGGAGCGCATCACCTCCCAGATCCGCCGCATGGGGTCCTCGTGTGACTGGACCCGGGAACGATTCACGATGGACGAAGGACTCTCCGACGCCGTCCGTGAAGTCTTCGTCACCCTTTACGAGCAAGGCCACATCTACCGGGGCAACCGGATCATCAACTGGTGCCCGCGTTGTGAGACAGCCCTCTCCGACATCGAAGTCGAACATGCCGACGAGGTAGGCACGCTCACCCACATCCGCTATCCGCTCACCGACGGCACCGGCGAGATCGTGGTGGCCACCACCCGCCCCGAGACGATGCTCGGTGACACCGGCGTCGCCGTCCATCCCGAGGATGAGCGATACAAGGACATGATCGGCAAGACCGTCACCTTGCCTCTCGTCGGCCGGGAGATCCCGATCGTGGCCGACGAATGGGCCGACCCCGAATTCGGGTCAGGTGCGGTGAAGGTCACCCCCGCCCACGACCCCAACGATTTCGAGGTCGGCCAGCGCCACGGCCTGGAACCGATCGTCATCCTCGACTTGCAGGCGGTGGTCAACGACAACGGCGGCCGGTTCGCAGGAATGGATCGCTTCGATGCCCGCGAAGCAGTCGTTGCCGCCCTCGAGGACGAAGGCTTCCTGGTCGCCGTCGAAGAACACCGGCACTCGGTCGGGCACTGCTACCGCTGTGACTCGGTGGTCGAGCCGTACCTGTCGGATCAGTGGTTCGTCGCCGTCACCGAACTCGCCAAGCCGGCCATTGCCGCCGTCAAAGATGGCAGCAACGTCTTCATCCCGAAACGCTGGGAGAACACCTACTTCCACTGGATGGAGAACTTGCGGGACTGGACGATCAGCCGTCAGATCTGGTGGGGGCACCGCATCCCCGCCTGGTACTGCCCCGACGGCCACATCACCGTCGGCAAGACCGACCCTGACAGCTGCGGCACCTGCGGACGGTCCGACATCGTCCAGGATCCCGACGTGTTGGACACGTGGTTCTCCTCGGCCATCTTCCCCTTCTCGACACTCGGCTGGCCCGAAGAGACCGAAGATCTGGCCAAGTTCTATCCGAACGCCATCCTCATCACCGGATTCGACATCATCTTCTTCTGGGTGGCCCGGATGATGAAGATGGGAATCCATTTCATGGGCGAGGTCCCGTTCCGCCAGACGATCATCCACGGTCTGGTGCGCGACGCCAACGGCGAGAAGATGTCGAAGTCGAAGGGCAACACCATCGACCCGATCGACGTCGCCGAGGAGTACGGAGCAGACCCCCTCCGTCTCGCCCTCATCCAGGCGGCCAACCCCGGCCAGGACGTCCCCCTCGACATGGAATGGGTGGCGGGTGCTCGCCGGTTCGGCAACAAGCTGTGGAACGCCACCCGCTTCGTCCTCCGCCACGTGGAACCGGGATCCGTCCCCGCAGTCGGCGGATATCCGGACAATCCCGGGCCGGCCGACGCATGGGTGCTGCAACGTCTCGGAGAGGTGTCCGCCGAGTTCGACGCCCTGTGCGACGAGTACCGGTTCTCCGACGCCTTCGGCAAGCTCTACTCCTTCGCCTGGTCCGAAGTCTTCGACTGGTACCTCGAAATGGCCAAGACCACCCTCGACGACCCGGTCACAGCCGAGGTCACCACACAGACGCTCGGTGTCGTCATGCGCGACCTGCTCAAGCTCTTCCACCCGGCCATGCCATACCTCACCGAAGAACTGTGGCAGCACGTCGTCGGCGAAGGTCTCCTCGCCGGGGCCGACTGGCCGGAGGTGCCTGCCGTGAGCGGGCCGGGGGAGATGGGAGATATCCAGGACCTGATCGCCGGCATCCGCCGCTTCCGGGCCGACCAGGGGATCTCGCCCCGCCAGAACCTCGACGTCAAAGTCATGCCTTCCCTCGCCGGATGGGCGTCGGAAATCGTCAGCAAGCTCGCAGCCGCCGAACTCTCCACCGTCGAGGGCGCCCCCGCGACCGGGCACACCCGGATCGTGACCAAAGGCGTGCAGGGCTTCATCGCCCTGGAAGGTGTCGTCGACCTCGACGCCGAACGTGCCCGGATCGAAAAGGCCATCGCCACCGCCGAGGCAGACCTCGCCAAAGTCGACAAGAAGCTCGACAACGCCGGGTTCATGGAGAAGGCGCCAGACGACATCGTCGCCAAAGAACGAGCCAAGAAGGCCGAATTCGAGGGCCTGCTGGACAAGCTGCGGTCCCAGCGCGCCGCCCTGTGAACTACGCCGACGCCGTCGCCTACCTCGACGCCCACATCGGACGGGGCGTGGTTCCTGGGCTCGACCGGATCACCGCACTGCTCGACCTCATGGGCAACCCCGAACAGGCATATCCGATCATCCACGTCGCCGGAACCAACGGCAAGACGTCTGTCACCCGGATGGCGACGCTGCTCTGCGTTGCCCACGGTCTCAGCACCGGCACCTTCATCTCGCCGCATCTCGAACGGGTCGAAGAACGCTTCGCCATCAACGGCGTCAACCCCGACGAAGCCGCCTTCATCCAGGCGGTCCAAGACGTGAAGGCCTTCGCCGACATCTTCGAACAGCGGGAGACCCTCACCTACTTCGAACTCACCGCCGCACTCGCCGTCGCCTGGTTCGCCGACCAGGCGGTCGACGCCGCCGTCATCGAGGTGGGACTCGGTGGCCGCCTCGACGCCACCAACGCCGTCCACGGCCAGGTTGCCGTGCTCACCAGCGTCGGACTCGAACACACCGAATATCTGGGCGACACCGTCGAACTGATCGCCGAAGAAAAGCTGGCCATCGTCGAAGAAGGCGCCGTCCTCATCACCGGGCCGCTCCCCCAGAACATCGAGCGCCTCGCCCGTCGCACCGCCGCCCGACTCGGAATCAACGCCCATGTGTACGGGTCGGACTTCTCGATCGAAGGCGCCAGCCCCGCCCTCGGCGGATGGAATCTCGACATCCAGGGACTGCACGGTCTGTACGAGGACATCTACCTGCCGGTCCACGGACGGTTCCAGACCGTCAACCTGGCTGTCGCCTTGGCGGCTACCGAGGCGCTGACCGGACGCGAACTGGATCACGAGGCAGTCATCGACGGGGCAGCTGCCTTCAGTGCGCCAGGACGGATGGAACCGGTGGCGGCCAAACCCTTGGTGATGATCGACGCCGCCCACAACGCTCCCGGCTTCGAGATACTCTCCCACGCCCTGGCCGAAGAATTCGCCAACACCAAGTGGGTGTTGGTTCTCGGCGCCATGGAAGACAAGGACGTCGTCTCCATGATCGGATCTGTCAAAGACCGGGTCATACGGATCGTCGCCACCGCCGTCGACACTCCCCGGGCGATCCCGGCCACCGAACTCGCCGCCCTCCTCGCCCCGCACGTCGACGTCGAAGTCGGCGCCGTCGACGACCCCACCGAGGCGATCGAAGTCGCCCGGGCCCTGGCAGGAGACGAAGGTTCGGTGCTCGTCGCCGGCTCCATCTACCTCGGAGGCACCATCCGCGCCCACCTCGCCGGCCAAGGCGAAGTCCACCGCCGCGAACGCTGAGCCGGCTCAGTCCGGTCGTCGGGCCTCTTTGCCCCTTCCG
>JBBDWN010000080.1:0-25775 GCA_040902855.1 Acidimicrobiia bacterium | reverse complement strand
AGAACTCGCTGCCCCCCTGGCCGGGCAGAGCCCGGCCTGTCCCCCCAACGTCGCTTCGCTCCTGGAGGGACGCGCTCGCTAGTGGATGCGCTTGTCGTGCTCGGCCCACAGGGAGTCGCGGAGGACGAACTTCTGGATCTTTCCGGTGCTCGTCTTGGGGAGGGCTTCGACGATCTCCACCTCGTCCGGGGCCTTGTAATGGGCGAGTCGTTCACGGACGTGGGCGATGATCTCCTCGCCGCTCGCGGTCTGTCCCGGTTTCAGAGTGACGTACGCCTTCGGTCGTTCACCCCAATGATCGTGGGGCATCGAGACCACCGCCGCCTCGAGGACTGCGGGATGGGACACGACCGCCTGTTCGACTTCGATCGTCGAGATGTTCTCGCCACCGGAGATGATGATGTCCTTGGCCCGGTCGCGGAGTTCGATGTAGCCGTCGGGATGCCACACCGCCAGGTCCCCCGAGTGGAACCACCCTCCGGTGAGTGCCTTGGCTGTCGCTTCGGGATCGTCGTAGTAGCCGGCCATGACGTTGTTGCCCCGCATCACGACCTCGCCCATCGTTTCGCCGTCGCGGGCAACGTCGGCCATGTGCTCGTCGACGACGCGTATCGGGTCCGCCCCGATGTAGGCGACGCCCTGACGGGCCATCAGTTTGATGCGCCGGTCGGCATCGACTTCCGACCAGTCATCCTGGATCTCACAGATCGTGTAGGGCCCGTACGTCTCGGTGAGTCCGTACACGTGCACGAGGTCCGCTCCGAGTTCGGTCATCTGGCGGATGATCGTCGGACTGGGCGGCGCACCTGCGGTCGTGATGACGAACGGCCGCCCGAAGGGCCGGGCGTTCGAATGATTCGCTATCGAGATGAGCACGGTGGGTGCGCCGTTGAGATGGGTGATCCCTTCCGATTCGACGAGGTCCCAGATTTCGGCGGGGTCGACCTGGCGGAGACACACATGGCGCCCGCCGATCGCGGTCACGCCCCACGTCGTGCACCAACCGTTGCAATGGAACATCGGCAGCGTCCACAGGTACACCGATTGGGTGGAGTGCCGGCTGTGTATGACTTCGGCGAGTGCGTTGAGGTGGGCACCCCGGTGGGTGTACATGACACCTTTCGGGCGGCCGGTCGTGCCCGAGGTGTAGTTGATCGAGATCAACCGCTCTTCGTCGTCGACTCTCATTTCGATCTCGGTGTCGTCGCCCCGTGAGACGAAGTCTTCGTAGGAAGTGTGGCCGTCGACGTCTGGGACTCCGGCGTGGGGATCGTGGAGCGTGATCACCTCGCGTAGCCCGGTCCGTTCTTCGAGATGGCCGGCGATGGTGGGATAGAGCGCGGTGTCCACGACGAGGATCGAAGCTCCGCTGTGATCGAGGATGTAGGCGATTTCGGTCCCGCTCAACCTGGTGTTGATGGCCACGAGGACGCCTCGGACGAGCGGTACGGCGAAGTGAGCGATGAGCATCTCGGGCAGGTTGGGAACCAGGTAGGCGACCCGATCACCCGGTCCGATCCCAGACTCTTGGAGTGCGCGACCGACGCGGTTCGTCTCGGTCCGCATCTCGCCGTAGGTCAACGACCGCTCGCGGTATGTGACTGCGGTGCGGCTTCCGAACACGTCGGCCGACCGTTCGAGAAACAACAGCGGGGACAGTTCGGTGATCGAGACTCGGTCGCGCATCGACTCTCCTACCCCGGCCATTTCGGCTGACGCTTCTCCAAGAACGCGCCCATGCCCTCTTGGGCATCGGCCATAGCTGCGTTGGCACTCATTACGGTCTTCGTCAGGTCGTACGCTCCGTCTTCGTCCATGTCGAACTGGGACCAGAACGCCTCCTTGCCGATCCCGATCACCCGACCCGAGTATCGGGTGACCTGCGCGGCGAGGCGGTCGACCTCGGCATCCAATTCGCCTGCAGGAACCACGCGGTTCACGAGACCCCAATCGGCGGCGGTGTGCGCATCGATGGCTTGGCCGGTGAGCAGCATCTCCATCGCCCGCTTGCGGCCCACCGCCCGTGAGATCGGCACCATTGGTGTCGAACAGAACAGTCCGATCTGCACACCAGGCGTCGCGAAGGTGGCGTTCTCGGAAGCCACCACGAGATCGCACGTGGCAACGAGCTGGCACCCGGCCGCAGTGGCCGTGCCATGCACCCGAGCGATGACAGGCTGGGGGATGTCGTGGATCTTCTTCATGACGGCCACACACGCATCGAACAACGCCTCGTAGAAGTCGGCGGGCCGATCGATCATCTCACCCAGGTCGTGACCGGCCGAGAACACTGGGCCCGCACCGGCGAGGACCACGATTCTGGAACTCGCGGGCACCGACGAGAGCGCGTCGTAGAGGCAACCGAGCGTCTCGAGGCTGAGTGCGTTGCGACGCTCGGGACGATTGAGGGTGAGCGTCGTGCGCACGCCTTCGTGGTCGACAAGAACGGAGCTCATGGCGTCACTGTATCCCGCCTTGTCCGGCGCGGACCAACAGCTCCTGGGCGGCATCGCGTCCGCTTTCGCTGTCGGGTAGTCCGGCGAGCATCCGAGTCAGTTCCGTAATACGAGCGTCGCCTTCCACACGTCGCACTGTCGCCTCTTCACCGCTGCGGTCGACCACCCAGTGCGCGTCGGCGTGCGCCGCCACTTGGGGGAGATGCGTCACACACAGCACCTGTCGGGTCTCTGCGAGCGCTGCCAGTTTGGCTCCGACCGCGATCGCAGTCTGCCCACCCACTCCGGCATCGATCTCGTCGAAGACCACCGACCCAGCCTCTCCTGCGCCTCCGGCGAGCCGCAGAGCGAGGACAAGCCTGCTGAGTTCGCCGCCGGAGGCGACCTTCGACACCGGTCCTGCCTCGAGCCGGTCGTCAGAGGCGAATACGACGGTGGCCGTGTCGGCGCCTCCCGCCGTCGGCGGTGCAGACTCGAGCCGGATGTCGAGCAGCGGGCGGGCAAATCCCAATTCTTGGAGATGGGTGAGCGCAGTCTCGGCCAGCCGGGAGGCGGTCCGTCGTCTCGCATCGGCAAGTGCGGAGCCTGCCACTTTCAACCGACGCTGGGCCTCGGCGATGTCCCCGTCGATCCGGTCGGCACGGTCGAGCAGTGACGCCAACTCGGAGGCTCTCCCCGCCTGTCTCTCGCCAAACGCCACCACGTCGTCCAGCGTGGGGCCGTATCGCCGGCTCAGATCGGCGAGTACTGCCTGACGGGCCTCTGCCCGCTCCAACTCGTCGGGTTCGAGGTCGAGGTCTTCCAACAACTTGACGAGACCGGTGGCAGCCTCCCCGAGTTGGCTTTCCATCCCGTCCATCGTGTCGAGCAGGGGTTGGGAACCGGAGTCGAATGCAGCGATCCGGCGAAGGATCCCGACGGCCGTTCCGACGTCGTCGCGGGCCCGTTCGACGGTTTCGACCCCATCCGCAGCGAGCGCTCGGATCTGTTCGGAGTTGCGCAGGCGACCGAGCAGCTCACCCAGCCTCTCATCCTCACCGAGGGTGAGACCAGCCGCCCGGATCGTGGCTGCGTCGTGTTCGGCAACCACCCGTTCTCGTTCGAGTGCCGGCCGGTCCCCGCCCACGGCCTGTCGGTCGGCCTGCAGACTCCCCCACGCCTCCCACGCCACCCGATAGACGTCGCGAGCCGAAACACCCTCGGGGTCGAGATTCTTGTCGACCATCCGGCGGATCTCAGCGGAGCGAGTGATCGTGAGCTGGTCGTGTTGGGAGATGATCTCGACGGACCCGGCGGTCGCTTCGTCGAGGGCGTCGGCGGAGGCGATCGACCCGTTGAGGTAGGCGCGGCTCCGCCCTTCCCGTTTGAGACGGCGCCCTACGCCGATTTCGGTCTCCCCGGCCACGAGTCGACCTTCCACCGCTGCCTCATCGCCGAATGGCCCCACCAGGTCCGCCCTGGCGTCGGCTCCGAGAAGCATCCGCAGCGCGCCGAGCAGGAGCGTCTTTCCTGCACCCGTTTCACCGGTCACCACTGTGAGACCAGGACCGAATTCGAGGCGGGCGTCGCGGATGACTCCGAGGTTGCGGACGACCAGCTCGTCGATCATCGGTCTTCCAGCCGGAACTTACGAGTGATCCGTCCGGGGAATCCCTCCCGGCGCATACGGACGAAACGGGCTGGTGTCGGACCCGGTCCGATGACTGCACGGTCCCCCTCCTGCATCGAACCCAGTTCACGGCCGTCTGCGCTCACACGCACCGCGCGGTCGTCTGCAACGGTGATCGTCACGATCGAGTCGCTGGGGATGACCAGGGAGCGATCGAACAGGGAATGGGGGGCGACCGGGGTGACGAGAATTCCGTCGACTCGCGGATCCATCAGCGGACCTCCCGCCGAAAAGGAGTAGGCGGTGGACCCGGTCGACGTTGCCACGACCAGCCCGTCCGCCCGGTGACGAAGAAACTTCTCCCCGTCGACTTCCACATCGAGCACGACGAGTCTTTGCGAGTCGATCTTCTCGACCACGACATCGTTGACCCCCAGCCCGCGGGTGCCGTCGGGCAAGGTGACCTCGATGGTGTTGCGATTCTCGATCCGAAACCTGCCCTCGACGAGAGCCGCCAGCGTCTCGTCGAGTTCATCGGGCTCGGCTTCGGCAAGAAATCCGATCGTCCCCAGATTGACTCCCATGATCGGCACGTCCCGCGCCACCGCGGCGTGCGCCGCTTCGAGGACGGTGCCGTCCCCTCCTATGGCAACGACGAGGTCGACGGGACCGTCCTGGTCGATGGGGCGCGCCGTCAACCCGACCTTTTGTGCTGAGGAGATGAACTCTTCGGCGTAGCTCTGTGCCTCGGCTGAAGTCGAGACGACCAGACCGATGTCTTTCACGATGTTTCCTTGATGGCAGATGGCCTGACGTGCACGAAGAACTCCACATTCCCCTTCGCCCCGGTAATAGGCGACAGGCAGGTTGCCACCGTACCCAGGCCCGCTGACCTGAGACACGACACCACGTCATCGAGTGCAGCCTGACGGGCGATCTCATCCCGCACGATCCCTCCCCGGCCGACGTTGCCGCGCCCCACCTCGAACTGCGGCTTGACCAGCAGCACCCCGTGACCCGTATCCGCCATGAGACGGCGCAGCATGTCAGCGACGGTGCAGAGCGAGATGAACGACAAGTCTCCCACGACGAGATCGAACGGGGCGCCGAGCGCGTCCGGATCGGCGTGTCGGATGTTCGTCCGATCGACGACCGTGACGCCAGGTCGCGCCGCCAGCCGATCATCCAGTTGCCCGTAGCCCACATCGACGGCAACGACGGATGCCGCTCCGCGCTGGAGAAGGCAATCGGTGAAACCGCCGGTCGACGCTCCGAGATCGATGCACCGCCGACCTGCCACGTCGACCCCAAATTCGTCGAGAGCACCCTCCAACTTGAGGCCGCCTCGGCTCACGTACTTCGGAGGGGGACCGATGATCTCGACCGGGGTCGCCGGGTCGACCAGCGTCGTGACCTTCGGTGCGGGGACTCCGCCGACGCGAATTGCGCCCGCCTCGACGAGGGACGTCGCCTCTGCTCTGCTCTTGGCGATCCCCCTTCGCACCAGTTCTCGATCGAGTCGCTGACGGGTCAGGCGTCGTCTCCCTGGTCGAGCATCTTCTCAAGCATCTCGGCGATTTCGGTCATGGGTTCGACGGTGTCCGCCGGATCCGCCTGGGCGACGGCTGCCAGCAGCTCGGTCACGCGGGCAATCGCAGTGTGGGATATCGGAGTGTGGGATGTGGTATCCATGCAACGCATTATCGCGGACCCGAACGACAGGACTGGGCCTTGCTCCCGATCCGAGACGACAATCCCACCCACCGGTCCGCCATCGTCACCGGCCTGATCGTCGTCGCCTGCCTCTACGCCTTCTTCGCCGAGCAGCCGTTCGACGAATCCGAGGCCGTTTCGTTTCTCTACGAACACGCCGCGATCGCCTGTGAAGTCGTCACCGGGGATCCTCTGACACCGTCCGAAGTGCAGTCAGGAGTCTGCGACTCCTCTCCCGCTCCGGAGATCTTCGGGGACAAGAGCATCCTCTTGAGTGTCGTCGCGTCGCTCTTCCTCCACGCCAACCTCGCCCACCTGTTCGGGAACCTGTGGATCTTCTGGATCTTCGGCAACAACATCGAAGACCACCTCGGACACGTCCGGTTCCTCCTGTTCTATCTGATCTCCGGAGTGGTCGCGACTGCCGCGTTCGTGGCGGTCAATCCGACTTCGACGGTGCCCCTCATCGGCGCGTCCGGGGCGATCGCGGGCGCGATGGGCGCCTACCTCATCTTGTTTCCGACGACCGGGATCACCTCCATCATCCCGCCGTTCTTCTTCCTGCCGTTCCGGGTGCCGGCGTGGGTGTTCCTCGGGTTCTGGCTGCTCGGCCAGTTCGCCATCTCTTCGGATGCCGGCCAGGTGGCGTGGGAGGCCCATGTCGGAGGCTTCCTGGCCGGGGCGGCGTATGCCCTGGTCAGACGAAAGGCGATCCTCAAACGCGGGCGTCGCTATTCGAGGAGCTGATCTGCCAGCGCGGCGAGATCGGGCACCGACACCGTCACCGGTTCGGTCGGCGACGGGCTGACTCCTGTTGCGACGTGGGCGGTGAACCAACCTTCTGCCCGCCCCATGGCGAGATCGGTGTCGTCGCGATCTCCGACGATCCACACGGCACCCTCGGTGCGTGATGCCAGCAGCTTCCGCATCGGGGCATGCGGCTTGCCGGCAACGACGGCTTGGACTCCCGTCGCATGGCTGACCGCCGCCACGATGGCACCGGCACCGGGACGCAGTCCCTCAGGCGTCGGATAGGTCGCATCGTGATTGCTGGCGAGGAAACGCGCCCCGTTGCCGACGGCGAGTACCGCACCCGAAAGACGCTCGTAGGTCAGGCCCGGATCCAGCCCGACGACGACAGTGTCCACGTCCTGCCACCTCCCCGACACGCGGCTGCCTCGCTCCAGTACCGCCTCTTCCAGTCCGCGGCCACCGAGAACGAACACCGATGATCCGGGGTCGACCAGCGTGGCGACTGCCTGTGCGGACGTCACGACCGACTCGCCGGTGGCCGGGAACGAGGTGACCCGGTGGATCTTGTCCGCAGACTCTCTTGGAGTGCGGGTTGCGTTGTTGGTGCAGAAGAGGATCTTCCATCCGCCCGACGCAAAGCGGGCAAGCGCTCCGCCGGAACCGGGAACCTCCTCGTCGCCGAGGTAGACGACCCCGTCGAGGTCGCAGATCAGCGTCGACGTCAAACGAGGCGCCAGCGGCTCAGGATGGTTGTCAGCAGCGCGGTCGTGGACTCCACCGAGGCGACCGAGACGCGCTCGTCGTGCCCATGGAACATCGACAGGAAGTCCGGGAACGACATCGCCTCGTCGAAGAGACCGACCCCGTAGGCGGTCACGCCCCTCTGGCGAAAGAAACGGGCGTCGGTCGCCGCCGGCATCATCGTCGGCACTACCCGTCGGCTTCCGGTGTGGGACTCGATCGAGTCGACGATGCAATCCCACAGCGATGTGGCGACCGGAGATTCGCTGGCGACCTGATCGGCCACCGGGATGATCTCCAGACGATCGGCCGCGTTTCCGGCGGCCTTGCGGATGTGGGCGTCGACGTCGGTCCGGTCCTGGCCGGGAAGCGCCCGAAAGTCCACTTCTCCCTGCGCCGTGTCCGGAATCACATTGGCCTTGACCCCGGACCTGATCACGTTCGGGGACACCGTCAGATGCGTGCAGGCGTGGAGGTACGCGGCCAGACGGGGATTTTCGACCGCCACTTCTTCGATCGCATCGTCGATCTGCTCGGCGTCGACGAGTCGTGCGGCGAGGGCTTCATCGAACCCCACGCCGTGAACAAACGTGCTCCACATATCCGAGATGACGACGGGGGCGGGCGTCGAGAACAGCGACGCCATCGCCTCGACGAGCGGCGCCATCGCATTGTCCCCGCCATAGGGGACCGAGCCGTGGCCTGGACGGCCACGCGAACGCAGAACAGTCCAGAAGGGCCCTTTTTCACCGACCGACACGGGGTAGACGGCCTCGCCGTCGAGCCGGAAAGGCGGGTAGGCGATCTCGGTCAGCAGATAGTCGGTGGCGACCAGATCCCATCGCTGCTCGACCATTGGCCGGGCACCGAGCCGCCCGCCCGCCTCCTCGTCGGCGACAGCCAGGAACACGAGGTCACCGGGAAGGTTCGGGACATCTCCGTCGAGATACCGCTTGAACACCACGGCCATCGACGCCGTCAGGTTGAGCATGTCCACTGCTCCCCTGCCCCAGACGAAACCGTCGGACACCGTGCCGGCGAACGGATCGGTCGTCCAACCGTCTTCACTCACGGGGACCACGTCGAGATGGCCCATCAACGTCAACGCGGGCGCACTCGGATCGGATCCGGGAATTCGGTAGACCGTCGAGACGCGCCCCGGCACCGTCTCGAACGTGGTTCCTGCCTGCCCGAAGAAGTCGTGGAGCGTCTCCACCGAGCGGATCTCCTGACCGCTCTCCGGTGTGCCGTCATTCACGCAGGCGTTGCGGATCAGCGTGCGGAGGAGTTCGACGGTCTCAGTCATGGCCTATGACGGTACCGCTCGTGGCCGGAGATACGGTCCGAGTGTCGCCAGCAGTGAGGGCATCGTCGGAATGAGATCGAGGTGAGAAAGGTCCTCGGGCGTGACCCAGCGGACTTCGGCGACGTCATCGCCTGCCTCGAGCGTGCCGCCGGTCGGAAAGCCCACGTAGTCGACGAGGGTGTAGTGCCAATCAGGGGGGGATCCCGGTCCGATCACCTCACCCGTCCAGACCACCGGACCGAGTCTCACGTCCAGTCCTGTCTCCTCTTTCACTTCGCGAACGGCGGCGTCGACGGTGCGCTCGCCGAGTTCGATCTTTCCTCCCGGAACCGCCCACAGGTCTTTCCACGGACCGCGATCCTTTCTCACGATCAGCACCCTGCCCGAGTCGATGACCGCGACACCGACACCGGGAATCGGGTGCTCAGACACTTTCGAAACGCGACATGACGATGGAGCGAGCCTTGAAGCCGCCAGCCTCGAAGAAGTTCTTCACCAGCCGGTGTCCCGGCAGGACATGGGCGTCGAACGTCGTGACTCCCCGGGCGCGAAGCGTCTCGAGCGCGAGATCGAGCATCGCCTCGCCTACCCCGACCTCGCGGGCCGGATGGTCGACGAAGAGCAGTCTGATCGATCCGATCCGGCGCCCTTCCGCCTGGGGAAGCATCGCTTCGATGCGGGCGACGAGAAAGCCGAATGGAAGGTCACCGATCGTCCCGATCACGGCCACGGCTTCATCGTCTGCGAGGAGGGCCTGCAGCGCCTGGTCGACCGGTTCGGCCAGTCCATCGGCCAGCGGCCACATGTGCGACAACGGCGTCATCTCGTCGGCGAGCGAACCATACAGCGACCCCATCACGCCGATGTCGGCGACGGTCGCTGGACGCGCGGAAACATGTGGCATCCGGGTCGAACCTACCGCCGTGCCGAGCCGAGTCGCAGTCGACGGGTGAGTCCCCACCGAGTCACCAGCCACATCGCTTCCCGGACGATCGCTCCGTTCATCTTCGAGGTTCCCACCGTGCGATCCCTGAAGATGACAGGGAGTTCCACGATGGTCATACCGGCATCGTGTGCTCGCATTGCCATCTCCACCTGGAATCCGTATCCGGAGGCTCGAGCCGCGCGGTATGGCAGCGAGCGCAGGGCATCGGCTCGGAACGCGCGGAACCCTGCGGTCGCGTCACGCACCGAGATGTCGAGCATCAATCGGGCATAGGTGTTCCCGCCGCGCGAGAGCATCCGACGGTGTAGGGGCCAGTCCGGGGTGTCGCCGCCAGGAACGTAGCGAGAACCGATGGCGAGGTCTGCACCTGATGTCACCGCTTCAACCAGTCGCGGCAGATCCGCCGGGTTGTGCGAGAAGTCGGCATCCATCTCAATGACTACCTCGGATGGCCCCGCCAGGACCCGATCGAATCCGGCGGCGTACGCAGGCCCCAGGCCCTCCCTGGCGTCTCGATGCAAGACCTCCATGAGGGGATCCGAAGCGGCGATGGCCTCAGCCACCGTCCCTGTTCCGTCCGGAGAGTCGTCGTCGACGACCAACAGCCGGTAGCCGTGGAGGCGCACGGCCGCCGCCAGATGCGGCAGGCTCTGGCGCTCGTTGTATGTGGGAACGACAACCGTGACGAGGTCGCTACGCACAGTCGAGGCAGAGCATCTTCCGTCGATTGGCCAGCTGAGTCGAACGCTTTACGAGGAAGCAGGCCTGGCAGACGAACTCGTCTGCGTTCTTTGCCTGCGCCTCCACGTTCATCGTCAGTTCTTCGCGACGGATGGCGCGTAGCTCTTCGGCTTCGTTGACCAGCAGCGATTCAGACGCTTCCTCGTCGAGAAGTTCGAGTTCTTCGGCCTCGAGCTCGTCGAGAGCCTCATCGGCTTCCTCGTCTTCTTCGTCCTCGTCCTCTTCATCGTCGACGACGACGACGGCCTCGTCATCCACGACGATATCGTCCTCGACGACGTCGTCGAGGACCTCGTCCAGATCGAGGTCTTCATCCAGATCGATGTCCTCGTCGATGTCCTCGTCGACCTCTTCTGGGTCGTCGGGTTCTTCGATCGGATCGTCTTCATCGGCCATGTGATGGGGTCCTGTGTCGTGAAATCTGTCGGTTCGGCGTCCGAGCGAGTCGGCTGGCAGAGCGCCGGCGAGTGCAACGCGGGGCGACAGTAGCCCATTCCCGCCACGCGTCCACTCGATGCGGATGCGAATCCGGTCAGATCTTGAGTTCGACCGCTCCGAGAATGACCCGTGCGTCGAACGGCGTGGACCCCAGGAAGTCACCGTCGACTTCCACCGGCCACGGCACCGACGTCCGGATCGACAGAGACGGCAGGCTCAATCGGTGCACTTCGGGCATGTTCAGGTGGGTGCCCTTGATGATCCGGGGAACGATCAAGGCTGCCTGCCGCTTGCGGGCGTTGATCACCTGCACGTCCAACTCCCCGTCGACGAGCATCGCCTTGGGAGCCACGTTCCACCCGCCTGCGAAGAACTGGGCGTTGGCGAGAATCACTGCCAGTGCGCGACCGTGGTAGCCACGACCGCCTTCGAGGTCGACGTCGGCGACCGGAAATCGGCCGAGACGGGCCGCGAACGCGGCCGGGTACCGAACGGGACCCAGCCGACGCGGGATGTGAACCGCGGTCTGGGCGGCCGCCGCCCCCGCTCCGGTCTGAGCCACGTTGACAAAATGCCGTCTCCCCCAGGCACCGTCGAGTCTCCCGACATCGATGCGGTAGGTCGATTGTCCGGCGAGGTGGCGGGCGGCCGTCTCCATGTCCCCCGGAATTCCGAACGTCTTCAGGAGGTCACAGCCCGTTCCGTTCGGCAATATGCCGATCACGGGCATCCGTGGCGGTGCGACGTGCATCAGGGCGTCGACGACCAGCGATACCGATCCGTCGCCACCGACGATCGCCAGGTCGTACTCGGATGCAGAGGCGACCGCGGTCCGACACATCTCGTCACGCCCCTCGGGTTGTTCGACGACTCCTTCGACGCCTGCGGCGGACAGTGCTGCCCGGACCCTGCCCACATCTGCAGGCCGTCTCCCCGCGCTGGGGTTGACCAACACCATCCACTTCATCAGCCGGCGCCCTGGGCGGCGACGACGCCCCGATCGACGACTCGCAGGGTCGCTCTGGCGTCTTCGGCGAGTTCGGGATACGCATCGCGGATCTGTTGAAGGAGATCCACCAGTTGGCGGCTGACCCGTACGAAGTCTCCGGCTGCCAGCGCCCCGTATTCGAGGTCTTCGAGTTCAACCATCGATGCCCAGCGAAAAGCCGCACGGGCGAAACCGCCGTCCGGCCGCCGGGACGGGCTGAGCCGATGACGTCGCTCCCCTTCGGTCTGTGTCTCCCAGACGGCGTGGATTCTGTCGAAGCGCTCGGCCACGGCCGGGTTGGGCCACTCTGGTGCAGTCTCCTGGTCGCCTCTCGGTTCGTAGACGAACATCGACGCCACTGCCGCCATCTCGGGAGGTGTGAGCGACCAGAACACGCCCTGTTCGAGCGACTCGGTGAGGAGCAGATCCATCTCGTTGTAGATGAAGCGGAGTCGGGTGCCCCGGGGGGTCAGGGACCAGCCGTCGACGTATCCGAACTCAGACAGGAGATCGGTGATGGCGTGGAACTCTTCGACGAGACCGATTCCGGCGCTTCGCAGCTCCGAGCGCAGCCGTTCGATCCGTCCTGCGGTTCGTTCCGCCTTGCGGAGCCAGTGCAAATGCGAGGCGGCGTCCGGGCATCCGGCCACCGGATGATCCACTTCGACCCGGTGGGGCGATCGTTGGGCCGCCGGGGGCACACCCCGCAGTCGGCGGATGGTCAACTGCTGGAATTTGCGGTCGTTCCCACCCCGGTAGTCCAGCGGGAGTTCGATCCGCCCGGCCTTCTCTACGCCGGCACCGAGGTCGCGAGTTCCGAAGGTGGTCATGCGGCCGGAAGTCCCCATCACCAGCGCTCGCATGCCCTTCGTCCCCCGATTCAGCCGGCGCACCACGACGTAGCGTCCCTGATGGTGGCCCCCTGGCACGTCGATCACGTCACCCGGGTGCAATTCGCCCAGAGATGTCCCCTGGTTCGGTCGGCGCGACATGAGCGTGGCGTACTCCTCGACCGACCCGCGTTCGCATTCGGCCCGAAGACGTTCGTCCACGAGACGCTCGCCCATCTCCGCCAGATTCCGCTGACTGGCAACCTGTTCGCCTTCCCTCTGGTACTGGGCGAAGCTGGCCGTGAGAAGCTGTTCGGCCCGGTCCTGGTCGTAGTTGCCGATGAGATTGGCAGCCATGTTGTAGGTGGGCCGAAAACTGGACCGGAGCGCGTGAGCACCGAGCTCTGCGATCTTGGTCACCTGATCGAGCCTCACGTACGGCGAGTGCAGGACCACTCCGTGCCCGATGGTGTCGATCCCTCTCCGACCGGCCCGCCCGGTGAGTTGCGTGTAATCGCCCGGCTTGAGAAGGGAATGACCTTCCCCGTCGAACTTGGAGAGGCTGTCGAGAACGACGGTTCGCGCAGGCATGTTGATGCCCAGCGACAGGGTCTCGGTGGCGAACACGACCTTCAGATGCCCATTGGCGAAGAGCTCTTCGACCGCCTCTTTGAATGCCGGGACCATGCCGGCGTGATGCGCGGCGACGCCGATTTCAAGACCTGCCAGCCACCGTCCGTATTCGAGGGCAGCCAGATCGCGATCCGAGAGGAGTTCGGTGCGCCGCTCGGCCACCTCGCGGATGATCGGGACGCTGTCGGGGTCCGCCAGCCGCACGCCCGACTCGAGGATCGAGAGAGCGGCCGCTTCACAGCCTGCCCGGGAGAACACGAAGAAGATGGCGGGCAGCATCCCCCGCTCTGCGAGGTCGGCGACCACTTCGGTCCGGCGGGGTGTCCGGAAACGCCGGCGACGGCCCTTTTCGAGTGACAGAAGATGTTCGAGCTTGGCGTTCGGTCTCCTCCGTCCGTCCCTCACTGTGAACATCGGGTGCAGGCGAATCGACTGATCGCCCCCCCTATCGGCCACCATGTACATGCTTTCGAGAGGCACAGGGCGCTCGGTGGTCACGACCAGCTCGGTCTTGCCGCGCCGTTCCTCGACCCAGCCTGCGAACTCGTCGGCGTTGGCGATGGTGGCGCTGAGACACACCATCTGCAGATGACGGGGAGCGTGGATGATCACCTCTTCCCAGACCGCGCCGCGGAAGCGGTCTTGGAGATAATGGACCTCGTCGAGGATCACGAACCCGACATCATCGACCGCTGAGGAATCCGCATAAATCATGTTGCGGAGCACCTCGGTGGTCATGACGACGATCTGAGCGTCGCCGTTGATCACGTTGTCGCCTGTGAGGAGGCCCACCCGCTCGGTGCCGTGAGCGCGCCCCAGGTCCCCGAATTTCTGATTCGACAGCGCCTTGATCGGCGTGGTGTAGAACACCCTGGTGCCGCGTTGGCGGGCGAGATGGATGGCGGCGTCGGCGATCAGCGTCTTGCCCGCTCCGGTGGGAGCCGAGACGACGACGTTGGCCCCGCGGGCGACCGCCTCGCTCGCTTCGACCTGGAAGGGGTCGGCGGTGAACGGAAGGGACTCGAAGAAGTCGTCGAGCGGGTTCGTCACTTGCGCAGCAACAGCCGAACGAGCCAGTAGGTGATCTCGTAAAAGACGTACAGGGGAACGCTGAGCAGGGCGAGCGTGAGCGCGTCACCGGTTGGTGTGATGGCGGCTGCCACGATCACGATGATCAGCACAGCCCAGCGCCGGCCCTTGGCGAGCTGCTCTGACGACACGAGACCTGCCGCTGCTGCCGCGAACAGGAAGACGGGATAGAGGAAGCTGACCCCGAACGCCAGCATGAACCGCATCGCGAAGCTGAAGTATTCGAGCATGCGGAGGTCGGTGCGGACATCGGGAAAGATGTTGAGCAGGAACGCGAGGCCGCGCGGGAGCGCCCAGTATCCGAACACGACGCCGAGTGCGAACAGGGCGACACAGGCTGCGATGATCGGCACCGCCCACCGACGTTCCCTGCTGGTGAGGGCCGGCGAGATGAACCCCCACACCTGCCACAGGATCACCGGACTGCCGAGAATCACACCGCCGAAGAGCCCGATCCTCATCAACACCGAGAACTGCTCGGTGGCGCCGAGTACCTGAAGTTGGCAGTCGCTGCATGCCCCAACGATCGGGGCCTCGATGATCTCTTTGATCCAGTCGCTGAAGACGAGGGCGATGATCGCGCCGACGAGGATCCCTGCGGCAACCCGCACGATCCGCCAGCGAAGTTCCTCGAGGTGCTGGAGGATCGGCTGGGGTTGGTCGCGTCCGGATGCGGCGGCGGTCATCCGGCGAGGTCGTCGGGTTCGTCGGTCACAGCCTGACCGGTCCGTTCGATCTCCTCGAGATCGGCGACGGCGTCAGAAGCGGTGGGACCGGCGGCCGGATCAGGTCCGATCCACTTGACGGGCTTGGTCACCTCGTCCATCTCATGGGAGGCGTCCCTCATCACCTGTGTGACTTCTTTCATCGGAGCTTTGAACTCTTCGGAGATGCCGCGCAGGTCGCCGACTTCGGCTTCGAGTCCGGACCGCAGGTCGCGTGCGGCTTTCCGCAACTCTGCGGTCCATCCCCCGACCTTGCGGGCGAGTTCAGGCAGACGTTGCGGTCCGAGCACCACCAACGCCACCAGCAAAATCACGAAGATCTCCTGACCTTGGAGCATCGCCAGGAGTCTACGACATGGGCGCCGTAGGCCAGAGGCCCGGACGCGAGGCGGCCCCGGCGAGAACCTCATTCAGGTTCCCGGCAGGGCCGGTTCGTGCGGGTGACGCTGGTGGGTGCTCAGTTGGCGAGCAACCGGAAGGGGTTGGTCTCCTGATTGAGGTTCACGACGAAACTGTCGATTTCGTCCTCGGTGATCGGCTCCTGGCGCTTCACTTCGTAGGCGACTCCGGTTGCACGCAGCACGCTCACCACTCGGGAGTTGGCGGGGCGACGCTGCGTGTCGCCGCATTCGGGGCAGGCGAACCGGTAGTTGCCTTCCGATTCGCCTGGGTCGAGCTCGAGCACGAGGTCGCCGGGGGCCAGCTCGACGTCTCCGCAGTCGTGGCACGTGGTTTTGATGGTTGTCATCTCTGTCACTCCGCTATGACGCTTCTGAAACTTTTCATCGGCCTCCCTCCCCAAAACCTGAGCGGCTTTTTAGCGGGGCAGCGGTTCAAAAGTGAACCGCGACGCAGACCAGAAACCAGACCCCTGGATCTGGGGCCGACGGCGCGGCACCTTGGTCCGATGTTCCAACCGATCTTTGATCTCGCATCGACCCAACACGGACTCATCACACGCGCCCAGTTGCGTGACCTCGGTTTCGAACGTCATCGCGTCGCTCGATGGGTGAAGTCCGGAAAGCTCCAGGCACTCGACGTGAATGTCCTCGCGGTGGGCGGGTCCAAGTCCACCCCTGAGCGTGATCTCATGGCAGCCGTCCTCGAGACCGGACATGACGCCAGCGCATCGCACACCACCGCCGCCGCCCTCTGGGGTCTCGGCGGCTACCGGCTCACGCCAATTCACGTCGTCGTGACTCGCGTCAGCCGCCACCACCATCGCCTCGGGTGGAACGTCCACCAGTTCACCGGGCTGATCGCCAACCATCAGACGCGGATCGACTCGATCCCAGTCACGTCTCCGGCCCTCACGATGCTGCATCTGGCGTCGATGGTCAGCGGGAAGCGGCTGGCACGGGCGGTGGATAACGCCTGGAACCTCGGGCTTCTGACCGGGCGGGATCTGGCGGATCTCGATGCCGAGCTCGCCCGCAAAGGGCGGGACGGAATTGTCGCACTTCGCAAGGTGGCGGAGGAGCGAGGAGACGATTGGGTCCCGCCGCAGTCGAACATCGAGTCGCGGTTCATGGAACTGATCCGGTCGCGTACCGGACTTGACTTTCGCCGCCAGGTGACGATCGCGGACGAGGCGTGGGCCGCCCGGGTCGACTTCGTCCACGACCGCTCACGCACGATCGTCGAAATACAGTCCGAGCGCTATCACACCGCCCTCACCGACGTCGCGGCGGACCGTGTGCGGCATTCCCGACTGCGGGATCAGGGGTATGCGGTAGTGGAGGTGTGGGACAACGAGCTCTTCCAAGCCTCGGAGGCGGTGGTCGAGCGGGTCCGGGCTGCGGCCACCCGGGTCGCCTGAACGCTTCTGGTATGCGTTGCGGTTCATAAATGAACCGCTGCCCCGCTAAAAAGCCGAGTAGCGGGTGAGGAGGGAGGTGCGGAGGGTGGCAAGGGAGGCGGCGACCTGGGGTCCGTCCAGCAATGTTGCGTTGGGCCCGAGCCGCAGGAGAAGCTGGGCGGCGACGAGGGGCTCGTACGTCGAGAACCGGACCACCGCACTGTCCTCGGAGCGTTCGACGACCTCCAGGCGGTAGTACTCGAGGACCCATAGGGCCCCTCGACGCAACTCGATCGTCGCCACGACGTCGTCCTCGGTGGCCACGTACCCGATCGGCGGTTCAGGACGCGGAGACGGCGGCTCGAAGGTCTCGTCACGCACGGCCGCCCGACGGACTCGGTCGAGCCGGAACACCCTCTCCCCGCCAGCCCGCCGACAGTGCGCCGACACGTACCAGTTCCCCATCGAGGCGTAGACGGTCCACGGCTCGATGTCGCGGACGGTGTGCTCTCCTCGCGCCAGTCCCGTGTACTCGATCTCGACGACGCGGCCTTCAACCGCAGCTTTTCGAAGCGTTTCGGCGAGTTCCGGCTCGGCATCCATGTCCACGAACAGCATCTCGTCTGCGTCCGGCAGCAGCGCCCGACCGAGCTTGTCGACGGCGGATCCCAGTTCGTCGCTCCCCTGTCCTGAGGCCAGAACGGTCATTCCGGCTGCCAGGAGTGCCAGCGACTCCGCCGCGGTGAGATTGGGGGCGGAGGCGAAGTAGTCGGCCATGTCGACGATCACCTGATCATCCTCCACATACGCGACCATCAGATCGCCTGGCCCGTATCCGGGAAGACCGCACACGAACACGAGGTCGAGGTCGCGCAGCAGGTCGCGGGTCGACTCGTATCCGAACCGGGCACAGACATCGTCCACCGACGAACCCGGGTGGGCGATCACCCAAGGGATGAGGGCGAGGATCCGCGTCAGATGAGTGGCTGTGCGGCTCATTCGTCACCTCGGATGCGGGCGATAATCTGCTCACGCATTTCGGCGGGCGAGATCACCTCTGCGGACGTTCCGAACCCGAGGACCCAGCCCACGAAGGCATCAGGATTCGCGACGTCGAGGGTGAGCAGCACTCCCCCGTCGTCCTGTCGCTCGATGGTCGGCGCGCTGCGCCCGAGCCGCCGTTCGGCCCACCACGCCAGATCGGGATCGATGCGCACGGTCGTCGTGACCACCGGTTCATTCCCGGTCTCCCATGGATGGCCTTCGAGTTCGGCTGCGACGGTGATCGAAGGATCACGATCGAATGTCTCGTCGATCACGGCGACCTGCTGCATCCGATCGACTCGGAAGACCTTCGTCTCGCTGCGTTCGACACCGACCAGGTACCAGTGTCCGCGGCGGTGGCCGAGGCCGTGCGGAGCAACCGTTCGCTCTCGCCCGCCGTACTGGAGTCGGATCTTGCGCCGACCGGCGACCGCCTCGTACATATCGGCGAGCACGTCGGCTTCTTCACCCAGATCGGCGCTGAGCGGTTCCAACGCCTCGCTGCTGATCGCTCCGCCAAGTTTCAGGAACGATCCCTGCTCAGACGTCCGCCCGCCGATGCGCACGACTTGGGATGCGAACCAGAGCGCCGCCCGCTCTTCTTCTGTCAGGTCGGGATCGGGCACCCCGTACTTGTCGGGGTCGATGCGGTAGGTGACTTCGGGGCGGTTCCCCGACGGAAGGATGGTCTCGAGCGGGATCCCCATCTTGCGCAACAGGTCCTTGTCCCGTTCGAACATCCGACGGAACGCTTCGTCGGCTTCCGGGTCATATCCGGCGACGGTCTGGCGGATCTCGTCGGCCGACACGGAACGCCCGACGGTGAGGAGGAAGGCGAGGAGGTTGAGGAGCCGCTCGAGGACGTTCTTCATGCAGGGCCCAGAGGTATCGGACACCGGCCGCGAGGACAAGGCCCCGTCACAGCGACTCGATGAGCTTGTCCACCCGCTCGTCGAAGGCTTTGAACGGATCCTTGCACAGGACGGTCCGCTGGGCCTGGTCGTTGAGCTTCAGGTGGACCCAGTCGACCGTGAAGTCCCGACGCTTCTCCTTGGCTGCCTTGATGAACGCCCCTCGCAACCGCGCCCTCGTGGTCTGTGGCGGCTCGTCGATGGCGCGCTCGATCCGCTCGTCGGTGACGATCCGGTCGACCTTGTCGCGGGCGGCGAGCATGTAGTAGATCCCCCGATCCCGATTCACGTCGTGATACGAGAGGTCGAGCATCGAAAGCCGGGCATCGCCTGCCGGGAGCTGGCGCTTGGTCCGGTACTGCTCCAACAGCTTGTACTTGATGACCCAGTCGACCTCCCGGTCGAGGCTCATCGGATCCTTTTCGAGCCCGGTCAGCAGATGTTCCCACCGGTCGAGCGCACCCTGGACCTCCGGTGAGAAACCCGGACTGCGGGAGAATCGCATCGCCCGGTCGAGGTACTCCCACTGGATGTCGAGTGCGGAGAGCTCCCGCCCGTTGACGAGTCTGACCTTGCGACGGCAGTCGAGGTCGTGTGCGATCTCCCGGATCGCCCGGATCGGGTTCTCCAGCGTCAGATCCCGGAACACGACGTCCGATTCGATCATCTGCAACAAGGCGACGACCGTGCCCACTTTCACGTAGGTGGCGTATTCGCTCATGTTCGAGTCGCCGGCGATGACGTGCAGCCGGCGATATCGCTCGGCGTCGGCATGCGGCTCGTCCCTGGTGTTGATGATCGGTCGGCTTCGAGTGGTTGCCGAGGACACGCCCTCCCAGATGTGTTCGGCGCGCTGGGACATCGAGAACGTCGCCCCGCGGGGAGTCTGGAGGAGCTTGCCGGCACCGAGGAAGATCTGTCTGGTCACCAGGAACGGGATGAGAACGTCGACGGTGCGGTGGAAGTCCTTGTGCCGGGAGACCAGGTAGTTCTCGTGGCACCCGTAGCTGTTCCCCGCCGAGTCGGTGTTGTTCTTGAAGAGGTAGATCTGGCCGCGAATGCCTTCTTCCTCGAGGCGTTGTTCGGCCGACTCGACGAGGGATTCGAGGATGCGCTCGCCGGCCTTGTCGTGGGCGACGACGTCTTCGAGTTTGTCGCATTCCGGTGTGGCGTACTCGGGATGGCTCCCGACGTCGAGATAGAGCCGGGCACCGTTCTCGAGAAACACGTTGGACGACCTGCCCCAGGAGACGACCCGCCGGAAGAGATAGCGGGCGACCTCGTCGGGACTGAGACGGCGCTGTCCCCGCAACGTGCAGGTCACGCCGTATTCGTTCTCGAGTCCAAAGATCCGCCGATCCACGTCGGCAGCCTATCGGTCAGTCGGCGCTGAGTTCGGACGGTTCGACGCGCCGGAAGGTGCGGCGTCCGTTCGAACCGTCCAACACGGCGATCTCCCAACCTTCCGACTCGCGTTGTTCGGTCTCCCGGAACGCCGTGACGCCGAGGTCGAAGGCCTCTTGCAGCGTCATCCCGTCGCGGTAGCCCCTGCGGAGGGCCGCCTCCAGTTCTTCGCCTTTGCCGCCGATGGCGACGACGTCGCGCATGTCGAGCATCGTGCCGTCGTAGGAGACTTTGAAGAGTCGGTTCTCGCTCGATGCGGCCCCGAGTTCCACGATGAGGATCTCGACTTCGAACGGTTTCTGTTCGTGGCTGAAGATCTGGCCGAGTGTCTGGCTGAACGCGGTGGCCAGCCCCATCGCCGTGACATCGGAGCGCGAGTAGAGATACCCCATGACGTCGGCCTGGCGAATCCCGGCCTTACGCAGCGTCTCGAACTCGTTGTATCTCCCGACACCGGCGAAAGCGATCCGGTCGTAGACCTCGCTGACTTTGCGCAGCGCCCGGCTCGGATTCTCGGCGAGGAGCAGGATCCCGTTCTCGTATTCGATCGCGACGATCGAGCGACCTCTGGCGATTCCTTTGCGAGCGAACTCCGCCTTGTCCCTGACGAGTTGTTCGGGGGCGACGTAGAAGGGCATGCTCATCGGGTCGCCTCCAGCGCCGCCCCGGCCTTCTCCGAGACTTCCGCCGTCGGAACCCAGGTTCCCCCGTCAGCGTCGATGGTGAGGACGGTGGGCAGGATCCCGCGTCGAATGTCTGGCCCGCCTGTGGCGGTGTCGTCGTCTGCAGCCGCGACGAGAGCGCGAATGGCGACGTCGACCGCACCGTCCTGATCGATCTCGTCGGTGTATGCGGTTCGGAGGTAGGACTTTGCGAGGCGGGCCCCCGAGCCGGTGGCTCCGAAGTCTGTCTCTTCGTACCGCCCGCCGACGACGTCGTAGGTGAACAGGCGCCCGGAGGCGGTGAGCCGGTCGTACCCCGCGAAGATCGGGACGACCGCAAGCCCTTGGAAAGCCATCGGGAGTTGTTGGCGTACCAGACGTGCCAGGAACGTGGCCTTGCCGTCGAGCGACAGCACCGTGCCTTCGATCTTCTCGTAGTGCTCGAGTTCTGTTTGGAACAGACGGACCATCTCTACTGCGAGTCCCGCTGTTCCGGCGATCGCAACCGCAGAGTGACGATCCGCTTCGAACACCTTCTGGATGTGCCGGTGGGCGACGAGGTGGCCTTCGGTCGCCTGGCGGTCACCTGCCATCACGACTCCACCGCCGTAGCGGACGGCGAGCACCGTCGTGCCTTCAGGAGCGCTGATCGCCCCTGGGCTCGCCCCGGTCATGTCGATGCGCGGGGTGAGCCCGAGCGTCTCGATCAGGTCAGAGAAACTCGCACCCGGTGAGGGCGCTCCCATTGGAAGTCCGGGCGTCAGCGATGTGCGTTCGAATCGTCCAGCCATGCCCGCCGCATCGTAGGTGGTGTGCGGGACGCAAAGGAAGCGCCGCCGGGGAGACGAGTCACGGCCAGACGAGGCGGAGGGTCGCGCCGAACGCCAACACCCGGTCGGGTGCGATCCCCGCGGCTTGGGGGTGTCTGGGCCATCCGGCGACCACATCGACGATGCGGTCGAGCAGGTCAGACGGCGGGTTATCGATAACCGGCAACTTGCTACTGCTCATCGTCAAAGCTTCAGACGGCAGATTCCTGCCGGTTGGTGCTGAGGAGCTCTGCGACCCGGAACGCCAGGTCGAGGGACTGGCGGCCGTTGAGTCGAGGATCGCACATCGTCTCGTATCGGAAGTCCAGGTCGCTGTCGCCGACCTCATGGGCGCCGCCGAGGCATTCGGTGACGTCGTCCCCAGTGAGTTCCAGATGGATCCCCCCGGGCCAGGTGCCGGCGGCGCGGTGCGCACGGAAGAACCCATCGATCTCGGCCATCACGTCTTCGAGATGACGGGTCTTGCGCCCGCTCACCGAAGTAAAAGTGTTTCCGTGCATGGGGTCGCACGCCCACACCACGGGGTGGCCGGAATCCCGCACGGCCTCGAGAATCGGGGGCAACGCCTCGGCGACGTGCTCGGCTCCCATGCGCGTGATGAGCGTCAGGCGTCCGGGAATCCGTTCTGGATTGAGGGCTTCGCAGATCGCGAGGACGTCGTCAGCGGTTGCGGCGGGCCCGAGCTTGCATCCGACCGGGTTCTTGATCCCCTTGAAGAATTCGACGTGGGCGCCGTCGAGTTGGCGGGTGCGCTCTCCGATCCAGACCATGTGGGCAGAACAGTCGTACCAGTCGCCGGTCAGGGAGTCCTTGCGGGTGAGCGCCTCCTCGTAGCCGAGGAGCAGCGCCTCGTGACTGGTGTAGAAGTCGGTCTCGTGAAGTCGGGCGTCGTCCTTCGTATCGAGTCCGCACGCCCGCATGAACCGCAGGGCGGCATCGATGCCGTCTGCGAGTTCGGCGTATTTGCGCCCCGCCGGAGAATCGGCCACGAACTCCTGGGTCCAGGCGTGGACCCGGCTGAGATCTGCAAAACCACCCTTGGTGAAGGCTCGCAGCAGGTTGAGCGTCGATGCCGAGCGGTTGTACGCCTCGAGCAGCCGTTCGTGACGGGCCACCCGGGATTCGGCGTCGAAGCCGATATCGTTGACGATGTGACCGCGGAACGACGGGAGGGCAACATCACCCTGGGTCTCGGTGTCCGAACTGCGGGGCTTGGCGAACTGCCCGGCGATCCGCCCGACTTTGACGGTGGGGATACCGCCGGCGTAGGTCAGGACGACGGCCATCTGGAGGATCAGCCGGAGTTTCTCCCGGATGTCGTCTGCGCCCATCGAATCGAATGACTCGGCGCAGTCACCGGCCTGAAGCAGGAACGCCTTTCCTGCAGCGACGTCGCCGAGGGCGGACTGCAGGTCGCGCGCCTCTCCCGCGAACACGAGCGGCGGCATCGAAGACAGCGTCTTGAGCGTCATCGAAAGGCCTTCGGTATCGGGCCAGTCGGGCTGTTGGAGAGCAGGCTTGTCACGCCAACTCTGCGGGGTCCAGTCGCTCATCTGTTTCACCTTGTCGAACACGGATGCGGGGTCCCATGATCCGACCAGCGACGACCGAACGCAAACCCACCACCGAAAAGTCCGTTCGTACCCAGGGTTAGATCGGACCTCCACGTCCGATCCAGCCCGCGGAAGAGGGCGAACGGCTGGAGTGAGTTCGACTCTACCCCGTGAGAGCGCGAGGATCTGAGTGATGCCGACCCCCCAAGAACGTCTCGTCCTCATCTACATGGGCGAACCTCACTACCACCGCCCTTTGGAAACCGACGAGTCGCGTCCCGCCTGCCAACCGAAACGCATGCGCGGGGTGACGGGGATGCGGGTGCTGGCCGAACGCGACGGCCAGCGACCCTGCCCCCGCTGCTGGCCCGACGCCTGAGTCATGGCACTCGACATCGCCTGTCCGCTGTGCGGTGAAGACGAGGACCTCGCCGGCGAGCGATCCGAAGGCGAGATCACGATCACCTGCGGCTCCTGCGGACAGTCCTGGTCCCGATCGTTGACGCCGAAGTGCCCGACGTGTGAAGGCGAGGACCTGGTCACCGTCCCCAAGGCGATCTTGGAGCGGAGTCGCGGGACTCAACTCTCGGTGGTCGGCATCCAGATGGTGCAACTGTGTCCGGTGTGTGACCGTGACGACATCGAGCGCTGGCAGAGGCATCTCCCCCGCCCGCTGATGCCAACCGACCTCCCCACCATCGGCCAAATCGACCCAGACTCGGTCGGCCACTGAAAGTCCATTCGTACCCAGGGTTAGATCGGACCTCTACGTCCGATCCAGCCCGCGGAACGACGATGAGCTGCGAACTCACTCCCCGCCTTTTTGCACGTAGTTCTTGACGAACTCTTCTGCGTTCTCTTCGAGGACGGAGTCGATCTCGTCGAGGAGGTCGTCGATGTCGGCGGCTTCGGATTCGGAGAGTTCGACTGTCTCGTCGGCTTCCTCTTCCTCGGTTTCGGGGCGCCGTTTGGCCTGTTCACGGTCGGTCATGATTCATCCTTCCAGAGCCTGGAGGAGTTCGGCTGCGGTCTCGACCGAGTCGAGCAGCGGGCCCACAGTGGCCTTCGAACCTCGTAGTGGTTCCATCATAGGAACCCGTTTGAGATGCGGTTCGCCGATGTCGAAGACCAGCGAGTCCCAGTTGGCGGCGACCATCGACTCGGAGAACCGGTCGACGCACGTCCCACGGAACCACGCCCGAGTTCGCTCGGGTGGTGTCGACACCGCTGTGGCCACCTCTTCGTCCGTGAACAGTCGCCTCATCCGGCCGCCGGCGACCAGTCGGTGGTATAGCCCACTGGCCGGGTCGACGTCGTGGTACTGCAAGTCGAGACCGCGCAGTTTCGGATCGTCGTTCTGGAGTCCGTCGCGGTTGACGTAGCCGTCGATCAGCCGCCGTTTGGCCACCCAGTCGAGCCGGTCGGCGGTCGAGGCAGGATCCCGCTCGAGGTCAGCGAGCACCGCTTCCCACTCGTCCAGGAGCTGATTCCAAACCGGTTCCTCCAACTCGGACTCGGCATACTTTTTCAGCCACTCGAGGTACTGGAACTGCATTTGGAGCGCAGTGACTGTCGAGCCGTCGCTCAGCTCCAACGGCAGCGCCAGGTCGAGGTCGTGGCTGACCTTCCAGCATGCTTCCACCGGATCCGCCAGGTCGAGGGTCTCGGGCAGGGCGTCGTCTTCGAGTGCCGCCAGGAACAGGGCGGTGACGCCGAGCTTGATGAATGTCTGAACTTCGGAGAGATTGGCGTCGCCGATGATCACGTGCAGGCGCCGGTACTTGCCAGGATCGCCATGTGGTTCGTCCCGGGTGTTGATGATCGGCCGTTTGAGAGTGGTTTCGAGTCCGACCGTCTCTTCGAAGAAGTCAGCTCGCTGCGTGATCTGGAACGGCGTGCCCGGACGGCCGTTCTCTGCCCCGACCTTGCCCGCCCCCGTATAGATCTGGCGAGTGACGAAGAACGGGATCAGATGGCGAATGACCAGCCCGAATGGAGTTGCCCGTTCGAGCAGGAAATTCTCGTGGGCACCGTACGAGTTGCCTTTGCCGTCGCTGTTGTTCTTGTACAACTTGACGACCTGACCGTGGGGCAGGGTCCGCTGGGCGTTGACCATCGCCCGGGCCATCACGACCTCCCCCGCCTTGTCGTGCAGCGCCGCCTCGAGCGGATCCCAGCATTCGGGCCCGGAATACTCGGGATGGGCATGGTCGACGTAGAGGCGGGCGCCGTTGGAAAGAACCGCGTTGACAAGTGCGGAGTCCGGGTCGGCGACCCCGAAGCCTTCGTGCCCGAAACCCCGAGCGTCACGGCCGGGCGACTCCTCCTCGTATGACCACTGGACGCGCACCCGGCGGCCGTCGTAGGAGTTGATGACGAGGGCGGATGCGAGCGCCGGGTTGAAGTCCCGCTGGTTGCGGATGATGACCCCGTATTCGGTCTCGGTGCCGAGAACCTTGCGAATCGCCATCAGAGGTACTGCCCGGTCGAGACTCCCTCCACCTGCCTGCTTTCGCCCCCGGTTCCGTCGATGAGCGTGCGGACGTAGACGATCCGCTCGCCCTTCTTGCCCGAGATCTTGGCCCAGTCGTCGGGATTGGTGGTG